>JACAES010000069.1 GCA_013388735.1 Chloroflexota bacterium | reverse complement strand
GCGCGGTGGCGGCGAGCGGCGCGGCGGCGAGCGGCGCGGCGGCGGTGGTGATCGTTATGGCGGCGGCGGCGACCGTAACCGCCGGTAGATAAGTAGATAAGAGAGGCAAATGGGGACACGGCAGCACCGTGTCCCTGCACCACAAATCCGTTGTCAGATGGTTGTGAACCCAAAGCAGATTTTAATGCCATCACCCCACGCCGCCCTCGATGGGGCAACATAAGCGGCGTGTTAGAATTGCGTTGTGCTGCGCAACGCACGTGCCGCTGTCGTGTATATATATGTTAGCTGATATAGGGGATGCAAAGGCCGTGAATCCTTCTCCGCCTCCGGTCACTTCCCCGGCCTGGACGGGGCGTACCAAACGTATCGTCGCTTTCTCCATCGCGCTCATTATCGGTCTGGCGCTGCTGCGGTTCAGCGAGACGATCCCGCTGGTGATCGTAGCGGTCATCCTGGCTTATCTGCTCACGCCGCTGGCGCAGTGGATTGACGCGCGCGTGCTGGCGTTTGGCCCGCTGGCGCGGCGACCGCATCGCGGCCTGTCGGTGCTGGTGACGTTCGCGGTTGTGATCGCGGTTATCATCGTTTTAATTCTGGTTGTTGTGCCGGCCATCACCAACCAGTTCGAGGAGTTCGGCAGCCGCATCCCACCCCTGCTGGAAAACCTGGGCGAAACGCTGGAAGGCGCGCTCAGCCAGCCGCTCACGTTTAACGGCGAACCGATCATCATCAACGGCAGGCCGTTTATCCCCCTGGACAGCCTGCGCGAGATTACCGGCACGCCGGGCAACGAAGACGTGCTGCGGCTTCAGGACCTTAATCTGGTGGAGGCCACACAATCGTTCATTAACACGCTCACGCTGCCAGCTTTCAGCTTTCTGGGCGGCGCGCTGACGGCAATCGTCAACATCATCTTCCTGCTTTCGATGATGTTTTACCTCATCCGCGACGGCGCGGTGTTCATCGGGCATCTGGTCGAGGCCACGCCGCGCAGCTACCGCAACGACTTGCGCCGCGTTTTATACGAACTGGGCCAGGTGTGGAACGCTTACCTGCGCGGCCAGCTTACGCTTAGCCTGGTGATGGGTATCACGGTGTTTCTGGTGGCGACGCTGCTGGGTGTACCGAATCCGGTCATACTGGGCGTCATCTCCGGCCTGCTGGAATTCATCCCCAGCATCGGGTCGGGGCTGGCGATTTTCCCGGCGGCGCTGTTGGCGCTGTCGTCACAATCGGCCACCCTGCCGTTTCTGGAAGGCGCGCCGTTCGCCATCGTGGTCGTGATCGTCTGGGCGATTTTGCAGAACGTCGAGGCGATTGTGCTAGTGCCGCGCATTATGGGCGGCAGCCTGAACCTGCATCCGTTTGTCGTCATCGTGGCCGTCATCATCGGGGCCAGCCTGGCCGGGGCGCTGGGCGTCATCCTGGCCGCGCCGTCGGTTGCCAGCCTGCGCATTCTGGGGCAATATATGTACGGGAAACTGCTCGACCAGGACCCATTTCCGCCGCCAAAACCGCGCCCGACCTATCCGCCCCTGCAAAACTCGGCGCTGGTGCGGCGGGGGCAGGCCGGAAGCCGGTGGGTCGTCTCCGGCGTGCGGCGAGCCTGGCAGGCCGAACGTTTTCGCGCCTGGCGCGAACGGCAGCAGGCGTATCTGAGCGCGCGTTGGCGCGCCCAACCCGAACCGATGCGGCGGTTTTTCCGGGGCGAGCCGCTTCGCAGCTTCACCACCCAGGTCCGCGACTGGCTAAGGAGACACGATCTAGCTTGACTTAATGCAGCCAGATGTGCTATAATGTACTCATCATGAGTACATATTCAGCAGGCGAATTCGCAAAAGTCGTTGGTGTATCCGTGCGAACACCGCAGCGGTGGGACAGAGAAGGTGTGCTAATCGCAGATCCAACCGTCACAAATCGCAGGGTATACACCGAAAAACACCTGTCACAACTGCGGGGGCAGGTGTTTTGACCCGAACGTCGCAGAGTGGTCGTCTATTGACCATCCTTCGCTGCTTCAGCAGTCGGCTCTACGGACTGCGTAATTATCGCAAAGCACTAAAGGAGGCATTGACGGATGATTCGCAGCCACCGCATCCGTCTCAACCCAACACCTGAGCAAGCGACCTGCTTTGCCCATGCCGCCGGCACACGCCGTTTTGTCTTTAACTGGGGGCTGGAAGAATGGAAGCGTCAGTACGAGGCAGGGGAAAAACCGTCGGTACTGGCGTTGAAAAAACAGTTCAACGCCATCAAAAGCGAGCAGTTCCCCTGGGTCTACGCGGTTACAAAGTGTGCCGTCGAAGGCGCGTTCATGGACTTGGCAGCAGCCTTCAAGAACTTCTTTGAGGGACGGAAGGCGGGTCGCAAGGTCGGCTTCCCGAAGTTTAAGGCCAAAAAACGCAGCCGGGAGGGCTTTTATCTGTCGAACGACAAGTTTGACGTGTCGGGACACTGGCTGAAAGTTCCGAAACTCGGCCTGGTTAACATGGCTGAACCGCTGCGCTTTCATGGCAAAATCCTGTCGGCGCACATCACGCGCACAGCGGATTGGTGGTTCGTCAGTATTCAGGTGGAGATGCCCGACCTGCCCAAGCAGGTCAACGATCAGGCAATTGGGATTGACCTGGGTATCAACCGCCTGGCGACATTGAGCGATGGCGGTGTGTTTGAGAACCAAAAGCCGCTGCGGTCGCTCTTGCGCCAGGTCAGGCGACTGAGTCAATCCCTGAGCCGTAAGAAAATGGGCAGCCGCAACCGCGAGAAAGCGCGGCGCAAACTGGCGCGACTGCATTACCGAATCGCCTGTATCCGCGACGATATGCTGCACAAGGCAACGACCGCGTTGGCACAGCAGTACGGCTTCATCGGCATGGAAAGCCTGCATGTCAAGGGCATGATGCAGAATCATGCGCTGGCGCAAGCGTTGGGAGATGCCGCTTTCGGACGGTTCACGACCTTCCTGACGACAAAAGTTGCGGCACGAGGCGGCACGGTGCAGCAGGTTGGGCGCTTCTCCCCATCAAGCAAGACCTGTTCGTGCTGCGGACATGTCAGGGACGAACTGCCCCTGTCTGAACGCACGTTCGTGTGTCCCGACTGCGGTTTCACGCTTGACCGGGACTGGAACGCAGCAATTAACATCTTGAACGAAGCATTACGACTGAGCGCAAGCGGTCTGTAAGCGACTTGCGCCATCGCGGTAGTGGCTACGACGAGACGTAAAACGCCTGTGGACAGGTGGTCAGACCCACTGCCTTTGGGCAGGCGGCACGCCTGGATGAAGCAGGAACAACCTGGATGAGTACTCTTGTACACAAGAAAGGTAGCAGACACGAAGACCATGCCTGACGAGATACATACCGAAGAACTGGTTGCCACCGAAAACTACATCATCTGGATTTCGCACGAGCCGGACGGTGAAACCAGCTTTCATATCGAATTGGGTCAGGTGACGGCGCACCTGTTCCGCGAGGAATGGGACGAACTGCTGGCGCTGATGGCTGCGCGTGCCGGCGACCCGGACGCTTCGCTGGAAAGCGACAACATGGCGATTTCCACCCCGGAAGCGGGCGACGAAGACGAATTTTATTATCTTGAACTGGCGCAGGCGACGCTGAACTTTCTGCCGGAAGACTGGCAGGAATTCACCGCCTTGATCCAAGCCGCCCGCGACGAACTGGCGAACCGCCCCTGATGGCCGACTCGCCGCTGAAACCCCGGTTGATCGAAGCGATGTCCCGGCATCTGCCGCCCGCCGGCGCGACGCTGCGCGTGCTTGACCTGCATGGCCGGGCGGCGGCGCTGGCCGAGATGCGCAGCGACCTGGACATTGTAACGGTCGGCGACCCGCCCGCCTGGGCGGTCGAACCCGGCTGCGCCGACGCGGTGACGGCTTACGACTGCGCCCCGAATGCGGCCCTGCTGCGGGCTGCTCTGGACGCGCTGCGCCCCGGCGGGAGGTTGATTATTGCCAGCTTGGCCGGGCGTCCCGGCGAGGCGCTGGTGCGGGCGCTGGAATCGGCAGGGTACACCCGCATCCTGGTGGAAGCGGCAGCCGAAACCCCCGCGCCGGTCGGGGTGCTGATGCGCGGCGAAAAACCGCACCCCGATGAGGCGCATCCCGCCGACCGGGTGCGCGCCGCCATCCCTGAGGAGGCGCCGCGCGCCGGACATTACGTTTATCTGCTGGTGCAGCAGTCGCCGAATAAACCCGTCTGGGCGCTTCAACCGGAAGAACTCGTTGAGTGGAGCGCCGCCGCTGTGGCCGGTGATGCCGAAACCGTGCTGGTGGCCTTCAGCAGCCTGCCCAGGGCGGTGGCTTTCATGCAGCCGGCGGTGGTTTCCGGGCGCGTCCAGGGGGTGAACAAAATCGCCAAATATCGCTGGGACGTGGTGCGCAGCTGGCCGCATCCGGTCATGCTGAACCCGACCGACGATCTGGTGAACACCAACACCCTGATTTTCCTGCCGGTTGACCCCACCGCCGCCGAAGCGCCCGACGAATGACCGGCAGCCGCTTCATTCGTGTTTAGCATTCATCGTCGGTTAAATGACCCTTTCCCTCGATGACCTCGCTTTTCTGACCGCCCCAGCAGGGGCGCGCCTGCTGCACGACCTCGCCGGCGAAAACCTGGACGAGTCCAATACGCTCAGACTTTTAACAACGCTGCGGAAAACTCACCCGGCGGCCCATGCCCGCGCCGCGCTGGAGATAGCCCGCTTGCGCCGGGACGCAGTGGACAAGTTCGGGGATGACGCCCGCCGGCTGCTGTTCACCCGCGCCGCGTTGGAGCAGGCCAGCGACCCACTGGTGCGCCGTTACCGCGCGGGGCAGGTGGCGGCGCGTTCGCTGGTGGACGCCGGCTGCGGCATCGGTGCGGACGCGCTGGCCTTTGCGGCGGCGGGTACATCCGTACACGGGCTGGATATTGACCCGCTGCGGGTGGCAATGGCGCGGCACAACGCGGCGGCGCTCGGCCTGGACGCGCATTTCGAGACGGCGGACGTGCGACAGGGGCTGCCGGACGCCGAAGTGGTTTTTTTCGACCCGGCGCGCCGGGATGAACAGGGGCGGCGCATCCATGACGTGGAACATTACCAGCCGCCGCTTTCCACCCTGCGCGGCTGGAAACACAGGCGCATCATCGTCAAACTTTCGCCGGGGCTGAATCTGGCGCAGGTGGCCGCTTATGGCGGCGCGGTGGAATTCATCTCGGTTGAGGGCGATCTGAAAGAAGCCGTGTTATGGCTGGGCGCGGGGTTAACCGGCACGCGCGCGACCCTGCTGGCGAACGGCCAGGTTTATCACTGGCAGCAGCCGCCCCTACACGCGGAAGTCCCCCTGTGTCCCCCGCGCGCGTGGCTGGTCGAACCCGATCCGGCTCTCATCCGCGCCGGGCTGGTGCAGGATGCGGCGGCGCTTTTCGGCGGCGCTCTGCTCGACACAAGCATCGCCTACTTCACCACCGAAACCCGCCCGGATTCACCCTGGACGCGCGCCTGGCGCGTATTGGACTGGATGCCGTTTAACCTCAAAAAGCTGCGGGCTTATCTGCAAGCCCGGCAGATTGGCCGCATCACGGTCAAAAAACGCGGCAGCGCCGTCACGCCGGAAGAGCTGCTGTCAAAATTAAAGTTGAAAGGGACGGGGTCCTGTACGCTGGTTTTAACGCGCTGCCGGGGGCAGCCGGTGGTATTGATCTGCGAGGATTATTCGGTCGAAATCTGACCTTGCCAACAGGGCAAGCCAGGCGTTTGATGGGACTAGAGTGAGGTGTCTGAAATCCGAAAACTTACCGGGTGTTCACCGGCGGCCTTGATCGTGCTGCAATGTGGGCAGGATGTATGCCGGTGCCAACAGTATTTGGATTTTTTCAAATCTTCGTGAAAGGCTTCGCCTTCCCGATAGACCGTCACCACGACATGACCGCAGCTGCTCAAAACTATCGTCGTACCGATCAGCCGTTGGTAGGGGTTGTTGGCAGGGATGTGTTTCGGCATTCGGTCACGACGAAGCTGGCAAAAGATCACGCCTGCATTATGCGCTCGCTTTCCATATTGGCAGATGAAGAGAACTTCGTTGTAGGAAAGGTTGCGTTGAGCGCAGCGCCGGCGCGCATGGTCACTCAGATCAAGTTCCAATTAAGGGTATCTCCTTGAGTAGGATTGCCCGGCTCACCCTGTTGTTAAGGGACGTTAAACACCATTATATAACATTTAACCGCTTTCGTTTATAGAGCAATCGCAAATTTCCCGCAATTTGTCTGGAATTTGTTTGAAGACGCGGCGCATCCGGCGCGCCGACAAGACACCGCCGAAAACGATGCAGGCTTTTGCCCGCTGCATGGTACAATAAACGCACTATGTTTTTTTAAATAAGGAGCTTTCAAACGATGCTACCGGCTTTTCGCAACGAACCGCTGACCGACTTTTCCAGGCCGGAAAATGTTCAGGCTTTCCGCGCCGCGCTGGAAAAAGTGAAAGCTGAAATCGGCCAGACCTATCCGCTGGTACTGGGTGGGCATCGCGTGACGGGCAGCACTTTCACGTCCATCAACCCGTCGCGCCCCGCCGAGGCGCTCGGCCATTTTGTGAGCGGCACAAAGGAACATGCCGAAACCGCCCTGGCCGCTGCACAGGAAGCCTTCAAAGCCTGGGCATTTGCGCCTGCCGAAGCGCGCGCGCGCTGTTTGCTGCGGGCGGCGGCGGACATGCGGCGGCGCAAGCACGAGTTCAGCGCCACGATGGTGCTGGAAGTCGGCAAGAGTTGGGTGGAAGCCGACGCCGATACTGCCGAAGCGATTGATTTTATGGAATATTATGCCCGCCAGGCCATCCGCATCGCGGATGTCAGCCATATGCTGATACCCTACCAGCCGGAGCAGCTTTCGCTGACCAACATCCCGCTCGGCGTGGGCGTCATCATCCCACCCTGGAACTTCCCGCTGGCGATCCCGACCGGCATGGTTTCAGCGGCCATCGTCAGCGGCAACACCGTCATCTTCAAACCGGCCAGCCAGAGTCCCTGGATCGCCTATAAACTGGCCGAGGCGTTATGGAACGGCGGCGTGCCGGGCGGCGTGCTGAACTTCCTGACCGGGCCGGGTTCCAGCACCGGCGGTTATCTGGTGGCGCACCCGCAGATTCGTTTCATCGGCTTCACCGGCTCGAAGGAAGTGGGCATCTGGATTCATGAAAACGCGGCCAAAGTACAGCCGGGGCAGATCTGGCTCAAGCGCACCATCCTGGAAATGGGCGGCAAAGACGCCGTGCTGGTGGACGAAACCGCCGATCTGGAACAGGCTGCCCAGGGCATCGTCGTCAGCGCCTTCGGCTTCCAGGGGCAGAAGTGTTCTGCCGGGTCGCGGGCGATCATCGTCAACGACGTGTACGATCACGTCATCAGCCGCGTGGTCGAACTGACCGAGAAGATCACGGTTGGCGCGCCGGACGCCGGCCCGGACGTGTGGATGGGGCCGGTGATTGATGGCAAATCCATGCAGGACATTATGAACTATATCGAAGTCGGCACGCAGGAAGGCAAACTGCTGACCGGCGGCCAGCCCATCGAAACGCCGGAGGGCGGGTATTTTCTGTCGCCGACCGTCTTCGGCGATGTGCCGCCAGATGCCCGCATCGCCCAGGAAGAAATCTTCGGGCCGGTGCTGTCGGTCATCCGGGCGCGGGATTACGACGACGCCCTGACGGTCGCTAACGGCACCGAGTTCGGCCTGACCGGGGCGGTCTACAGCACCGATCACGAACGCCTGGAACGGGCGCGGCGCGAATTCCACGTCGGCAACCTGTACTTCAACCGCAAATGCACCGGCGCGCTGGTTGGTGTGCATCCCTTCGGCGGTTTTAACATGAGCGGCACGGACAGCAAAGCCGGCGGCCCGGATTACCTGTTGCTGTTCACCCAGCAAAAGAGCGTGGCCGAAAAGCTGTAGAAAACAATAGACTGGCCGGTTGATCGAGGCGCGGCGAAAACCGCGCCTTGTTATGTTAAACACCTTGATTCTTACCAATGGCGCGTTAATATTCTGCCATGATGCCGAAATTCTAGAAAAAGGTGTGATGGATGGCTGACCCACGGGAGCCTATCAAACACGAGGTATTGAGTTGGGCGGATGTAGATCGCCTGGTGGATGTGCTGCTGCCACCGCTGAAGATCGTCGGCTCGTTCGACGCGATGGTTCTCATCACGCGCGGCGGCATCATCCCCGGCGGCCTGCTGGCCGAGGCGCTGGACATCCGGCACGTGCTGACGGCAGCCGTAGACTTCCCGTCCACCGAGTCCGCCGGTTTAATGGCCTGGCCGTCATTTTTACAGTTCCCCAGCGAAGACCTGCTGAAAGGCCGGCGCACGCTGATCGTGGATGATGTGTGGGGCAGCGGGCGAACCAGCACCGCCGTTAAAGGGCGCGTCCAGGTTTCCGGCGGCATTCCGTATACCTGCGTCCTGCACTACAACCCCTACCGGTCGCTGTTCGACAAAGCCGAGCCGGATTTTTACGGCGCGATCACCGATGCCTTTATCGTGTATCCCTGGGAAGTTGATCGCGGATTAAAAGGCATCAGACTGGGCGCGCCGGATGTTAATTAAATTCTCTATACCAACTCTTTAATTTTCTGCTATAATTCAACGTGGTTAGTAATTTATAACGGCGCGGCGGTTCGTTATAACATTCATACCACTATTAAACCGACCTATACCTTGTTGCAGCATATCTCGTAGGGATATACTTCGTTTTATCGTTGTCTAAAATATCCTGAGAGTCATGCTACACCGATACCTGATTCTGGGGCTGCTGATGGATGGCCCGATGTCGGGCTATGATATTAAAAAACAGGTTCACTCCGCACTGGGCATCATCACCAATGCCAGTTATGGGACATTGTACCCGACGCTGCACAAACTGCTGGCGCAGGATGCGGTTCATATGCGGGAGGTGGCGCAAACCGGGCGGCCATCAAAAAAAGTGTATGAGATCACAGATCAGGGACAGCGGGAGTTTCTTGATTGGCTGAAACGTCCGGCTGCCGCCGACCAGGTACGCCGGGAGTTCCTGCTGAAACTGTATCTTGCCAGAAATCTATCGGTGGAAGATTTGCTGGCACTGGTAGCAGCACGGCGAGAGGAACTCGAAGTCGCTCGAAAGTCGCTCGTTAACGAGCGGGACGGGACCGCAACCTTGCAGGAAGCCTGGGTCGTGGATTATGCGCTGGCCGTGTGCCAGGCTGAGGCGGATTGGCTCCGGCAGGTCGAAACGCACATCGTCCAACGGAAAATGTTGAAATCCGCCGATAGTGTTGACTAACGGGTTTGGGTGTTCCCGCACAAAATGCCACATTCACAGCAGGAGATTTGGATGAGTTTACCTACGAACCACAGTCAAGCGGATAATATGTCAGAGTTTGAGCGTTTACTGGAGTCTTCGGAGTTTATGTATACGCCGCCTCGCCGGGGCGAGATTCGAAGCGCGGTGATCTTGCAGATTGACCCGCGCGAGATCATCGTGGATATGGGTGCTAAACAGGACGGCATTGTACCATCGCAGGACATCGAGCGGCTGGATCCTGAAGTGCGTAACAGTCTGCGCGTGGGGGCCGAAGTGCCGGTCTATGTGCTTAATCCCCGCGACCAGGACGAAAACCTGATCGTTTCGATCAACATGGGGTTGCAGCAGTACGACTGGGAAAAAGCGCGCCAACTGCTTCAGTCAGAGGAAGTGGTCGAGGTCAGCGTGACCGGCCACAATCGGGGCGGTATCCTGGTACGCTGGAATCGTCTGGAGGGCTTCATCCCCAGTTCGCATCTGGTTTCCGTCAATATGTCCAACGAGCGCCGCGACGTATGGGGCGAGCTTCAGGGACGGCAGTTGGGGGTCAAGGTCATCGAAGTAGACCAGGATCGTCGCCGCCTGATCTTTAGCGAGCGCGAAGCCCAGAAAGAATGGCGCGCTCACCAGAAGGCCCGTCTGCTGGCGGAACTGAAAGAAGGCGACAAGGTGAAAGGCACGGTCACCGGCCTGCGCGACTTCGGCGCGTTTGTTAACCTGGGCGGCGCGGACGGCCTCATTCACGTCAGCGAACTGGCCTGGCACCGTGTGGATCACCCGCGTGACGTGCTGAAGGTCGGCGATGAGATTGATGTCTATGTGCTGAACCTCGACCGCGAGTCCAACCGTATCGCGCTCAGCCGCAAGCGTTTATTAAGCGACCCCTGGGAAGATACCGACAAACGTTATCACGAAGGCCAGTTGGTCGAAGGCACGGTCACGAACGTGGTGGACTTCGGCGCGTTCATCGCCCTGGACGACGGCCTGGAAGGGCTGCTGCACCTGAGCGAAATGGGCGACGGCTCGTTGAAAGAACCGTATTCCTATGTCAAAAAAGGCGACCGCCTGAGCCTGCGCATCAGCCATCTCGAACCGGAGAAGCGCCGCGTTGGTTTCACCCAGCGGTGGGGGACGGATGCGGCGGCTGAGGGCGAGGCTGCCGCCGGTGTCAGCGCCGAAGCCCCGGCGGCAGTACAGGACGAAGCACCCGCCGGCGAAGCCAGCGACGAAACCAGCCTGTCATAAACAGCGGCCTGTGGAGATCGTTGACAAACAAATTTCAAACAAGTATAATCTCCACTCGGTCTATAGGGAAGGGCAATACGCAGTCCGTGCGGCTGCGTGGCGATTGAACCTGCGCTGTTTTTCATCGTGTACCTGCCACTGACTCGGTAGCCTGAGAGACCTGGCTTGCCGGGTTTTTTCGCGCCCTGCTCCCGGCGGCCAAAATAAAAACTTTTGGGGGAACTCTCGATGCATCTCAATCCTTCATCTCTGGTGGACGACATGGATTTTGCGGCGCTGTTGGAGGCGTCGTTTGTCGAAGAGCCGGAGCGCGGTGATATTGTCACCGGAACGATACTGGCGGTAGATAACCAGGGCTTGATCGTGGACATTGGCGCGATGAAGCGGGATGGAATCGTGCCGCGCAAGGATATTGAACGGCTGGGGCTGAATCCCAGCGCCTATCAGGTTGGCGATGAAATCGAAGTTATCATCGTCCGAGCCGAAGATGATGAGGGGAACCTGGTGCTTTCGGTTTCGCAGGCTCAGCAAAGCGAAGACTGGAAGCGCGCCGAAACCCTGATGACCAGTGAAGAGGTGTGGGAAGGCATCGTCTCGGACGTGAACCGGGGCGGCCTGATCGTTCCTTTCGGCAACCTGCGCGGCTTTGTTCCGGCCAGCCATGTTGTAGACCTGCCGCGCGGCATCAACGAGGATGAGCGCAAGGATCATATGGCAAAGCTGCTGGGCCGCAAGATCACCGTCAAGGTGATTGAGGTCAACCGCAAGCGCCGCCGTCTGGTCTTCAGCCAACGCGACGCCCAGCGTGGCCGCCGCGAGGCGCGGAAAGAACTGCTGCTGGACGAACTGAAGGAAGGCGAAGTCCGTAAGGGTGTCGTCAGCGGCCTGCGCGACTTCGGCGCGTTCGTAGACCTGGGCGGCGCGGACGGCCTGATTCATATTTCCGAACTGGCCTGGCATCGCGTCAAACACCCGCGCGAAGTTTTAAACGTCGGCGACCAGATCGAAGTGTACATCCTGCGGCTGGATGCTGAGGGCAAACGTATCGGCCTCAGCCTGAAGCGGATGCAGAAGAACCCCTGGGCGGCGGCTGAAGAACTATACCATGTCGGCCAGTTGGTCGAAGGCACGGTTTCGCGCGTGGCGCAGTTCGGTGCATTTGTCAGCCTGGAGCCGGGAATCGAAGCCCTGTTGCACGCCAGCCAGGTGGCCGAACCGCCCCCGACTGACCCCAGCGTCCTGCTCTATGAAGGCCAGAAACTGCTGCTCCGCGTCATCAGCATCGAACCCGACCGCCAGCGTTTGGGCCTGAGCCTGAAGGATGTCACCGACGAGGAAAAACAGCGCTGGCAGGAACGCTACGCTACCCAGGAGCAACCGGCAGCAGAGTCGGAAGTGACCGAAGATGAGAGTAGCATAAACGCCGCCGATTCTGTACAATTGGCGGAAAATCAGGCAAGCGTTGTTTAAAGCTGAAGCGGATACCGGGGCGCGGTTAACCCGCTCCCGTTTAACCATCGTTCGGGCTGGAGTTCTGAGAAAAGGAGGAGGCTAAACAACATATGGCTTTTGTCTCGCTAAAGCCGAATGAATCGCAGGAATCGCTGCTGCGGCGTTTTCGCAAACGTGTGACTAACAGCGGTGTGCTAAGCACGGTGCGCCGGAAACGTTGGCACATTTCCAAAAGCGAACTGCGCCGGATCGAAAAGAAAAAAGCGATCCGCCGGGCGCGTCGCCGTCAACGCAAAACCTATGGACGTTAGTCCGGTGGGGAAGCGAAACCGATAACTGTGTGTAAACCGCTGCCTGTTTGCGGCAGCGGATTGTTCCTTTTGTAAAACCTGTCAGGAGAGGTATGAAAAAAAAGGACGACAAGATCGAAGTGGAAGGAACGGTGGTTGAGGCGCTGCCCAATACCCAGTTTCTGGTCGAGATGGAAAACGGCCACCGGATTTTAGCTTATCTTTCCGGCAAAATGCGGAAATATTACATCCGTATTCTGCTGGGCGACCGGGTGAAGGTCGAGATGAGCATGTACGATCCGAAGCGTGGACGCATCACCTACCGGCACAAAGACAGCGGACGCGGCACAGACCCCAACGAAGGAGACATCTAGATCGCGCCAACGGCGGAGGTTTCCGCGTGATTATGGGAAGCTCGCCCCTCCTGCGGGCTTTTTGTTTTTATGGCCGCTTCGCACTCATGCCCCGAAGTAATCTTCTCCTCCTCCTGCTGCTTCTATGGGGAACCCGGCTGCTGGCGTTAGAAATCCTGCCGCTGCACAACGACGAAGGGCTGCATCTGACGCGGGCGGTAGAAGTCTGGAATGGTCATCCCTTCTGGGCCATCAGCGATGGCAAAATCATTAATCACTGGTTGATCGCCGCTTTTTATCCACAAAACGCGCCGGTTTTTGCCGGGCGCATCGCCACCCTGTTCGTCAGTATGATCGGGCTGGCCGCCGGCTGCGCGCTGGCAAAACGCCTGTCCGGGGCTGCCGGGGCGCTGCTGGCCGGGGGGCTGTGGATTATGTCTCCGTACCTGTTTTTTTATGAACGGCTGGCTTTTAGTGATGCCGAAGCGGGCGCGCTGGTGGTGGCCGCCGTCTGGCTGGCGCTGCGCGCGTCCCGGAGCAGGCGACGGCGGGATGCCATGCTGACCGGATTGGCGCTTGGCGCGGCCATGCTGATGAAGTTCACCGCTGCCCCGTTCGCCTTTACGGCGGCGCTGGCGCTGCTGGTGGACAAAACACATCCTCCGAGCCACCGTATTCGCCTTCTGGCGCTGGTCGTCCTGGCGGTGGCGGCCTGTTTCGCCGTGCCGCTGGCTTATCTGCTGTTGAAAGGCGGTGATTTGTTCGCCATCGCCTTCGGCTGGTTGGGCGTCTCATCCGGCCAGGGAATGGCCTTTTTCGCCAATATCGAGCGCCTGTGGGCGCAGCTTGCCGGCTTTGGCGCGTTTGCCTGGTCTGCGCTGATGCTCTTTGGTCTGGCGCTGCTGGGCATGTCGAGGCGCGCGCCGGGCCGTTGGCTGGTGGCGGCCTGGGGACTGCCGCTGTTGATTATGCTGCTGGTGGGGCGCGAGGTGCTGTCCCGGCATTATGTCGCGGCGCTGCCGCTGGCCCTGACGCTGGCCGGCGTGGGACTGGGGGCAGGCGTTCGCCGTTTCAGGGGTGAGCAGGCGCGTTATCTGGCCGCCAGCGCCGCGCTGGCAGCTCTGATGCTCGGTTTTATACCCTTTGTTTTAACAGCTTATACCGACCCCGCTGCCCTGCCCCTGCCGGAGGATGTGCGCTACCAGCACATCACCTCTCACAGCGCCGGCTATGGCCTGCGCGAAGCCGTGCAGGCGTTCCCGTCCACGTTGGCGGGGTCTGATCTGGCGATCATCGGCAGTATGTTCCCTGATAGCTGCCGCCGCGCCAATTTTTACGCTGCATCTGCTCCGAAGCTGACCTGCGCCGATGCGCCCGGCCTGCCCGAAATCAGCGCAGCTTTAGACCAGCGTGTCAGGGTTTATACGCTGGTGGACAGCGCGCCGCTTATCGGCGTGGATGTGAATACCGTGAATGCGCGGGCGACTTTGATCGCAGTCTACCCCCGCCCTGGCGAGAATGAAAACACCGCTTCGGTGAGATTGTGGCTGCTGGAACAGCAGCCGTCACAGCCTTAGCTCGGTTTTGTAGCCAAACCGGACGCCGTTATCCAGCCAGCGAATCCAATCCGGCTTCAGCACATACAATCCGCTGGCGTTGATCTGCGCCTCAAAAGCGGCGGGCAAAACAAATTTCGCCCGATACCGCGCCAGGATGAGGGCGCGCATTTCCGTCACGACGGCGGCCTCGCCTTCGATTTGCAGGCCGCGAATGTCCTGCCAATCCCAGACCGCCGGGTAAATCGTGGCGGCGGCGCGCGGGCGAGCGGCCAGGTTCAGGCTGTGGCGGCTGTCCGGCGACGACAGCCAGTACAGGTTAAACGCCTCGTCGGAGACGTAAAACACCGGCGCGACCTCGGCCTGCCCCCGATCATTGCTCGTCGCCAGCGCCAGCGTGGACTGGCCTTCCAGAAATGCCCGTATCGCCGCCTGCGTGTCGTTCATGCGCCACCCTGTTCAAGCCGCCGGTAGTGCCGCAGCAGGTCGGCCAGTTGGTCGAGCGGGATGGCGTGCAGCGTATTGCCGTCGCGCCCGGCCAGCGTGTGCGCCGCGACGATTGAGTTCAACACCGCTTCTTCGATGCACTCCACCGCCGCCTTAAAACATTCGTCCGTCGCCGGGCCGGATTCCGACCAGCGTCCAACGGGCTGCACCTCATCCGGCGGCATTTGACCGAGGCCGTAATGCGGCCAGGGGTTCGCCGTCGAAAACGCGATCACAAAATCGCCGCTGCCGTCCTGCCCGACCGAGCCAACGCGCCCCAGCCCGAAAGCTGCCCGCATCGCCAGCCGTTCTAACTGGCGTGAGTCAAACGGCGCGTCGGTCGCCAACACCATCATGATCGAGCCGGGGCCGGGTTCCGGCAGGCAGCGGTCGAGGAAGTGTTTACCGATAGGCGCGCCCATCACCAGCAGATCGCCGCGCAGCCCGAAGTTCGACTGCACCAGCGCGCCGACGGTGAAGCGCCCCTCCAGCACCCGGCGCGAGGCCGTGCCGATGCCGCCCTTAAACTGGAAACACTGCGTCCCCGTCCCCGCGCCGACGTTGCCTTCCGCCACCG
Source organism: Chloroflexota bacterium (assembly GCA_013388735.1). Classification (GTDB taxonomy): domain Bacteria; phylum Chloroflexota; class Anaerolineae; order Aggregatilineales; family Phototrophicaceae; genus CFX2. The sequence goes on along the minus strand of JACAES010000069.1, from coordinate 7,770 downwards.
GGCCATCACTGGCGGACTCGATGGCTTCCCAGACGTGCGCCTGACTGACGTGCCGCCCCTGAATATCGTTGACAAAACCGTCGTTGCACTCGCCCACCACCGGGCAGACCGTCCCCGCCGTGATGCCGATGTCCGGGTTATCGCGCAGCATGTAAGCCACCAGCGCATCCGCCGCCCGCCCGACATTCAGCGTATTGGTCAGGATGATCGGGGTTTCGATCACGCCGCGTTCGCGGATTTGCTCGAAGCCGGTGGCCTTGCCGAAGCCGTTGATCGTCCGCACCCCGGCAGGGACTTTCAGCCGGTAGAGGTTACCGCCGTGTGGCAGGATGGCCGTCACGCCGGTACGAACCGGTCCCTCGCCGGGGTGCAGCCGGCCTTCGCCTGAAATCAGCGTGACGTGGCCCACGCGCACGCCGGGTACGTCGGTGATGGCGTTGAACGCGCCGGTCGGCAGATCGCCCGGCACAACGCCCAGGTCGCGTAAACGGGTCAAGATGCGATCATTCCTTTCGTGTGATTAGGTATCCGTCCGTGTAGGGGCGGGTTCAGAAACCCGCCCGGTGTGTGCGACATCGCCCCATACCGGCAGGAACCGCCATTACCAGCGGTGATGCACCTGGGCGCGAATATATTTGCCGTAGATTTCCCGCACACGCGCCATCTGCACCTCGGTCAGCGGCGGCAGGTCGGCGGCGGCGATATTATCCTCTGCCTGCGACGGGCGTTTGGCGCCGGGGATGGCGCAGGTTACAGCGTCGAACATCAAAATCCAGCGCAGCGCGACCTGCGCCAGCGTCGCCCCATCCCTGAAAACGGCCTTCAGTTCTTCAACCGCCTGCAAGCCGGTTTCAAAATCCACGCCGGAGAAGGTTTCGCCCCGGTCGAAGGACTGGCCGTAGCGGTTGAAGTTGCGATGGTCATCGGCAGAGAAGCTGCTGGCGCGGGACATCTTGCCGGTCAGCAGGCCGCTCGCCAGCGGCACACGCGCCAGAATGCCGACCTTGCGGCGTTTGGCCTCCCCGAAGAACAGTTCCGACGGGCGGTGACGGAACATGTTAAAGATGATCTGCACGCTCTGCACATTGGGGAACTCGATAGCCTTAAGCGCCTCCTCGACCTTTTCCACGCTCACGCCGTAATAGCGAATCTTCCCGGCCTTCACCAGATCGTCCATGATGCCGAACACTTCCGGCATGTAATAGACTTCGGTCGGCGGGCAGTGAAGCTGCACCAGGTCGAGGCAGTCGGTATCCAGGTTTTTCAGGCTGCGGTCTATCCAGGCGTTCAGGTTTTCGGCGTTGTAACCTTCAGCGACCTGTTTGGGCAGCCGCCGCCCGGCTTTGGTGGCGACGATGATCTGTTCGCCGGGGCGCTCGCGCTTAAGCTGCGCGATCAGGCGTTCGCTGTGGCCGTCGCCGTAAACATCCGCCGTGTCAATGAAGTTCACGCCCCGATCAATGGACGTATGCAGCGCAGCGATCGATTCGGCGTCGTCCACCTGCCCCCAGGCCGAGCCAATTGCCCATGCGCCAAAGCTGATCTCCGATACCTGCCAGCCGGTGCGGCCCAGTTCACGGTAACGCATAATCATTCCTCCACAACCTGTCCAGGGAAATCGGTGTGAGGATTATAAATCAACAGCCGGGGGAAAGCACAGCCGTCCGGTGATGTCCGCCGGCTGCGTCAGGCCAGCCCGGCCAGCCAGTCCGCGATCACGCGGCGGGTGGCGTCCGGCGCGGTCTGCGGGAACAAGTGGCCGTGACCGGCGATTTCGGCGTAGGACGCCTCCGGCAGCAGCGCCCGAATCTGCGCGGCGGCCTCCGGCAGCAGGGTATCGCTGTTTTCGCCGCGCACGATCAGCACCGGCAGTTGGCCGCGCAGCCGCGGTAAATCCGCCCACGTCCCGGTGTACACGGCGCTAAAATAATACGCTTCCCATTCCGGCGGCCAGGCCAGTTCCACGCCATCGCCGCCGGCTGCCGGGCGCGTGCCGTGTTCAACGTACAGGCGCAGCGCGGCATCCGGCCAATCCAGAAACAGCGTTTTCGTCTTAAAGTAAGCGTAGGCTTCTTCCACGCCGGGAAAACGGCGGCGGCGGCGCAGCGCTCCCTGCACCAGCGGGAACGCGCTCAAGCTGCCATTGGCGCGCATCTCGTCTATGGCCTGCATGGCGGGCAGCGGCAGGATGGTCGGATCAAGCAGGCACAGCGCCCGAAAGCGCCAGGGTTCGGCCAGCGCCGCCAGCAGCGACGCCACCCCGCCGAAGGAATGCCCGACCGCGATCACAGCGTTGAGGTCGTGCCGCGCCATGCCGGCCAGCAGGTCATCGGCCAGCGTTCGCCAGTCTGTCAGGCGTTCCGGCAGCGGCTCGTCCGGCCACAGCGCGCGCGGCGGCAGGCAGGTCAGCCGATAGCGGTCGGCCAGCGGCAGCAGCAGCGGCAGATAGGTCTGGGGCGGAAAACCGTTGGCGACGGCCAGATGCAGCAGTGGCCCTGCGCCGCCAAATTCAAGCAGCGGATAAGTCATACGCTCACACCTCGTCCGGCATCCCGGCCAGCACCCAGTTGATGCCTTCCTGCCGGTCATTAAACATCCGTATGTCCAGGTTCGGCTGAAGGCGGTTGTTATTGTGCTGCACGAAAAATTCGCCGATGGGCTGCAAAACGCCAATGCGCGGCACAATCACGGCTACGCGCCCGGTCGCGTCCGGGTAGGCGGCGGCGACTTCCTTCAAACGCTGATTGGCTAACGACGTAAACACAAGAAACTGCGTCTGGCTGACATCATAAACCATATAGCGGTCGGTCGTCTGCCGTTCTTCCAGGTAGGACTTGAGCAGCGCCATCCAGGTATCCAGGATTCGCGCGTTGAAGTGCGCCTTAAACGTGAAGATGACCATCCTGCCGTCGTGCCGCCGCTGGACTTCCAGGCCAGGCACGGGTGTTTCAACCAGCCCATCGTTCAGTTCAGCCATTATGGATTCCTCAACCTGATTATATACACCTCGATTTTATACCCCCATCGTACACAAATTTGTCCAGGATACAACCGTCCGTTCTCAAGTTCCTGGGCAGCGTTTTTCTCAATCTGCATGAAGCATTTATGAAAACCCCAAAATATCCCTTAATCACAATGGTTTATTACGCATTTTCCGGTTATGATGAAGGTATAGTGTACACGCAGCAGGGGTAACGACGATGGCCGCCAATACCGAAACGAAAGTCCAGGCCTTCAAAGCTCAGGTGCAGGAGAAAATTCAAAAGCTGGTAGCGGAATTTGCCGCCGGTTCACTCAGCCGCGAGCAGTTCCATGCCATTTACGAACGGTATACCGGCCAGCTTACGCTTGCAGATATGGCGCTCCAGAACAGCAGCCCGGAAATGATGATGGGGGTCGTCGAAAGCGGCCCGTCTACCATCGCCATTCGAGACGCCCACATGGGCAAGGCCATCGGCATGGTCATCTATAACAACCGCACCGGGATGCTGGTGGAAACACTGGGCGACTTCGACGTGCCGCCCGCCAAACTGGCGCCGATTCTGAACGATTTCACCTTGCTGATGGAAAGCGGGCGGTTGGTCGAACGCGAAGTGCGCGCCATCGGGCCGAAACAATGGCTGCTGTTTGCCGCCGGCAAGTTCACGACGGTAGTGACACTGTTCCGCAACGAACCTGCCGAACTGCAAATGCGCGAGATCGAGCGTCTGCATCATGACTTCGAGCAGGCCAACCACGCCTTTTTCGGTAAAGGGACGGTGGACTCCAGCAAGCTGGCTTATCCGTTTCTGGTATTCGTGCAAAAGAAAATCCGCCAGGCGTAAAACTCGCCAGGCCGGTCACAGGGCGCGCCCCTGCCAGGAGGCGCCCTTTTTTATTTTCAGCTTTCGGCTGTTAGCTGCCGTCCTCACGGCCAGATACGAAGGCCAGCCCATCATAAGGCGGGCAGCTTACCGGAATAACCAGCGTCAGACCGGCATACAGCAGATTCGCGTCGGCCAGGTTATTGTATTCGGCGATGCAGGCGGCCTGTTTGTCAAACGACGCGCCGATCAAATCCAGCACGTCGCGCGGCTGCACCACATAAAGCTCGTCACCCGGCCCGGCGGGCGCGCCGCCGCCCTGTCCCAGTTCAACATCCATGTTCGCCCCGGCAGCCGCCAACGGGTTCACCAGCGGCGGATACTGGCCGTAAGCCGGCGCATCGGCGGGGATAATCAGCACATCGCCGGCCATCAGTTGATTCGGGTCGGCCAGGCCGTTGGCGGCTTGCAGCGAGATCACCGAGATATTCAACGCCTGCCCGATGGTGTCCAGCGTATCGCCGCGCTCGACGGTGTAGGTTTCGTCACCCGGCCCCGGCTGAACGCCCTCATCACCACCGCCGCCCTGCCCCGGCTCGTCCTGTTCGCCCCCGTCGCGCGGGTTGGCGACGAAGGCGTAACCGCTGTAACGCGGGCAGTCAAAGCTGATGAGCAGCACCTGTCCGGCGGTCAGTTCGTTGGGGTTGCTCAGATCGTTGGTTTCCGCCAGGCAGGCCGTATCCACGTCAAAAGCGGCGGCGATCAGGTCCAGCACATCGCCGGTTTCGACCGTATAGGTATTGGTGCCGCCCTGCGCCGAAACGATCAGCGTAGCGGTCAGCAGTATCGCCAGCAGCACCGGCAGCAAGAATCTCACTCGGCTCATGATGAACCCTCCCGCTTTTGGCTTGAGCGACTTTGTATAAATGCATTATAGAGGGAAAATTGAAGCCGCGACAATAGGAACAGAGGCTATTGATCGTTTCAGTTCCGTCTGAATGTGCTATCCTTAAAAAGGCACGGGCGAACCCTCCATTTTTTGGGGAAACAGGGTTGGCGCGCTGCATTAAAATTGAGGATGGATAACCTTAACAAAGGTGTCATGAACAATGAGACGAGGAACGATTTTTATCCTGTTGTTCGTGGTGGTGGCGGCAGCAATCATCGGCGCGAGCCAGTTCATCGGCGCGCAGCCGCCGCTGGAAATCACCATCGCGGTCAACGCCATCGCGCGGCCCTGGGTCGAAAACGTCGTTTATGCTTTTAACGAAACGACTCCAATCGTCAACGGCACGCGCCGAGTCCGTATCAAAGTAACCGAAATTGACGACCTGGACGTGTGGCTGCAAGGCCGCGAGTGGACACCCGCCAACCACCCGGCAGCCTGGATACCGGCTTCGTCGCTTTCGGTGAATTATGCCGTCGAAGCCGGCCTGCCTTTGCAAACGGTGGCCGAGTCGGTGATGCGCACGCCGCTGGTGTGGGGCGGTTTTTCCAGCCGGGTGGATGTGCTGACCGGCGGGGCCGCCCCGCTGGACTGGCCGCAGGTGGCGGCGGCTGCCGCTGCGGAGTCGTGGTCGGCCATCGGCGGGCAGGCAAACTGGCAGTTCGTCAAGCTGGCTTTTGCCCAACCCACCGCCAGAATGTCCGGCCTGGCCGCTATGCTGTCTGGCGCGGCAGCCTTTAACGAATCGGCGGCGCTGACGGCGGACTCGCTGCGCGCGCAGGCGTTCCGAAACTGGATGCAGCCGGTCATCAGCGCCGTGCCAAACTTCAACAATCTGGGGGCCAACCCGGCGGCGGTGCTGGCCCGCCAGGGGCCGTCCAGCGGCGAAATCGGCCTGCTGCCGGAATCCGAATGGCTGATCAACCTGAGCCGGCTGGTGAATTACGAGCGCGTAGTTTTTTCGTACCCGGCGTATCAGGTGATGCTGGATTTCCCGCTGGCGCGCTGGGACGACAGCCAGACCACCGGCGACGAACGCGCGGCGGTGGATGCGCTGCGCGACTGGCTGCTGAACCCTGACTGGCAGATCATCGTGCCGCAATACGGCCTGCGCTCCGCCGTCGGCGACCCGACCGAGGATGATACGCTGTTTGCGGAAGCCGTTCCGTATGGCATCCAGCTCAGCCCGGATTTCGGCCAGATGGTGCAGCCGCCCGCTCGCGCCGATGTACAGGGTTTTGTGAGCTGGATCGCGTCGAACTGAGCCGCAGACAAGGGGCTTAAGCCCTTTGTTCGACCGGATAAGTGATACATTGAGTTTACACAGTTCAGGGCCAAGGAAGGTTATATGTCTCGGAAGCTGATTCTGGTGGTAGTTTGGTTGGGTATAATGGCGCTGCTGGCGGCCTGCGACGGTGGCGGCGGCGGTCAGGCCAGTAACGCGATTGAAGTCAGCATCATCTACGCGCCGGAATCGGCGCTGTACATGCCGCAGACCATTGAGGAATTTAACCGCGCCTACGGCCAGGGGCGCAACCCCCTCACCGGCCAGGCGCTGGCAGGCGATGAGCGCCCGATTTTCGTCAACGATCTGACCGGCGGCAAGGGCAGCTCGTCCGGCACGGTCATGCAGGGCATCGTGAACGCCATCATCGCGCCCAACAATCAGAACGTCGCCCGCCCCACCATCTTTGCGCCGTCGGTGAGTCACTGGCTGGCGCTGGCAAACGAACTGTCCGGGCGCGAGGTTTTCGACCTGGATGAAACCCAGGCGACCGCGCTGGCCCCGGTTGTGATGGCGATCTGGGAAAGCCGCTTGCAGGCCATCCGTGATAAAGTCGGCTACGACGACATCGGCTGGGAAGAACTGCTGGACGTGCTGGAAAGCCCCAACGGCTGGTGCGATTACAATGTGCCGAACTGCCGCCGCACCGTCTACTACGGCCATACCGACCCGTACATCAGTTCAACGGCGCTCTCGACCCTCATCGCCGAGTACTACGCGGCGGCGCGCAAAAACGGCTTCACCGGGCGCACGCTGACGCTTGACCAGGTGCGCGACCCGGATGTCCAGGCCGGCGTCCGCCTCATCGAGCAGTTGATCCGCCACTATTCCAGCCGCACCACCGAGTTTAAGTATTACATCGCGCAAGGGCCGGAATATGTGGATTTCGTGGCGCTGGAAGAAAACGACCTGATCTTCATCAACCAGGGCAAAACCGACGTGAAACCACCCGAAAGACTGGTGGCGCTGTATCCCAAAGAAGGCACGTTCTGGCATGAACACCCCTTCGGCATAGTTAACGCCGATTGGGTGACGCCTGAACAGCAGGAAGCGGCGCGGGTCTTCACTCAGTACGTGCTGACGAAACCCGTGCAGGAACGCATCATGAGCTTCGGCTTTCGCCCGGCCAACCCGGACGTGCCGCTGGCTTATCCCTTCGAGCCGGAAAACGGCGTCACCCGCGAAGGGCCAAAGACGGTGCTGGACGTGCCGGACTCCGATGTGATCGTCGCCATCCAGCAGAACTGGTCGCTGGTCAAAAAGCAGGCCGACATCATGCTGCTGATTGATGTCTCCGGTTCGATGCTGGAAGAGGATAAACTCGAACAGGCCAAACAGGCGGCGGAAGCCTTTTTGAACGAAATGGACACCAGCAACCGCGTCGGCCTGGCCGTCTTTAACGACACGGTGCAAACGCTCGTGCCGCTGGGCAGTTTCGAGACGGTGCAGAACACCATCCGGGAGCGTATTCGCGGCCTGCGCGCCGACGGCGGCACGGCGCTGTATTCGGCGCTGGTGCAAACCGTTGGTGATCTGAACGACCAGGACGACGCCGACCGTATCCGGGCGGTGGTCGTCCTCAGCGACGGCGCGGATACCGCCAGCAGCCATACCCTGGGCGACGCGGTGAACACCATCCTGGCAAGCCGTGACGCGCTGAACCCGGTCATCGTCGTGCCGGTGGCCTACGGTCAGGGCGCGGACATCGCCACGCTCAACGGCATCGCCCGCGCCAG
>JACAES010000117.1 GCA_013388735.1 Chloroflexota bacterium | reverse complement strand
GGGCCGTTCGGGTCGGGATTGGTGGCGATAAAACGCGCCCCGGCCATAATCAACTGGCTGGCGCGGGTAAGCTGCGAATAGCTGTAGGACAGAGTTTCGCCCAGGACGACGTATTCCGGGTTATGTTCGGTCATCACGTAGCCGATCTCGTGCAGCGCGGTTGTCAGCCCGGCCTCGCCCATCACAAAGGCGGTGGACTGGGGGCGCTGCGTATCCAGAAAGCGCGCCGTCGCCAACGCCGACGTGAAGATGTTCTTCTCTGGAATATCCAGCCCGATGGACGCCAGCCGCGCGTGCAGATCACGCGGGGTAAAGCGGCTGTTGTTGGTCAGCACCACAAACGGCACCGCATCGCGCTTGAGCCGTTCGATGAAGTCCACCGCGCCAGGGATAACCTGGCTGCCGCGAATAAGAACGCCGTCCATATCCATCAGAACCGCTTTAGGCATACCTGCTGCTCCTTGTGTTAATCACCTGCCAGGGCTGAATTGTAGCACACCGGTCGCAGCCCTGGGATGAAGCGCCGAAACTTAATCAGGGGTTAACCGCCCGCCAGACGCGCTCCGGCGTGAACGGAATCTCGCGGATCATCACGCCGGTTGCGTCATAGATGGCCGACGCCAGCGCCGGGGCAACGCCGTCCTTCGGGATTTCCGCGACGGCCTTCGCGCCATACGGCCCGCTGGCTTCATACGTCTCCACGAAAATCACTTCCAGTTCCGGGGTTTCGTCGGCGCGGTACAGGTGATACCTGCCAAAGTCGGTTGCCTGCGGCACACCGTTCGCATCGTAGGGCATTTCCTCGCAGTGGGCATAACCCAACGCCTGCACCATGCCGCCTTCCACCTGCCCCGACGCCGTGATCGGGTTGATGGCGATGCCGCAGTCCACCGCCATCAGCAGGCGCTCAACCGTCACCTGGCCGGTTTCCATATCCACGATCACTTCGGCAAACTGGACGGCGAAGGGCGGCGGGCTTTCGTAGCTCATGTGGCTGGCATTTGCCATGATCTGCTTCTGATCGGCCTGGTGCAGGCTGTGTAAGGCCACCTGTTCCAGCGTCACGCTGCGCCCGTCACGGTGGACGACCTGCCGGTTTTCCAGCTCCAGTTCATCCGGCGAACAGTCCAGCAGATGTTCGGCGGCATGTTTCAGGATTTGCTGGCGCACCTGTTCGGCGGCCTTTAACACCGCGCCGCCGCTGATGTAGGTCGTGCTGCTGGCATATGCGCCCGTATCAAAGGGCGTCATATCCGTATCCGCCGCGTAGACGATGATGTCGTTCACCGGCACACCCAGCGTTTCGGCGGCGATCTGCGCCAGCACTGTATCCGCGCCCGTCCCCAAGTCGGTCGCGCCGAACAGCAGGTTAAATGAGCCGTCGTCGTTCAATTTGATGCTGGCCGCGCCCATATCCAGCCCGGCGATTCCCGTGCCGTGCATCGCCACCGCCATCCCGATGCCGCGTCTGAGGTGCGGCTGGCCGGGAACGGTGCGTTCGCGCCCGCGTTTGTCGTACCAGCCCATCGCCCGCGCGCCGATTTCGACACATTCCGCCAGCGCGCTGGTTTTGACAATCTGCTCGAAGCCCTCGCGGCCTTCACCCAGCGCGACCGACATCACCATCACGTCGCCGACTTTGATCCAGTTCCTGCGCTTGAATTCGATCACGTCCATGCCCAGCGCATGGGCGATTTCTTCCATATGCACTTCCAGCGCGAACAACGCCTGCGGCGCGCCGTAACCGCGGTACGCGCCCGGCGTGGGGACGTTGGTGTACACTACGTCGCACACGAACCGGCTGTAAGGCGCGTTGTAGGTCGTCAGGCCGCGAAAGCCGGACACCATCTGCACCGTCAGGCCGTGCGTGCCATACGCGCCGGTATTGCCGATGATGTACAGTTCGGCAGCGACGATCTGCCCATCTTGAGTTACGCCGGTTTTAAAGCGCAAAATCTGTGGGTGGCGGCTGCGCGCGCTGGTGAATTCCTGCTCACGGCTGTATTCAAAACGCACCGGGCGTCCGGTGGCGATGGTCAGATGCGCGCACAGGTCTTCGATCAGCATTTCCTGCTTGCCGCCAAAACCGCCGCCGATGCGCGGCTTGATGACGCGAATCCGCTTGACCGGCAGGCCGACCAGCGGCGCGATCATCCGGCGCACATGGAACGGCACCTGCGTACTGGTTCGGATCACCAGCCGGTCGTCTTCGTCCCACCATGTCACCACTACATGCGGTTCGATGCTGGCCTGCTGCACCTGATGGACGCGGTACTCGCCCTCAAATATCCGGTCGGCCTTCGCCCACTGCGCCCCGGCGTCGCCGACTTCCGCCTCGATGTGATGCACGATATTGCGCTGCCGGTCATAAATGCCTTCCACGTTCGGATCATCGTGGATGACCGGCGCGCCCGGCTGCATGGCCGCTTCCGGGTCGAACACGGCGGGCAGTATTTCATAGTCCACTTCGATCAGTTCCAGCGCCGCGCGGGCGATCTCCGGCGTTTCGGCAGCCACGACGGCCACGCGGTCGCCCACATGCCGCACCTTATAATCCAGGCTGACCTGATCGTAAGGCTTCGGGTTCGGGTAGCTTTGCCCGCCGGAAGCATACAACACGCGCGGCACGTCCTGGTACGTCAGCACGGCATGAACGCCCGGCAGCGCCTTCGCGCGGCTGGTATCTATGCGTGTGATGCGCGCGTGGGCGTGCGGACTGGTGAGCATGGCCGCGTGCAGCATATCCTTCATTTCAATATCATCGGTATAAACCGGCTTGCCCGCCGCCAGCTTGACGGCATCCACTTTGGGTTCCGGCTTGCCGATCACTCGCCGTTCGGCCACTTCCGGCGGCGCGACGATCAGCGCCGGAACGGTGCGCGTGCGGACGCTGCCGGTATCGCCGCCGTCGTTTTCCGGCTCGAACGGCCAGGGCGACTCGAACAGCCCCGGCGGGGCGGGGATGGCGCGTTCCAGTGGTTCGTAAGGCGGCACGTCCTCGCCGCGCATAACCGCCGCCGCGCGCAGGATGGCCTGTACCGGCTTGACGTAACCCGTCTCGCGGTCAAGCACGCCGGCAATCGCCGCCCGCACGTCGGCCTCGGTCGGGTTCGGGTTACGCTGGAGCAGCGCGTAAGCGGCCAGGATTTGCGCCGGGGTATTGTAGCCGGACTGAATCGCGCCGGTTTCGATGAACGCCTGCTGCAACGGGTGCAGGCTGCGCGACGAACCGATGCCTTCCAGCGTCAAAATCTCGTGGCCGTCGGCCTGCGCCGCCAGCATCGTCTGAGAGTTCACAAGCCGGCCGTCCAGCAGCACCGCGTCCGCGCCGGACAGCCCATGTTCGTCGCCGAACTTGACGCTGAAGTACCCCTCGCGCCGCAGCAGGCGCAGCAGCCGTTCGTGCGGCTGCGCGTCAAATGTCCTTTTTTCGTGGTTGATGGTGAGCGTGATGTGCATGACAAAATCTCTCTGTGTGTGCAAAAGTTCTGATTTAAAACGACAGGCAGACGGCCCGATCAGAGCGTCCGGCGTTGGTTTATGTCCGTACCTGATAAATCGCAGGGCGGTAGCGCGGTTCAGGAATGGATAAGCCTTTTGCCCGCGCTGTTTCCAACCACGCATCTTTTGCAATTTGAACTTCCGCCAGAGCTGCTTCCGGTGTTTCGCCAAAAGCCGAACAGGGTTCAAGGTCGGGAATATCGGCAATGTACCCGCCGTCCTCGTCGCTGTAGAAAATATTGATATGGTAATCTTTCATGCTTCGCTCTCGTGGTCGTCCTGTTCATCTTCTAACTGTAAATTGTACGTCTCAATCAGCTTGAGGAACTGGCGTATTTGATAGGGTTTCGCCTGTCCTTGCACTTCCTGTACAGGAAATGGGCGTGGCACATCAGGATGTACATAAATATGATGGCTTCCTGTCACACGATCAAGCATAAAGCCGAAAGCTTCGAGCATCATCACCAGTTCGTCAAACCGGATATTTTTCGAGCCAGATAAAATCTTTTTCAACAGCTTCCTTTTCTTCGCCATCAGGCATTCCGTTCGTTTTAATTTTGTTCAGCCGGTGCTTCCAGCGCCCGGCGCAGGCGCATCTTTGGCGGTGTAACGGAAGGCCATCTCCTCAACATTATCCACGTACCGCGACGGCGAAATGAGTTCTATGCCGACAACGGTGTCGTCCTCGGCCAGATCAAGCACCACGCTGTCATCGGCGGTGACTTCATTCATATGCACTTTTTTGTTGTTGAACCGGATATACATCATGTCGGTTTTCGCGTCGTATTTGATCTCCATAGCATCACAGATTTTCTAACTCTTCATGGTACTGTTCAGTCGTTAAATCAATGTCCCGAAGGATAGCACGAAGCAGAGAGCGTGATAAATCTCGGTTGCCGTGTCGTGGTACGGTACAAGCGCGGCCATCAGGATGTTGATAGCGAATGTGACTGCCTTTTTGACGTGCAATTTCAAAACCAAGTTTCGTCAATAGAGCGTGCATTGTCTTGTAATCTACGATTTTGAGCTTGCTCATACCGCCACAACCATTGTACCGACGAACTCTGGCAGGTCTTCAACAGGTTCGTCGAGTTCTTCCAGGCACAGTTCCAGCACTTCTTTCAGATTGGCCTGCAATTCCTCTAATGTTTCTCCCTGAGTATATGCCCCCGGTAAACTAGGGATAATGCCGAAATAGAATCCCGTTTCTGCATCACGTTCAATGTAGGCTGTAAACGTTCTCATTTCCCCACTCCTCTAAACCGCGTCGCGTTTTCCCATCAGTTCGCGTATCTCGTCGGCGTGGTTGCGTTCGTGATGGATGAAGATCTGCACCATCTCCGGCACCGGCCCGCGCTCGCCCCAGGGGTACAGCAGTTCGCCGGCGTACTGCTCGTCGGTCAGCGCCAGCAGCGCCGCTTTCAGTTCCTCGCGCGCCAGTTCCCACTCGCGGCAGGTCTGCTCGTAATTTAAACCCTCGCGCGTTTCCACCGAACGCGCGTTATAGTCGTTAATGCCGCGATAAGCGGCGATGGCGGCCTCGCTGCCTTCGGCATAGGCGCGCAGCGAAGCGGCTACAGCCTCGTCCCAGCCGGTCAGATGCGCCAGCACTTCTCGAATCGTCCAGCCGGCGTAAACTTCCGCGCCTGTCTGGATTTCATCCAGCAGCGCGCGCATAGCCTGGTGAGAAGCGTCCAGTTGGTTGATAAGTTCAGCCTGTGTCTCCATGCCGTTATGGTTTTTCCTCCGGTTTTGGGTCGTCATCTTCTTTGGTTGGGTAGGTAATCATCTCGGCGTCACGTTTGATTCCGGCCAGCAGGATATTGGCATCCTCATAGTCCGGCCTCAGTTCCAGGGCGCGCTCCAGGGCGGTGATCGCCAGGCTGTCGTTTTCCGACGCCTGCCCCAGCAGATACCAGCCCTCGGCGTCCGCCGCATGGTCGCGCAGGTAATCCAGCAGGATTTCCCGCGCCGCTTCCAGATTCAACACGCCGATGTAATACCGCGCTGCATCGAGCCGCTCATCCTGTGCTGACAATGTTGTCACCTTTCTTTACGCGCCGGCGGTCTGGAAAATGCCCGCGCATATCCCATCCTGTCCGGTTTCACCTCTAACTCAGGGATTCCCGGCACGCTTCCAAAGCCCGCCGCGTCAGGACGGACGCCATTTCCGCCCGATAAGCGGCGCTGCCGCGATAATCGCCCGCGGGTGAAATATCCTCGACGACCAGCCGCGCGGCGGTTTCCACTGCTGACTTGTCCAGCGCGCGCCCCTGCAAAACCGGCAGATGAACATTCAGCGCCGGGGCCGCCGATGCGCCGTGCAGGGCGACGAAAGCCGTTTCGACCAGACCGCGCCCATCCAGCCGCACGAAGGCCGCCGCGCTGACAATCGGTGCATCCGCCGGGGTGCGCGCCACAAAGGCCGCTTCCAGCGCCTCGCCCGCTTTGAGCGCCGGGATAAACAGGCCGGTGATGATTCCTTCGGCCAGACTCCGGCCTCCGCCGTCCACCAGCGTCGTTTCGGTGATCGAAAACGTCTCGGTTTGGCCGCCGGTCAGCGCCCGCCGAACCCCGGCATCCAGCGCCGCCAGCGCCGCCACCCATTCGCCGGAATACGCGGGGCGCAGCAGGCTTTCGGCAGCCGAAGCGCCGTTACGAAGATTCACCGGGACGGCCCGCGTCAGCGCGCGCCGCAGCGTTTGCGGCAGGCCGGCCAACTCAACGATCTGCTCCAGGCGGCACGCTCCGCCCACCAGCCACCCGCCTTCGTGTCGCTCGATGCGGTTCAGTTCCGGGACAGCCTGCAAATCAATGAAGACATCCATCGGCGCGTCCAGCCGGTTGAAGGTGATCGCGCCGCCCGCCAGCGCCGCGCTTCCCGGCTGTACCGCCAGTTGCAGCGCCTCGGTCAGCGTCGTAGGACGATGATAAACTTTGGGAGTCGCCATCCTTTAACCTCGCGGACGTTTAAAAAGAGCCTTGACGCCTTTATCGCCGTCCCACTCGAACTGCATCAGTTCCCAGCCGCCGCTGGCGAATTTGTTCAACTGTTCGGTGTATTTGTCGGCGCTGGCGTGGACATCAAAGCTCTTGTCCGTCACTTCAGGGTTCACCTCGCGCCCCTGGATATAAACCACCAGATATTCCCACTTTTGCATAAGTGCCGCTCCCGTCTGCGCCCTATCCTTTCCCCTACTATAACAGGAAACAGCCGGCAAACGGTACATAAAACGCCCGTTCACGAGCCGCGCGGGTACACCGCCAGCACCGCCGGCACCGGGTCGAACGAGGGCAGGCTGTATTCCGGTTCGCCGGGGGCGGCCAGAAACAGCAGCGTCGAGCCGCCGCCGTCCAGGTTGAAGGCGTTCACCAGGCCCAGATCGCCGGTGGGCAGGTAGGCGCTCAGGTCGCGCAGCGTCAGCCCCAGCAGCGGCGTGACGATCAACAGCACGCGCCCCTGCGCATCCTGGCCGATGGCGGTGCGCCGGGCAGCGCGGTCGGGCGCGGCGCCGGTAAACGCCTGGAGGCCATCCCTCACCAGCATGGGGAAACCCTGGACGGCCTGCTGCAGCGTGCCAATCGGGGCGAATCCGGCGTTGGCGAAAATACGCGGCGCGCCGTCCAGCACGGCGAACGTGCCGCCCCGGTCGGTATAGGCGCTGCCATAAACCGCGCCGTCGGCCACCAGCAGCCCCAGGACTTCATGCCCTGGCGTGAAAAAATTGGCGTTGATAAAAGCCGCCGCGCCGGGAAGTTCCTGCCGCCATTGAACGACATTCAGCGCTTGGCCGGGGCGATAAAGCGCGCGGAAGGTGTAATATGCCGGGTCAAAACGCAGCACGAGAAGCTGCGAAAGTGCATTGCCGGCCTCCGGCGCGGTGACGCGGCGCTCCAGCCCCGGCGCGAGGGTCTGCCAGCCGTCGCCGATGGCGGGCGCAGGGATGCTGTCCGCCGGGGCGATGCAGCCGCCGACCAGCAGAATCAACAGAAGACGCAGCATACGAAAAACTCCGATCTTGTCTGCCGCCGCGCCTTATGCTATACTCTTTTTCACAATCCACAAGCACCAAACGGGCGCATAGCTCAGCTGGACAGAGCGCACGGTTCACATCCGTGAGGTCGGGGGTTCAAGTCCCTCTGCGCCCACTTTTGAGACAATGATAGGTCAGCCAAACTAACGGCCGGCCTTTTTTGTTTCCCTGCCTCCAACGCGGGCTGGTCATTGCGCGAAGGCGCGCCGTCATTTAAACTCCGGCGCATGTTCGCACCTAACCGACGCCTTTCTACGCTGCTGCTGATCGTCCCGCTGCTGATCGCGTTCTGGCTGCGCGTGGCCGATCTGTCTATCATGCCGCCGGGGCTGCACTTCGACGAGGCCGAAAACCTCCAGCGGTCATGGCGGCTCATCCAGGGTTACGGCCTGCTGCCGAATTTCGAGGGCATCCCGGAGCCGTTCGATGCCGCCGTGCGCGCCGGATTTCTGGCGTTCACCGGCGTCACGCCGTTCACCGGGCGGCTGTTCCATGCCTTCATCAGCGTGCTGGGCGTGGCCGCCACCATCGCCGCCGCGCGCGTTCTGTACCGGCAGCATCCACACCGCGACACTATCGCCGCCGCAGCCGGGATAACGCTGGCCGCGCTGCCGCCTGCGGTCATCATCGGGCGGGCGATTTACGCCGCCAACTGGATACCCTTCGCCAGCATGATGGCGACGGCGGCGCTGGCCTGGGCCTGGCGCACCGGGCGTCCGCGGTATTACCTGCTGGCCGGCGTTTTCGCCGCACTGGCGATCACCTTCTACCTGGGGGGCATCGCTTTTGCGCCGGCGCTGCTGCTGGCACTGGGGCTGCTGTCCGCCGCGAAGGTCTTTCGCTGGCCGCGCCGCCGCCATCTGGTGCTGCTGGTCGCCGGCGGCGCAGTCGCCTTACTGCCCTGGCTGCTGATGTTCCTGTGGATTCCCGGCTGGCTTTCGTCCCGCATCGAAGCCCTGGCCGTTCCCGGCTTCAATCCGCTGGCCGACGCGCCGACCCTGCTGGCGCAGGTTCAGAAAGCCTTCCAGCCCATCTTCATCCCGGATACGGTGTTTTTCCCGGTCTACAACCCCTACACCGCCGCCTATCTGAACCCCGCCCAGATTGTCCTGTTCGCCGCCGGGCTGCTGTTCACCCTGCGGCGCTGGCGGGACGGCATCAGCCTCATTCCGCCGGTCTACATCCTGGTGATGATTGCGCCCAACATCCTGACTAATGTGCCGGAACAGCCGATTCGTATGATCGGCATTTTCGCACCGCTCGGCCTGATAGTGGGATTCGGCGCGGGCGAACTGCTGCGCCGGTTGAAAGGGCGTTTGCAGATGGCAGTGGCGGCGGCGCTGGCGCTTGTCTTCATCTTCACGCCCATCAGCACGCGCCATCATGTGGCCTATCACTTCAACGATCAGCCGCGCCTGTTGGACGACCCCACCAGCGTTTACAGTTGGGCGTATTATTTCGGCCTGGGCTACGCCGACCTGCTGCGCCAGGCGCAGGACTCCGGGCAGCCGGTTTATCTGCCGGTTGAGCAGTTGAACACCAACCGCGCGGCGGCGCTGCTGCGCCCACAGGCGTTCCCCACCGTGCGGGCGGCCCTGGACGGCGAAAGCCTGCCCGCCGGCCTGCTGCTGCGCCCGACCGCCAGCGTTACTTATGGCTTCCCGGAAAGCGACCGGCTGCCGCTGCAATATGCCCTGCTGCGACCGGATGCCGGCGAAATCGTCATCCTGCCGCCGCTGCCGCCGAACGCCGCGCAAGAGCTGGAAAGGCGGCTGTCCACCGAGGGCCAGGACTTAAGCACCGCATCGGGCTGGTTGATCGGGCGAAAGCTGGTCATCACGGCGGACGCCAATCCCTTCCAGGCCGCGCCGGATTTGTCCGCCTCAGCCGGGCGGCTGGCGCTGTTTGATGGGCGGCTGGAACTGCTGGCCCTGGACGCGCCGGAAAGCCTCACCCCCGGCCAGTGGATACCGGTCATTTTAAGCTGGCGGCTGAACGAACGCGCCGGCGCAGATTATTTCGTGCGGCTGCAAGTGTGGGATTATGCCGACGCCAGCCGAGGCGCCCAAAAGGACAGCGAAGGGCTGATCTTGCGCTACCTGTACCCAACCGTGATGTGGACGCCGGGCGAAATCGTCACCGAAACGCGCTGGGTGCAGGTGTTCGACGACGCGCCGCCAGGCGGCTACCGCTTCGCCGTATCCGTCTCCACCTACCCCGGCCCGGCGGCCACGCCGCTCGTCTCCGAAACCGATGCCGTATTCGATAGCTGGGCGCTGGTCGGACGCGCCGCCGTCCAGCCGGAGCGTTATGCCGCCGACGGCACGCCCGCGACGCGCCTCAGCGCCCGTTTTGGCGATTCCATCGAACTGATCGGCGCGGACTATTCCGCATTGGAAACGCGGCGTCCCGGCGAGACGCTGGAGATGCGGCTGTACTGGCGGGTGTCGCAGCCGGTCGAAACCAGCTATACGCTGTTCGTGCATCTCAAAAGCGCCGATGGCACGCTGCTGAGCCAGCAGGACGCCCTGCCCCACGACGGCCAGTTCCCCACCTGGGCCTGGCAGCCGGGACAAACCATCGTCACCACACACACGTTTACCGCGCCGGAAAAACCGGTCGAGGCGGTGTCGGTGGGCTGGTATCGCTGGCCGTCCATGGAGCGCCTGCCGGTCTTCCAGGGCGGTCAGCCGCAGCCGGATGATATGCTGACGTTCCGGCCGTAAGCGCGGCAGCTTTCAGCCGTTTATCCACACCGGCAGATGGCCGAGCGCGATGATGTCCGACCAGGCGGCGCGGTCGCCTTCGGTGAAGATGGCCGCCTCGGCGATGATTTTCGCCCCGGCCTTGTTCATGATGAGGCGCATCCCTTGCAGCGTGCTGCCGGTGGAGATCACATCGTCCACGATGACGACCTTTTTCCCCGTCACGGACGCGCGATCTTTTTCGTCCAGGTAAAGCGTCTGCGCCGCGCCGGTGGTGATGCTCAGCGTCTCGGATTGCAGCGCATCACCCATATACGGCTTGTAAGATTTCCGCAGCACGACATAGGGCAGGTTGTTCATGCGGGCGGAAAGCGCGTGCGCCAGCGGGATGCTCTTGGCTTCTGCCGTCACCAGCGCGTCCGGCTCAAGCGCCAGCAGCTTCAGCGCCAGTTCCTTGCTCACCGCTTCGACCAGTTCGGTATCACCCAGGATATTGAGGATGGCGATCCGCACGCCCGGTTTGATCTCGAACAGGCGCAGATCGCGCCGCACGCCGGCGACTTCGACAGGGTAAGTTTCATAAGCTGTCATCGTGAAAACCTCGCAGTTTAAGGGAAGATTAACCAGGCGTATTTTAAAGCATCTACTCGCGGAAAACGACCTGCTCATCCCCCAATCGCACCACATCGCCCACGCTAAGGATGTGCAGCCCGTTCAGCCGCACCTCGTTGACGAACGTGCCGTTGGTGCTGCTCAGGTCTTCCAGCGCCAGCCCCTCTTCATGCCGCGTGATCTGGCAGTGAAAGCGCGACACGCTGCGCCGGTCAATCACGATGTCGTTCTGCTCCGCCCGTCCCAGGCGGATTAAGTCGCCGTCCAGCGGAAATTGCCGGTTGTTCCAGGTCAATGACGCCGGCGTCACGCCGGGTTTACGCTCGATGGTCGGCTTTTTGATGGCGCGCTCCAGCTCCCTGGTGCGAAGGCTCTGCGTGCCTTCGTGCCAGTCGGACATGGTATAAAACGCCTGCGTCGCCATGAACTTGCGGCTGTATTTGTCGTAGTGTGCTGCGCCGCTTTCCATGTCGCGCGCCTGTTTGCGCAGCGCGTCGCGCTCCTCGTTTAACTCGTCGGTCAGCGCGCCGGACTGTTCAATAGCGTCCGCGACCGCATGGAGGGACTGCGACGCTTTTTTATAATCGCCCTGGTCGGCAGACAGGATGGCTTCGCGCCGCGCCTGTGCAGCCTGTAACAGCAGCACGGAACGCCGCACGTCCTTCTGCGGCTCCGGCAGCGGTTCGCCCGCCGGGGCGGCTTTCACGCGCACCGGTTTTTCGATGATACGGCGCTCGCTGCCGCCGTCGTGCAGTTCGTCGTAGACAAATCGCAGCCGCGCCAACTCAAACTCGCCCATCCCAGGCAGAGCGGCAAGCGAAAGCGCCAGCACCAGCGTTTTGATCTCATCGCCAAAAACATCACCCACCCGGTAAGACACCCGCCCTGCGCCGGTTTCGACAGGATAGGCGTTAAGCTGGGTGACGGCTTCCACATAGTCGCCAAACTCCACCTGAATGACGAGGTTCTGCCCCACCACGCTAAACAGGCCGCTCAGTTCTTCCTGGAAAATCAGCGGCGCGACTTCCGGGCTTTCGATGAAATAAAACGCGCCACCGCCGGCGTCGGCCATCGCCATCAGCAGGTCTTCGTTAAAATCCGCCCCCAGCCCCATCGTCGTCGTACTGATGCCCTGCTCGTATTTCTGCCGCGCCAGCGCCACCAGCTGGCTCAGATCGGTGATGCCCCGGTTGGCGAGGCCGTCGCTCATGATGATGATCCGGTTGAGCCGGTCGGCGTCGAGATTTTCGGCCACCAGATTGCAGCCTTCCAGCCAGCCGGCGCTCAGGTTGGTGGTGCCGCCGGTTTTGATCGCGCCGATACGCTGCGCGATGGCGTCCTTGTGCGTCACCGGCTGGGCGGGCAGCAGCACTTCCACGTCGTGATGGTACAGCACAACCGACAGCCGGTCGGTCGCGCTCAGGTTTTGCACCAAAAACTGCGCCGCCTGGCGCGTATAGTTGATTTTATCCCCCGCCATCGAGCCGCTGCGGTCAATCACCAGGCCGAGATTCAACGGGCGACGCTGCCGGTCAAGGGACGCAGGGCCGGACATCAGCCGCGCCATCAGATACAGCTTATGCGTCTGCCCGGCAGTCAGCACTTCATGTTCGAGAAAAACATCGGCCTGCATAGTCTATTTTCCTGATATGTTATCCGGTCTGCAACTGTTATTGTAACACAATAAACGACCGACGAATCAGGGCGGCGTGTTTCTGCATAGATACATCCACCTTTCACCTGTCTCTCAGGATTAATTGTTATGATTTTCACAATCAAAATTGTTGGCTAGTGTAAGGAAAGTGTGGGCTATGTTAAAGACCCAAAGGCAGCAGTTGGATACGTTAGATCAACATATCACACGGTGGATGGCCGCGCACGGCATCGGGCTGCTGCGCATCTCGATGGGCATCATCTTTCTGTGGTTTGGCGCGCTCAAACTGGTTCCTGGCCTTAGCCCGGCGGAAGGCTTGGTGCGCGAAACCATCACGTTTCTGCCTTTTCAGATCTTTTTGCCGGTGCTGGCCGTCTGGGAAATACTAATCGGCCTGGGCTTCATCACCAATAAATTCATGCGGCTGACGATCCTGCTGCTGTTTTTGCAGATGCCCGGCACGCTGTCACCCCTGCTGCTGCGGCCTGATCTGGTGTGGACAGTTTTTCCCTACGGATTAACCCTGGAAGGTCAGTACATCATCAAAAATCTGGTGCTTATCAGCGCGGCGCTGGTCATCGGAGCAACCGTGCGCGGCGGCAGGCTGACCAGCCAGGCGGCGTCAAAAACAACCGACGACCTCACTTAGATTGGTTGGTCGGGATGTCGTACCGGCTGTTGCGGTTTTGCAGCAGGTTCATGAAGGCCAGCAGGATGTCGGAACGGGTGATGATGCCGACCAGGGTTTCGTCGCGCATCACCGGCAGGCAGCTAATCTGATTTTTGAGCATCAGCCGGACGGCCTCTGCCGCCGGCGCTTCGGGCGCGATCACAATCGGCGCCGGCGTCATCATGGCGCGCACCGGCAGATGGTTGACCAGTTCTTCATCCTGCCAGCGTTCCCGGAGGATATAAGGAGAATTTAAGGCTGTCCGCACGTCGCGGTCGCTGATAATGCCTACTAAATGGCCGTCCGTACCTATGACCGGCAGATGGTGGCAGCCCACCCGCTCCATCGTTTCCAGCGCATCGCGCAGGGTATTATTGAGCCGGATGGTGGCTGGCTTTGCTGTCATGATATCGGATACGTACATGTTTCTTGCTCCAGAATGGCCCCTGTGTGGGGCCATCGCTGTTTTAGGCAACATAAGCGGATAAGCAACTAACTGGACGACGTTGGAGCCTGAGTGCGTGATTTTACCAGCATCCGAAAGATGTCCGATTCGGTGAGGATACCAAGCAGTTTGCCGTTCTCATCCACAACCGGCAGGCCGCTCACTTTGTGATCGAGCATAAGCTGCGCCGCATCTAGAATACACTGCTCGGCGCTGACGGTTTTTACCTTGCGAGACATCACCCGCTCCACCGTAAGCTGCGCCCACAGGTAGTTCAGTTCCCAGATGCTTAGAGTCGTCGCATCGGAAGGGCTGGCCTCGCGCACGTCGCCGATGGTGATGATCCCGACCAGATGATCGTTTTCAACGACCGGAACACGGCGGATCCCGTTTTCCTTCATGATCTGGTGCGCCGCACTGATCGAGGTCGAGGGTGATACCGTAATAACCGGGCTGGTCATCCACTCACTCACTTTTACATTTTCGAGCATGATCGGCTTCCTCCACTAACTGCCCTACAAATACAAATGCCACAATACCGAATCTTATCCCACACTATAGGACTTTATCCCAAAACGATGGTACTGCAAAAGGTATGATGGATGTCACAAAGGCGGTTGTTAGAGCATCCGCAGCGGGATCGAAATCGTCAGGCGGGTTCCCGCGCCGGGGGCGGTTTCGATGTGGACGCGCCCGCCATGCAGCGCCGCGCGCTGTTGAAGATTCCGCAGCCCCAGTCCGTTGTGGTTCGCCAGGCCCTCCGGGTCAAAACCCTGGCCGTCGTCGGCAATGACGATCTCGAAGAGATTATCCTTCTGCCGGGTGCTGATAGAGATGGTACGGGCGTTGGCGTGGCGCACCGCATTGCTCAAGGCTTCGTTCGCCATCTGGCAGATGGCCTCGAATGTCGCCGGGGTGAACAGCGGTTGGTCGTCCGGCGCGAGAATCTGTATCTGGAGCGATTCGGGAATGTGCAGCCGCGTAATCATGTCGGCCAGGCGCTGGTAAATGGTCTTCTGCCGCAGATCGCTGGTCTGCAAATTCATGATGTAACGCCGGATGTCACCGATCACGGTGTTCAGGTTGTCAATCACCTGCTGGATGTCCTGTTCGACCACATCGCCGGCCATGCGCATCAGGTCGAGGTGCATCCCGATGGCATACAGCGATTGGATCACGCCGTCGTGCAGTTCCATCCCGATGCGTTCGCGTTCCTCTAACAGCGCCAGCCGGCGCTGCTGATCGCCCAATTGCGACCCGGCGATTGCCAGCGCCGCGTAACCCGCCATCGTTTCGATCAGCCATTCATCCTGCTCGCTGAAGGGCTGGCCGTCCTCCCGGTCGCACAGGTACAGGATGCCAAACAGCTGCTGGCCGACCTGAATCGGCACCCCCAGCAGGCTGGTCATATAGGGGTGGCCGGGGCAGAACCCGACAGAGCGGGGATCGTCCTGCATCCGTTCTAGGCGCACGGCCTTACGGTCGTTTATAATAGTTCCTAGCAGACCGCGCCCCACCGGCAGATGAGCCATCTGGGCGATTTGCTCTTTGCTGACGCCGACAAACTTAAAATACTTGAGTTTGCCGCCGGCATCCGGCACACCCAGTGCTGCGTATCGCGCGTTCACCAGGTCTTTCGACACCTGGGCAATGCGTTCGAGTACCTGCTCCAGGTCGCCGGCTTCGGCGGCATACATCACCGCCGATGCGATGTCCTTAAGCTGCGAAAGGATGATGTGCGTACTGCCACTTTGGGGATGATTGTCACTGGACATAAAGCGCAATTTCATACATATACTGAAAGTTGCGCTTATTGTAACCCGAATCGGTACTTTCAGGCGAGAGTGAGATGTTATGTCAAACACGGTGAGGATTTTGATCGCAGATGACCATTCGGTCGTCCGGGCCGGGCTGCGCGCCCTGCTGGAACGCCAGGGACGTTTTCGCGTGGTGGCCGAAGCCGCTACCGGCGAAGAGGCCGTCGCCAAAGCACAGGACAGTCAGCCGGATGTAGCCGTGCTGGACGTGCGAATGCCCGGCGTTTCCGGCATCGAAGCCTGCCGCCAGATCATCGAAACCGTCCCCGGCTGCCGTGTCATCATGCTGACATCATACGCCGAGGACGAACTGCTCTTCGCCGCCATCCAGGCCGGGGCATCCGGCTACGTCCTTAAACGCATCGGCGACAACGAACTGATCCAGGCCATCGAGCGCGTCAGCCGGGGCGAAGGGATGCTTGACCCGGCCATGACCACAACCGTTTTTACCGAGATGCGCAAGGCCAGCCAGGCCCAGCACGCCGCCGCTTTCGCCAACCTCACCTCGCAGGAGTTGGCCGTGCTGGCGCTGGTCGCCGAAGGGCTGACCAACCGGCAGATTGCCATCAAACTTTACCTGGGCGAAGGCACAGTGCGGAACTACGTCAGCAGCGTGCTGGCGAAAATCGGCGCATCGAACCGCGCCGAAGCCGCGGCTTACGCCGTCAAAAACAATATCCGCGAACTCGTCATGCCGCTGCAAGACGAGGATGAAGAATAACCGATCAGGCTACGATTTCGCTTCCGGGTGCCTGCTGGGGATGACAAACACCGGGCAGCAGCGCGTCCCCAGCACCTTATTGGTCACGCTGCCGAACAGCCAGCGGCTTAACCCGGAGCGCCCGTGTGTGGACATCACAATCGCGTCCACCTGCAAGCGCGACGCCACTTCCGCAATCACCTGAGCCGGCTCGCCGATATGCGCTTCGACCTCAACCACCACGCCGGGACACGCCAGCCCTTTGGCGACCTCATCCAGATAATTTTTAGCCTGCGGCAGCAAATCCTCAACCGTAGCTTGATAGTCCGGCACGGTGGCCGGCGGATAGTAACCGTAGATCGGCACTTCAGGCACGTCCACTGCCGAAAGCAGCGTAATTTTACCCTCCGGGCAGATGATATTAACCGCGTGTTCCAGCGCCTCTTCAGCCAGTTTCGAGCCGTCCAATGGAACCAGCACATGCTTTAACATGAGAGCCATCCTTTCGACTCGTGTTTCTCCACGCTAGTTTTACTGTAAACGGCTATTGTAATTGAGGCCAGTATCAATTATCTTACCGCCAAAAGGATATTCGTCACTTTTGGTCGAATCGCATTTTGAATAGACTGAAAGTGTTGCAACCGCTTTCGAGTGAGGATTGGAATACCTTATGCCACTGGATTGGCGTTCGCGTCGAATTAGCCCGGAAGAAGCCGCGCAAAAGATTCTCTCCGGCCAGCGTGTTTTTGTGACCGGCAACTGCTCGACCCCGCAGCGCTTTATCGAAGCCCTGCGCGACCGCGCCCCCGAACTGCGCGCCGTTGAACTGGTGCAGCTCCTCGACCTGGGCGTGGGCGACTACATCACGCCGGATATGAGCGACAATATTCGCATCAACAGTCTGTTCCTCAGCGGCAAGGTGCGGAAGGCCGTCAACGACGGCATGGCCGATTTTACGCCCGTGTTCCTGCACGAAATCCCGCTGCTGTTCCGCTCCGGGCGGCTGGTGCTGGACGTGGCCGTGATTCACGTCAGCCCGCCCGACGAACATGGCTACTGCTCCTACGGCGTGGAAGTGGGCGTCACCAAGACCGCCGCCGAAAGCGCCGGCATGGTCATCGCGGAAGTCAACCCGCACATGCCGCGCGCCCTGGGCGACAGTTTCATCCATGTCAGCCAGGTGGATTATTTCATCGAAGCCGACTACCCGCTGCTGGAAGTCCACCCGGAGCCGCCTTCCCCGGTGCAGGATCGCATCGCCAACCACATCGCCGAGCTGATCCCCGATACGGCCACCCTGCAAACCGGCATCGGCGGCATCCCGGACGCGGTGCTGCGCCGCCTGACCAATCACAAAAACCTGGGCGTCCACACCGAATTATTCTCCGACGGCGTGATGCATATGATCGAAGCGGGCGTCATCACCAACGCGGCCAAAAACCTGCACACCGGCAAAGTCATCGCCGGTTTTGTGCTGGGGACAAAAGCCCTCTACGACTACATTGACGACAACCCGATCTTCGAGTTTCATCCCACCGAATACGTGAATGACCCGTTCATCATCGCCCAGAACGACCGCATGGTGTCCATCAACTCTGCCCTGGAAGTAGACCTCACCGGCCAGGTCTGCGCGGACAGCATCGGCACCAGGTTTTACTCCGGCGTGGGCGGCCAGGTGGATTTCGTGCGCGGCGCATCCCGCAGCAAGGGCGGCAAGTCGTTCATCGCCCTGCCCAGCACCGCTAAAAACGACACCGTCAGCCGCATCGTGCCGATGCTTAAACCCGGCGCGGGCGTCACCACCAGCCGCAACGACGTGCGCTTCGTCGCCACCGAATACGGCGTGGCCGAACTATACGGGCGTTCGATTGCCGAGCGCGCAATTGCCCTCATCAACATCGCCCACCCCAACTTCCGCGACGAACTGATGGCTTTTGCGCGGGAACAGAATTACATCAGCAAAGTCTATTCGTTCGGGGATTGACCACAAGAGCAGCAGGGGGCGGGTCGGTATTAACGGACAACATCGTTACCACAAACGCCCGTAGGGGCGGCCCGGCGTAGCCCGCCAGACCCCCTCTACATCTCCCCCGAATTCGGGGGAGACTTTGCTGCCGAGGCGATTAAGCCCCCGCCCTGAATTCGGCGAGCCGAATGGGAACGTATGTCCCCTGAGGGGCGGGGGTTTGGGATCGCTTTACCGCACCGGCTCGTTCTGGTAGACCGGCGTCAGCCAATCGCGGTATTTATCCACGCGACCGCTCACCACGTCAAAAAACAGGTTGCGCAGGCGGTCGGTGATCGGCCCGATGCTTCCCGTGCCGATGCTGCGGTGTTCGACTTTGGTGATGGCCGCCACCTGCACGCCCGTCCCGCACATGAAGGCTTCGTCGGCTATGTATAATTCGGTGCGGTCAATGTCGCGCTCAACCACTTCCACACCCATTTCGTCGCGCAGCAGTTGAATCAGCGACCGCCGCACGATGCCTTCCAGCACGTTCGACTGTTTGGGCGGGGTGATCGCCACGCCGTCGCGGATCATGAAGAAGTTGGCGGCGCTCATCTCCGAGATGTGGCCGTCTTCGTTCAGCACGATCGCCTCGTCGTACCCGGACAGCGCCGCGTCGGTTTTAATCAGCGCGGAGTTGGCATACGCGCCGACAATTTTACCCCGCGCCGGAATGGCGTTGTCCTCGACGCGCCGCCAGGCCGAAAAACACACGTGCGCGCCTTCTTCGTTCTGGATATAACGCCCGAACGGCAGGCTGAAGATCGTCACGTCGTCGTCCAGGTTGTGCAGCCGGACACCGATCAGCTCCGAGGCCTTGTAAGCCAGCGGGCGAATGTAACAGTTTTCGCGCCAGCCTTCTGCCCGCAGCAGTTCCGTGATGATGTTCACCAGTTCGTCCGCCGAATATTTCACCTCAATGCGTATCAGGCTGGCGGACTGGATGAAACGCTTCATATGATCGCGGATGCGGAAGACGTAAAGCTGCTCCTGCTCCTCGTTCCAGTAGCCGCGCAGCCCGCCAAAAACGCCCGTGCCGTAATTCAGCGCATGGGTCATCACGCTGACTTTGGCGGATTCGATGGGAACAATCTGGCCCTTAAAAAATGCAAAGCGTGTCGTTGCCTCAGACACTTTTTTTCTCCTTAATCCTCTTAACCGGCGCAGGCTTGCGCCGCACGCGAGCTTTTATTTCACTTCATTATAAAACACCCGCCCGCCCTCACAAGCGCCAGAGCAGATCAGCTTACGGCGCGCCGCCGCCCAGCGCCAGCAGCGCGCTGAAAACGACCAGTCCCAGGCCGGACAGCGTGAACCAGGCCACCCGAACAGGGCGCGAACGCCGGCGCAGCCCATCGGCCAGCCAGATCGCCAGCGGAAAAACGGTCAGCATATAGCGCCCGAAACTCTGGCTGTACAGCACGTCATCGTAGCCGCCCCACGCCCAGTTGATTTTGGACACCGCCACCAGCAACGAAGCCAGCGCGTAAGCCGCCAGCGGCGCGCGGCGGTGACGGCGGTCGCGCAGCAAAAGTATAAACAGCACCGACGAAACCACCAACGCCCACAGATCTACGTTAAACAGCGCATCGGCAGGGTTTTCGACGATGTACCGGAGATTGAGCAGCAGACCGTTCAGCGGATTGGTGAAAAAGATGTACGAGCGCGTCCGGTAGATGTCGTCCAGCGGCGGCAGCCCCAACCCGTCCCGGAATACCAGAAAACCCACCCACGCCGCCGGGATAAACAGCAGCGGCCAGCCCCGCCGCGCCAGGTCGCGCAGGCGTTCCGGCCAGGTCGGGCAGCGCGCCAGCCCGGCTTCCAGCAGCATCAGACCGGCCACACCCGCCAGCATCACGCCCTGCGACCGCGCCAGCGCCGCCAGCGCCCCGAACACTCCGGCCAACAGCCAGCGTCCTTTTGCGCCGGCGTAAAACACCCCCAGCGCCAGCCCCAGATAAGCCGCCTCGGACATCGGCGCGCTGAAAAAAAAGGCCAGCGGCAGCATCGCCAGCACCATCACCGACCAGCGCCCCAGGTCGGCATCATCGTAGTACACTTCGCACACGCGGTAAAGCATCGTCAGCGCGAAGGCATAAGCGGCAGTGGCATAAACCATCGCGCCCAGGTCAATGCCGCCCGGCAGCGCCGCATCAAAGGCTCGGATACCGAGCGGCGTCAGCAGGCCGAACACGGTCGGGCCGGGGTCTTCGGCGCGGTAGCCGTTCTGCGCCAGGTTCAGATAATGCGAGGCGTCCCAGCGCCGCCATACACCGAAGACGGCCTGCTGCGCCGGCTGCTCCAGCGTCGGCAGCGCCGCCACCGGATCGGTATGCAGGTCAACCGGGATGCCTAACCGTTCGCCAAATCCCAGCCACACCACCGCCATCCAGGCCAGCAGCGCCAACCGTGAGGCCAGCGCCGCGCCAACACCCCATCGAACCGCCGGAAACCAACCCTGCATAAACGTTCCCCCTGAAAAGCCTGCTCCTGCTCAATTATCACCCATAACCGGCAGTGCCGCGTCCCAGAAATCAAAACCGGGCGTGGCAGCCCGGTCTTTAATCGCAGGGTGAAACGCGCGCTTAACTCAGATAATCGCGCAGGTTGTGCGCCAGCCGGGGATGGCGCAGGCTGCGCAGCGCCTCTTTTTCAAGCTGGCGGATGCGCTCGCGGCTGAGGCCGAACTTGTTGGCGATTTCTTCCAGGGTGTGCGGCTCGCCGCCGCCCAGGCCAAACCGCAGCCGCAGAATGTGGCTCTGGCGCGGCGTCAGTTCGCTCAGGATTTCCTCAATCGTTTCTTGCAGCAAATGCTGGGTGGCCGACTCGACCGGGCTGGGTGAATCCTGATCTTCGATAAAATCGCCAAATTCGCTGTCGCCGTCGTCCCCGACCGGGCGCTCCAGCGCGATGGCGTGCTGGCTGGCATCCATCATGCCGCGAATCGCCTCGGCGGGTAAATCCATCTCGGCGGCGATTTCTTCCGGCGAGGGGCGGCGTCCCAGGCTTTGTTCCAGGTTTTGGGCGGTACGGTACATCTGACGGATGCGTTCGGTCATGTGCAGGGGGATACGGATGGTGCGGGTCTTTTGCGCCAGAGCGCGGGTGATAGCCTGCCGAATCCACCAGGTGGCGTAGGTGCTGAAGCGGTTGCCGCGTGTGTAATCGTATTTATCCACCGCGCGCATCAGGCCTACGTTACCTTCCTGGATTAAATCCGGGAACGGCAGCCCCTGACCCATGTACCGTTTGGCGATGCTGACCACCAGCCGGGTATTGGCGCGGCCCAGATGTTCGCGCGCGGCCTGGCCGTCGCCGACCAGCCGCTCCATATGCGCGATCCAGCCCAGGCCATACATCTCGCGCAAGCCGGGTTTAAGCAGGCACTTGCGCGCTTCCTTGCCCAGTTCAATCCGTTTTGCCAGCTCAATTTCCTCCTGTGCAGTCAGAAGGGGTTCTTGCGCCATCTGGCGGAAATACAGGCCTACGGGATCGTCCGGGGAAACAGCATTAATGTCGCCTACAGTCGGGTCCTGCGTCAGTTCTTCCGGCTCGAACTCGAACTCAATCTCCTCGCCAAAACCCAAACGCGCGGGCGGCTCGCTTTCCTGGCGGATTTCGACGCCTAACTCGTCCAACTCGAAAAGCAGGGTTTCGATGCTGTTCATATCGTCCCCCTCATCGTCCAGCAGTTCGAGAACGTCGTCATAGGTGATATATCCGCGTTGGTCGGCCCGGCTTATGAGTTCCTGTATCACGTTACACCCTCGTGAACTTTGAAAGCGTATAAACGCCGCGCTTGTTACTCAACAAACACGGCGAAAACGAAACATTTTCATTTTAGCACAATTTTATGGCGTTTGTGAATAAACCATAAGTATGCAGAGCCGTAAGAAATGCTAAATTGAGTAAAGACCATTAAGGTTTGGTAATGTTCTGGTTAGAACCTGCAAAATTCGTCAAAAATTCGGTTAGAGTCCGGTTCGACTGTTTGCTTTGTAAAAACGTAAAGAGTATGATGTAGATACGAGGAAAAGAGGGATTGTGCATGGCAACGCGCCGTTTTACAAACGATTTACCCCCTGACCCGGATCTCATCAATAAAGCGCCGGCCCAGCCCGCCGCGCCGCCGCCCACGCCACCGCGCGCAGGCGCATCGCCCCAGCGAGGAAATCGGGGCAGCGGCGCGCATATGCCGCGCACGCTCACCCAGGTCATCAGCGAAGCCAATGACCGGGTGATTCAGGGTGATCTGGTAGACTACGTACCGATGTCTACCGGCTTCGATCCGCTGGATGGGTTCATCGGCGGCGGTTTGCGTAAGACTGAATTGGTGCTGCTTGGCGGCGCTCAGGGCATTGGCAAGACCATCGCCACCCTGCAAATCGCCCGTAACATCGCCATGCGCCCCGACCAGTACGCTTTTTACCTATCTTACGAACATACCGAAACGCACCTCATGCACCGACTGTTGTGCCTGGAAAGCGTCAACCCGCCGGAGATTGACATCAGTCGCGGCATCAAACTGCGCGACCTGTACCAGATCATCGTCGCCGAACGGGCGAAAGGTTTTATGGGGCGCGACAACAATCCCGCCGGGTCGCTTCAGGCCATCCTGCGCGATAACCCGAAGACCGCCCCGGCACTGGCGCGCATCGCCCGCTATTCCGACCGTATGATTCTGGTCAAAGCCAGCCCCGCTGTGACCACGCTTAAGGCTATCAAGGAAATGACCGCCCGCCTGTGCGACGCCACCGGCGGCAATGTCACCGTCTTTGTGGACTACCTGCAAAAAATCGCCGTCTACCCGGAGCGCCCCCGCGACGAAAACGACAAAGTGACCATCATCGTCGAAGGGTTGAAGGACATCGCGCTCTCGCTGGACGTGCCGGTGTGGGCCATCGTCGCCGCCGACCGCGAAGGGTTAAAGAGCAAACGTATCCACCTGTTCCACCTGCGCGGCAGCAGCGCCCTGGACTACGAATCCGACATCGCCATCATCATGAACAACAAATATCACATCCTGTCCAAAGACCATGTAGCCTTCAATCCCTACACGGCCAAACAGTTCCGGGACTGGGTGGTGTTCACGGTGGAAAAAAACCGCGCCGGACGCGCCATGCAGGATATGGAGTTCCAGCTTCACGGCCAGCACTTCGCTTTCGACCCACGCGGCCAGAAGGTGCAGCAGCAGTTGATTGACGATAAAGTGATCGAAAGTTAGGTTAATGTCGCATGGGCGACCTGTGTGGGGTTGCCCTGCCAACTGACACCCCAGGGGCGCGGCGGCGCGCCCTTTTGATTCCTGCCCCGCTTTTTTGATACACTAGAGCATGAGGAGGAATTATGAGTACGCTGCGCGTCGCATTCCAGCATCTTCTGGGTGGGCTGCGCGCCGTCCCGCACGTTCACTCAATCCGCGTGCTGGATGAAGGCGCGCTGATCGTTAATGTCGCCCAGCCCAGTTTTCACGAAGACATTGTGATTTATCTGCTGGCGGGGGAACTGTCCGTCGGCTTCGTCAAAAAAACGCTGAACGCCAATACCCAGCGTGATATGCACACCCTGTTCATCCTGGCTTTCGACCTCATCACCGAGGACGGGCAGACCGCCCTGATGAGCGATGCCCTGCGTCTGCTGCTGCACGCCTACGGCGGCAAGGTATTCGCCTACCGGCTGGACGGCAAAAGCGTGGAGATCGTGCCGGTGTATATAGACCGCAGCCGCCGCCTCACCACCGGCGAGCCGGTCAACCTGGCCGACCTGAGCGGCGATTACGCCACCTTCGACAACAAATATCTGCTGGGCGTGCGCAAGGTGGCCGGGTTCACGCCGCAGTTTCATCACACCCGCCCGGAAGCCGAAACGCCGGACACCGACCACCCGCTCCAGCCGTTTTACGCCCTGCTCGGCCTCCCGGTCACGGCCACGCAGTCGGACATCAAACGCGCCTACCGCGCCCAGGCGCTGCGCTACCACCCGGACAACAACCCCTCTCCGGACGCCAACACCCGGATGCAGGAAATCAACGAGGCCTACCAGCGCATCATGGAACGCTGGAAGGAATATTGAAGCGCGGCATAACGGGGCGCAAAAACCTGTATAATGACCGTAAAGCGCGTGGAGATATGGTCAGGACTGAGCCATAAAACAGGCAATAAACACCGCGTATGGGCGATTCTGCGTGATCGCCTACACGCACCTGTACAAATTCGCGGATTGGAGACTGAACATGGCCGAGGCGGTTGAATTTACGGAACACCCGACAGCGCAGGAAATGGTTTTGATCGCCGGCTGGCGGCAGTGGGCCGACGGCGGCTCGGTATCATCTGCCCTGCCGCAGTATCTTGTCCAGCAGACGAACGCGCGCAAAATCGGCACACTGCGCCCGGACGGTTTTTACCTGTTCCAGATTCCCGGCACGCACGATCTGGTGCGCCCGGTGGTGCGTTTTGACGACGGCTACCCGCGTTCGCTGGATACCCCGCGCAACGAGTTTTATTTCACCGGCGACGAGCGGCGCGGCGTGGTGATCTTCCTGGGCGACGAGCCGCACCTGGACATCGAACGGTACGCGGCGGCGCTGCTGGACGCGGCACAGACGCTGGGCGTCAAACGTATTGTCGGGCTGGGCGGCGTGTACGGCGAACTGCCCTACGATAAAGAGCGCCTCGTGTCCTGCATTTACAGCCTGCCGACCATGAAGGACTCGCTCCGACGCCTGAGCGTGACCTTCTCCGATTATCATGGCGGCGCCAGCATCGGCTCGTACCTGTGCAAACGCGCCGGCGAACGCAACATGGAATTCATCGGCCTGTATGCCTTCGTGCCGACCTATAACTTTTCCGGCGCGCTGGGCGCGGGCAGCGGTATCCGGCTCGAAAACGATTTTATGGCCTGGCTGGGCGTCATGAAGCGCGTTAACTACCTGCTGAAAACCACCTTCGACCTGGCCGACCTGGAAGATAAAGCCGGGCGCGTGATCGAATCGGTCGCGGCCAAAGTGGACGAACTCGACCGCGCCGCGCCGCAGTTGAACGTGCGCGCCTACATGGAGCGCCTCTCCGACGACTTCACCGAAGTGCTGTTCGACCCCCTGGCCGACGTATGGGAACAGGAACTCCGGCGCATTTTCGGCGACTCCGAGGGGGATGAGGCGGACGTTTAACCGCGCCAATCGCAGGGGTAGATTTTTGTCAGATGAGGCGAACGCCCGTCGGCACGCGCCGGTTTTAACAGACAACATCGTTATCACGAACGCCCGTAGGGGCGGGTTTCTAAACCCGCCCCTACACACCCCGCCACACCACCCTGCGCCGGAGGCGCTACGAAGGGACGCCACCCAAAACCACCCGAAAACCGAAGTCGTCGGAACGATAGTTCGGGCTGAAGTAGTAGCGAGAGGCGGCACGGGCAAAGCCCCGATTGCTGTACCACGAACCCCCGCGCAACACCCGGCGAACATCCGTTCTGTCGCCCGTATCTGTTTCGCGTCCATCGCCGGCGTCATAAGGGTAAGGCTCGTACAGCGAGTTCGTCCACTCCCAGACGTTGCCGCTCATGTCCAGCGCGCCTACCCACGACGCACCGTTCGCATAGCTGCCCACCGGCGCGGTCCGTGCGTAACCATCGTCTACAGATGTTTCGCGCCAATCAAGGGTACAGTTTTTATCGCAGAAATTGAGCCGCATCCCGTCAAATGCATTTCCCCAGGGATATTTTAGACCATCCGGCCCGCGCGCGGCATACTCCCATTCGCGCTCGGTTGGCAGCGCGCCGCCCCGCCAGCCGGCATAGGCGGCTGCCTGGAACCAGTCCACGTACAGCACCGGATGGTCGGCATAAACCGGGTCGTCGTAATAGGTTCGGTCGCCCGGCGGCTCACAAGCGCCCGCCTCCACGCAGCCTTTGTACTGCGCGTTGGTCACTTCCGTGCGGCTGATCCAGAACAGCGCATCAAAACATTGCTGGTGGGCCGGTTTTTCGTTGTCCTCCCCATTCTCGCTGCCCATCATAAAACAGCCCGGCGGCACCAGCGCCATCTCCACACCGTCGAAAGTCTGATATACCGGCGTCCAGGCGGCGTTGCCCTGCCGGTAGTCGTAAGCCGCCGCCTGAGCCTGGGCGACCTGAGCGGGGGTTACACTCCAGGCGACCGGGCAGTCCGGTAAATCCGGCGGGCAGGGTTCGCCATTAACACCTGCGCCTGAACCGTAGATAATCACGGTGCGGGCGCGGCTGGTCACGAAGTCGTACCAGAACAGGTCGGCGCGGGTCACGTCCCGGCGGAAGACCCGGTTGGGTAGCGAACAGGTGTCCTGCAAGGGCGGCGTCGCGCCGGACAGCCTGTAAACAAAACATGTGCCGGCATCGGCATAACCGCCGGTGATTGCCAGCACGTCGAACCCGTCCCGCAGCGGGATACTCTGCACCACGCCCTGCGCGTTCAGGGCGCGGAATTCCAGGTCGCCCAGCCAGGCCGGGCCGACGGCCACGTACAGCGTCAGCGCATCCCGCTCGACGAACAGGTTCAGACTCCCGGCCTCTTGCGCGGACACGGACACCGCCAACAGCCCCATCAGGCAGCCAACCAGCAGCTTCAGACCCTGTTTCAGCATCGTTCCCCCCGGCGCGGCGTGTTGATTTATGGTATGAACCATTATGACGGAAAGGTGTTAGGGGCGCAAAAACCGGAAACCTCTCTCCCTGTCCAGGGCGATTGTAGGGACACGCTTCTGCATGTCCGATTGTTTCTGCGCGTCCGGGGGCGGTGGACGGCCAGAAGACCGTCCACTACGCCGCACGGGACAGGATTCAGGGGTGAGGTTATTCCCGCATGTGGATGAAGTTCAGCTTCGACAGCTCGCGCACCTGCTGGTCGGCGCGGTAGCTGCTGCGTACCAGCGGGCCGCTTTCCACCCACTTAAAACCCAGTTCCTTGCCGACCGTCTCGAAGGCGTCGAACTCCTCCGGCAGGTAATACCGTTCGATGTCCAGGTGGCTTTTGCTGGGCTGCAAATACTGGCCGATGGTCAGGATGTCCACGCCCAGCCCGGCCAGATCGCGCATCACCTCGACCACTTCATCAAACGTTTCGCCCAGGCCGACCATGATGCCGCTTTTGGTCAGCACCAGCGGGTCCATCTTTTTGGCATTGCCCAGGGTCGCCAGCGCCCATTCGTAGCGATCCTGCGGCTGCACCTTCCTGAACAGGCGCGGCACGGTTTCGACGTTGTGATTGAGGATTTCCGGCTGCGCGTCCATGACGATTTTCAGCGCCGCCTCGCTGCCCTTGAAGTCCGGGATTAACACCTCGATGCTGCACCCCGGCTGAAGCTGCCGCACGGCCTTGATGGTCATGGCGAAAACCGGCGCGCCGCCGTCGGCGCGTTCGTCGCGGTTGACGCTGGTGATGACCACATGCCGCAGATTGAGCGCCTTCACCGCCTGCGCCACCCGCAGCGGCTCGTTCCAGTCAATCGGCTTGGGCCGCCCGGTTTTCACGTCGCAGAAGCGGCATGACCGGGTGCAGACATCGCCAAGAATCAGAAACGTCGCCGTGCCATGATTCCAGCACTCGCCGCGATTGGGGCAGTTAGCCTCCTCGCAGATGGTGTTCAACTGCTGGCGGCGCATCAACTCATTTACTTCCTGGAAAACTTCGCCGCCGGGCGCTTTGACCTTAATCCAGGGGGGACGGCGGCGCGGGTGTTTGGGGTCGGGCTGCCATCCCGCCGGGTCGAAGGTCGGGATGGTCTTGGGGTCAATCGTGTCGGTCACAATCGAATTACCTTTCGCTGATATGCATGATTATAACTCAGATGGTTTAACGGTTGATGAAGGTGGACTCCGCCGGCGTGATATTCAGTCGGGTTTGCAGGCCGCGCCAGGCCAGCGCAATGACGACTTCCCGCATCAGGACGAAAATTCCCAGGCGGGCGAAGCTCAGCCCGGCCAGCGCAAAATCGCCGCGCACAGCCAGCGCCTCCGCCGCCAGCGGCAGCGCCGTGAAGCCGACCACCATCGTCAGCACATAGATCATCATTTGCAGCAGCAGGTACACGCCGAACACCCACATGCTGGCGTCCAGGCGGCTGCGCGCGTAGGTCGAAACCAGCAGACCGACCAGCACACCCAGCGCCACCGACTGCACATACTCGACATACAGCGCGCCGACGATGGCCGCGAAATTCAGCAGCCCCGCGTAAATCGGCGTAGGCGGCTGAGGAAAGCGGTTGAAGATGTCCGCGTTCACGAACAGCGCGATGCCGGTCACGACGATACCCGCCGCCAGGCCGGTCAGCAGGGACGCCCGCACGATGCCCCGCAGCCGCATAAAATCGTGATTGCGGTAGATGGCGCTGGTCGCCAGCGCCCACATCGCCCCCAGCGGCCCGTTCGGCGACAGCGACAGCAGGCCATAAGTATCATTTTCGCGCTCGCGGGCGATGGCGCTGCCCACCCGCAGCGCGCAGTCCAGGCCGTAGGTCAGCCCCAGAATCAACAGGATGAACGGCATCAGCAGAAAAAGCAGCGTCGGCGCGTAGCGGCTGAGTCCTAAAATCAGGCTGATAATCAGATTCGCCCAGCTTAAATAATGGGCGCTGCTGTAGGCCGGCAGAACAACGGTGCGCTGAAACAGTGGATGCGTAGCCGGCGGGCGGTTGAGCGCCCGCCACAGCCGGGGCGTGACTGCCGCATTACGGAGCCAGTCCCCAGGCCACCGGATTCGGCCCGCCGAGCGTGGGGTAAATGCCATTGCTCAACTCCGTAAAAATGCCGGTGGCCGTGTCCAGCGCCAGCAGCAGATAACCTTTGTCGTCGCCCGGCACGTTGCCGCCCAACGCCAGATGCGTGCCGTCCGGCGACCAGATCAGGCGCGGCGGGTTGGGCGTATGTTCATCGGTGGTGAAGCCGCAGTAAGCCTGCACCGACCCGGTAGTGATGTCCAGGATGTGAATCATGGCGCTGCCGGTTTTGCCTTCCGGGTTCGCCTCCAACAGCTCGATCACCCAGAAGGCGATGCGCGTGCCGTCCGGCGACCAGCTTAATTCGCCGCTGGCGCGCCCGTTAATGCGCGCCGCGCCGTAAGCCGCGTTCAGGTCAGTCCACTGGACGCGCGTGCCGTCGGCGGGGCGCACGCCGAAAATTTCGCCCCCGGCGATTCCCACCTGGGGGTCGTCCACCCCCGGCGCGACATACGCCAGCCACTTTCCGTCCGGCGACCAGGAGGCTGCGTCGAAATACGGCACATCTTCCCCCAGGTCGAGATACGGCTGCGCGACCCCCACCAGGCCGCGCATCTCCAGGTTAATCAGGCCGCGCCGGAATACGTCCCCGTCCTGCCGGATCAGCATCGCCCAGTAGCCGCCCGGCTGCACTGCCACCACGCTCTGCACATCCAGATATTGACGTTCGCCGCCGTCCTCCGGCTGCAAGTAGGCGCTGCGCCCCGGCGTCCAGACCAGCAGCGTATCCGCCGACCACCATTCCACATCGGCGGCATATGGCACCAGCGGCGTGCGTTCGGTGCCGTCCAGCCGCATCTTAGCATAACTCTGGTCGAGCGCGTTGACGTAGGTGATCCAGCGCGCATCCGGCGACAGGTGACAGTTCGTGCCGCAGGGGTTGGTTTCCGGCAGGGGGTAACGCCGGTCGGCGTTCACCTGATAAACCCACAGGCTGTCCCGGTCAAAGGCGGTCAGGATGATTCCGCCCGGCTCGAAGGTCGCGCCCCGCGCCTGGATGCCTACCGGCGGGCAAACCCGCGTCAGATCCCCGGCCTTGCCCGGCGCAAAATTGGCGAAAATCAGCAGCCCCAGACAGGCCGCCTGAAACAAGCCGCGTCTCATTTTGTGTCCCTGCCGGTGTGTATTGTTCAGAATTCGTTGACACTAGCAAAATTTGTGTGAATTCTGTTCTAAAATGGGTAAACTTATACAT
>JACAES010000035.1 GCA_013388735.1 Chloroflexota bacterium | reverse complement strand
TTCGGCGCATAGGGACGACCGGCGACGTATTCAAATGTCGTCTCGTCCGGCGCGACCATCCCGGCCCGCGCGCCGCCTTCGATGGACATATTGCAGATGGTCATGCGGCCTTCCATGCCCAGGGCGCGGATGGCCTCGCCCATATACTCAAAGACGTACCCCGTCCCGCCGCCAACACCGATTTTGGCGATGATCGCCAGGATGATGTCTTTGGCCGTCACGCCGGGGCGCAGGCGTCCATCCGCCCGCACCGCCATCGTTTGCGGTTTGTTTTGCAGCAAACACTGGGTCGCCAGCACATGCGCCACTTCGCTGGTGCCGATGCCGAACGCCAGCGCGCCGAACGCGCCGTGCGTGCTGGTGTGGCTGTCGCCGCAGACAATGGTCATGCCCGGCTGCGTTAAACCCTGTTCCGGCCCGATAACATGGACGATGCCCTGTTTGTCAGTCCCCAGGTCATACAGCGAAATGCCAAAATCGGCGCAGTTCCGCCGCATCACGTCCAACTGCGCCGCCGCCATCGTATCCAGAACCGGGATGATCCCGTCGGCATTACGCGGTGTGGTCGGCGTGCTGTGATCCATCGTCCCCAGCGTCCGGTCGGGGCGGCGCACCTTCAGGCCGCGCTCGCGCAGCAGCGTGAACGCCTGCGGTGAAGTCACCTCATGCACGAGATGTAAATCAATGTACAGCACCGCCGGGGTATCCGGCGTCTGCGGGCGTACCAGATGGTTTTCCCACACTTTCTCAAACAGGGTTTTTGGCTGCGTTCCACTGCTCATCATATCCCAAATATCCCACATTTATCCCAGGTTGAACGATTGATGCGGGGCGCAGTGGGCTTTCACCGCGCCCCACCCCTGCTTTACGCTTCGGCGCTTTTAATGGTCACGGTGGCGGCTTCGCCTTCCGGCTTTCGCTCGCCGTAACCCAGCACCGCGATCATGCGGTTGAGCGCGGCCATGTACGCCTTCACGCTGGCGACCACGATGTCGCTGTCTGCCCCATAACCGCCGAACGAACGGCGTTCTTCGCCGGGCGGCGCGATGCGCACCGTCACCTCGCCCAGCGCGTCAATCCCTTCCGTCACACTGTGAACGCTGTATTCGATCAGGGTATTGGGCGATTTGATGATGGCGTCAATCGCCTTGTAACAAGCATCCACCGGCCCCGTGCCAACTGCCGCGTAAACGAACTCCTCGCCCTCGGCTTTACGCAGTTTGGCAGTCGCCGTCGGCATCCCCATCGTGCCGCATGTCACCTGAATATCCACCAGACTGAAAATTTCCTCCGGGCGGTGGAACTCGTCGGCGATGAGCGCCTCCAGGTCGGCGTCGGTAACGGTCTTTTTAGCGTCGGCCAGGTCTTTAAAGCGGGCGAACACCTGGTTGAGCGCATCGCCTTCGATGGTATAACCCAGTTCTTTCAGCCGCGCCTTCAGCGCGTGGCGTCCGCTGTGTTTGCCCAGCACCAGCCGGCTCTGGCTGAGGCCGACGCTTTCCGGCGTCATGATTTCGTAAGTGCTGGAGTTTTTCAGCACGCCGTCCTGATGAATGCCGGCCTCGTGGGCGAAGGCGTTCGCGCCGACAATCGCTTTATTCGGCTGGACGCTCATGCCCGTATAGTTGCTCACTAACCGGCTGGCTTTCATAATCTCGCGGGTATTGATATTCGTGCGAACGTTGTAGAACTGCGGGCGCGTGTGAATCGCCATCACCACTTCTTCCAGGCTGGTATTCCCCGCCCGCTCGCCGATTCCGTTGATCGTCACTTCCACCTGGCGCGCGCCGGCCATCACCCCGGCCAGCGTATTGGCGGTCGCCAATCCCAGGTCGTTGTGGCAGTGTACCGACCAGATCACGCCGCTGCCCCGGCCTGCGCCGGGCGTTTCGGCGATCAGGTTGGCGATCAGCTCGCCCCATTCCTGCGGCGTCACATATCCCACCGTGTCGGGGATGTTCAGCGTGGTCGCGCCGCATTCCACCGCCAGCGCGCACACCTCGACCAGAAAAGCGGGATCGGTGCGCCCGGCATCCATCGGGCTGAACTCCACGTCCTCGCACAGTTCGCGCGCCAGCGTAACCGATTTACGAATCGCTTCAAGCGCCTGCTGGCGCGTCATGCCGGTCTGGTATTTGAGGTGAATATCGGATGTACCCAGAAAGGTGTGAATACGCGGCTTGGCGGCATCTTTTACGCCTTCCCAGCAGGTGCGGATGTCGCTTTCGACCGCGCGCGCTAGGCCGGCGATCACCGGCCCGTCCGGCGTGCCGACTTCCCGCGCGATGCGCTGAACGGCAGCCAGATCGTCCGGCGAGGCCGCCGGGAAACCCGCCTCGATGATGTCCACGCCCAACCGCGCCAGTTGGCGGGCGATTTCCAGCTTTTCTGCGCTGCTCAGGGTCGCGCCGGGGCTTTGTTCGCCGTCGCGCAGGGTGGTATCGAAGACTCGAACCAGATTGTCATCATATATACTGCCAGACATTGCGGGATGATCCTTTCGCTGATTAATGGTTCATACGTCAACGGGAAAAGGTCAGCAAGGCCATCTTCAGCCATCAGATCACCCCCTTCCTTACTACGCCGGATTCATCATCCATGCGGCTGCTCCTGACATTCAAAACGGTACTCATCCATACAGGAACGACTCAACACGCGCGTAAAACTTGCTGACATCATCGAAGCGTTGGAGCATCATGGCCGCTCACCCTTCGTCTAAACTCAGCATCATCCACTCGATGTCATAATAATCGTCGCCGACCCGGATATAACGCGGGTCCAGGCTGTAAGCCTGGAAACCCGCCCGGATGTACAGCCCGCGCGCCGACTCATTGCCGACGGTGACGGCCAGCACCACATCTTCCAGCCCCACAACGGAACGCGCATAGTCCAGCACGGCTTTCACCAGCGCCGCGCCGATGCCCTGCCCGCGCGCTTCAGGCGCAACGTACATGGCCGTCAGC
The DNA here is from genome assembly GCA_013388735.1 of Chloroflexota bacterium. Classification (GTDB taxonomy): domain Bacteria; phylum Chloroflexota; class Anaerolineae; order Aggregatilineales; family Phototrophicaceae; genus CFX2. The sequence continues at coordinate 112,844 of JACAES010000035.1, read as the reverse complement.
ATGGCGCGGTGGCGCGTCTTGGCGCGCGGGTAACGCCACAGGTTGGCGATACCCACCAGGTCGCCATCCACGAACGCGCCGAAAAACCGGCTGTCCGGCGAGGCCAGCAGCGCGGCGACTTTATCAGGCGTCGTCTCGCGCTCCTCCTCATAGGACGCGCCAAAGGCTTCCGGGTGTTCGTGCAGCGACCGCAGCCGCACCGGCTGGTAAACGGCAGCATCAGCTTCCGTCAAGAGGCGGATGTTCATTGACTCAATCCTGCTGTTTGATGCGTTTGGCGTTCAAAAACGGCATCATATCCCGCAGCTCTTCGCCAACCTTTTCGATCAGCAGATCGTGTTCCCGGTGGCGGCGGGGCAGGAAGTTCGGACGCCCGCTCTTGTTTTCAGCAATCCATTCGCGGGCAAAGCTGCCGTCCTGGATGCGATTTAACACGCCGCCCAGTTCCTCTTTGACCATGCCTTCGATCTGGTCGCCCACCACGTAGCCACCGTATTCTGCCGTATCGCTCACGCTGTACCACATGTAGCTCAGGCCGCCCTGGTAAAGCAGGTCTACGATCAGCTTGAGTTCGTGCATACACTCGAAGTAAGCAACTTCCGGCTGGTAGCCAGCCTTCACCAGCGTCTCGAAGGCCGCCCGGATCAGCGCCGTGACGCCGCCGCACAGGATGGTCTGCTCGCCAAACAGGTCGGTTTCGGTTTCCTCTTTGAAGGTGGTTTCGATCACCCCGGCGCGCGTGCAGCCGATGGCTCTCGCATAGGCCAGCGCAACTGCCCTCGCCTGGCCGGTTGCGTCCTGCTGTACCGCCAGCAGGCCTGGCGTGCCGCCGCCTTCGATAAATACTTCGCGCACGCGGTGGCCGGGCGCTTTCGGCGCGACCATCGCCACATCTACATTGGCCGGCGGTTTGATCTCGCCGAAGTGAATATTGAAGCCATGCGCGAACATCAACATGCTGCCCGGTTTCAGGTTCGGCCCGATGGACTCGGCATAAACTGCCGCTTGTTTGGTGTCTGGAATCAGCACCATCACGATGTCCGCCGCCCGGGTTGCATTGGCGACCGACATCACGCTCAGACCATCGGCCTCAGCTTTCACCCGGCTGCTGCTGCCCTCGTGCAGACCGACCACCACCTGCGCGCCGCTGTCCCTGGCATTAAGCGCATGGGCGTGTCCCTGGCTGCCATAGCCGATGACGGCAATCGTCTTACCGTTCAGCAGCGATAAATCCGCGTCCTTGTCGTAATACAGTGTTGCCATGAAAGTCCTTCCCGGTTATGGTGTAGGGGGCGGCATGTCACCGCCCCGGTTAAGATAAGCTGGCCGCCCCGGCGGCTAGACGCTGTATGCCTGATAATTCCCGTTTTCCTGGCTGCTGACGATAGACGGCTCGTAATCCGCATCCACATCCAGGATGCGCACCCCGCGCCCCATCGCCACCACGCCCGTTCGCACCATTTCCACGATGCCAATCGGCTCAAGTTCGTTGATGAGCGCCTCTACGATGTCTTCCTGTGCCGTGATTTCGATGATGGCAACCTTCGTCCCTATGTCCACGATACGCGCCGGGTAGCGTTCACAAATCAGCGTCACGGCATTGCGCGAGTCGGCGTCGTCCGTCCGCACTTTAATCAGCGCCAGGTCACGGCTGACGTAGGGTTCTTCGGAAACGAGCTTCACATCAATCACATTAACCAGCTTGAACAGGTTTGCGGCGATGCGTCGGCCATCAACTCGCGCCGCATCCACGACGATGGTCATGCGGGAAATGTACGGTTTGTGTGTGCGTCCGACGGTCAGGCTGTCCACGTTGAAATTGCGGCGGCGGAACAGGCTTGCCACGCGGTTCAGGACGCCCGGTTTGTTTTCGACTAATGCGACAACGGTCTGTTTGTTATTCTCGATCATGACTGCTTCTCCCCCGGTTTCGGGCGGCGGAGCATGTTGTGCAGATCCGCACCCGCCGGCACCATCGGATACACGATTTCTTCCTTTTCGATGACGTACTCAATCAGGACGGTGGTTTCGTGGCTGCGGGCGAATCTCACCGACTCTTCAATCTGGTCACGGCGGGTGACACGCATGGCCGGAATACCATACGCTTCGGCCAGTTTGATGAAATCCGGGTTGAACATCGGCGTCGCCTGGTAGCGTTCCTCATAGAAGAATTCCTGCCACTGGCGCACCATGCCCAGAAAGGCATTATTGAGGATGACGATATTCACCTTAACGCCTTCCTGCATGGCCGTCGCCAATTCGGCCATCGTCATCTGGAAGCCGCCATCCCCAACGATGGCCCACACTTCTTCATCCGGCTTGCCGAACTTGGCGCCAATCGCCGCCGGCAGGCCAAAGCCCATCGTCCCCAGGCCGCCGCTGGTCAGCATAGTTGCCGGGCGCTGGTGCGGGTAATACTGCGCTTCAAGCATCTGGTGCTGGCCCACGTCCGAGACGGTCACAGCGTCGCCGCCGGTATATTTCCACAGGTCGTTAATCACCTGCGCGCCGTACAGTTTGCCTTCGCTTTCGTAGTGCAGGATGTCGCGTTCGTCGCCGTCTTCCTGCCAATCCCGAATCCGCGCGATCCATTCCGCGTGCTGCTTGGCCGGAAGCTTCGTTAACAACTGCCCCATCACCGTCCGTACATCCCCGGCAATACCCACATCCACCTTGACATTTTTGTTGATTTCCGATGGGTCAATGTCCACGTGAATTTTGCGCGAGTTGGGTGAGTAGGTTTTGAGGTTGCCGGTCACGCGGTCATCAAAGCGCATCCCCAGCGCGATCAGCAGGTCGGCTTCCTGAATGGCGTAATTGCAGGCCGCCGCGCCGTGCATCCCCATCATGCCCACACACAGGGGATGATTTTCCGGCATCGCGCCCTTGCCCAGCAGCGTCAGCGTCACCGGGATTTGCGCCCGCTCCGAAAGTTCGCGCAGTTCGTTGGACGCGCCCGACATGAGGATGCCATGCCCGGCCAGGATGATCGGCTTTTTAGCCTGCTTGATAAGTTCCAACGCGGCGGCCAACTGGTCATCGTCGGCGGCGCTGGGTGGACGATACCCCGGCAGGCGAATCGGGCCTTCGGGATATTCAAACTCGACTTTCTCATTCTGAACGTCTTTGGGAATATCCACCAGCACCGGGCCAGGGCGCCCCGTCCTGGCGATATGAAAGGCTTCCCGAATGATGTAGGCCAGCTCACGGGTATCGTTCACCAGATAATTGTGTTTGGTGATCGGCAGAGTGATGCCGGTGATGTCAATCTCCTGGAAGGCGTCCGAACCGATTGCCCCGCGCGTCACCTGACCGGTAATGCAGACGATGGGCGAGGAGTCCAGCATGGCCGTTCCAATGCCCGTGACGAGGTTGGTCGCGCCGGGGCCGCTGGTCGCAATCGCCACGCCAACTTTGCCGGTCGCCCGCGCATAACCATCGGCCATATGCGCCGCACCCTGTTCATGACGAACCAGCACATGCCGAAGCTGGGGGTACTTGGTCATGGCGTCGTAAACCGGCAGGATTGCCCCGCCCGGATAGCCGAACATGACCTCGACGCCTTCTCGTATCAGACACTCCATCACAATTTCCGCGCCAGTTAGCAACATAGACTGCTCCTTAGTTCTTGTCGTTATCGTTAATCGCCGCTCTTGGCCGGTTCAGTCCGGCTTACATGCGTCAGCCAGCCATACCGGTCAGGCTTTTGACCTGAGGTAATCCCGAAAAATTCCGCTTGAACCGCTTTCGTCACCGAGCCGGGTTTCCCACTCCCGACCCGAATACGATCTACCGAACGCACCGGCGTGATTTCCGCCGCCGTGCCGGTGAAAAAGATTTCGTCTGCCATATACAGCATGTCCCGCGCAATAGGTTCGTAACGAACCTCATAACCCAGGTCATGCAGCAGCGTCAGCGCCGTGTCGCGCGTGATACCCATCAGGATGGATGACCACGCCCCCGGTGTGTACACCGTCCCGTCCACCACCACAAAGATGTTCTCGCCAGCGCCCTCGCTGATGTAGCCGGTATAGTCGAGGGCAATGCCCTCTGCGAAGCCATTGTCGGCAGCTTCCATCGTCACAAACTGGCTGTTGACATACTGGCCGCCGATCTTCGCCATCGAAGCGAAGGTGTCCGGGGCGATGCGCCGCCAGGAGCTAACCTGCACGTCAACACCCTGCTCCAGCGCCTCGCTGCCCAGGTAGCGCCCCCATTCCAGCGTGAGGATGAGAACTTCGGTCGGGTTTTTCCGGCCATCTATGCCCAGGCCGCCCGCCCCACGATACACCAGCGGGCGAATGTAACAGGCTTCGTGGCCGTTACGCCTCACCGTTTCCAGAATCGCTTCATTAATTTCTGCTTCGCTGTACGGTACTTCGATGCGCGCGATTTTGGAAGAGTTCAGCAACCGCCGGGTATGCGGCTGAAGCCGGAAAACCGCCGGGCCGTCCGGCGTGGCATAAGCGCGCACCCCTTCAAATACGCTCGACCCGTAATGCAGGGCATGTGTGGTTACGTGAACCGTCGCATCCTCCCAGCGAATGAACTCACCGTTTCGCCAGATCCATTCAGCAGGCATGTTCGATCTCCTTCCAAATAAAACGCGCTTTCCTAATAGCCCTGGTTGTAGACTTCGGAAAGCGCGTCGTGTGTCGGGGACTGCGTTTCGGCATCGTACCAACGTTGAGACCTGTCGCCGGGCTGCGGCATAAACGCAGCATCGATCGGATGTGCCTGATACGCCTCAGTCCAGGGACTGGTCGGGTAATCATGCTGCTGAAAGTGGCGAGCTTCTTCGGTCTTAGGCTGCGGGGACATCATCACTCCTTTGATGACTCTACGTAATTAAAAAGCCCCCGGCTTGGGGGCTTTTCTGTCACTCATCGTTCCGCGCGTTCGCGCTCCACCCAAGCCGTTATACCCCGCCGCCAATAAGGACGAGTACGATAACGATAATGATGCTAATCAGGGTGGCGCTGCGGCTTGAACGCATGAACACGTTTTTAATCCTGTTGAACCGCGAACTGTCATATAGCGTAACGTTCTTGACCAAAGCTGTCAACCTTTATCTGCGGGAAACCGCGTATCTGCCCGAAGTTCGTTCACGTTAGCCGGAAGGCTTTGTGCAGGGTGCATATTATCCCCCGCCATCCAGCCGCGCCTTCGCCGCCTCAAGCTGCTCCAGGACGGCATCCGGCGCAGTCCCCCCAAGCGTCTTGCGCCGCGCGACAGCGGCCTCGAAGTCAAATACTCCGGCGACATCGGCCTCGAACAGTTCCGAAAACCCCTTCAGCGTTCCCAGCGGCAGCGCCGACAGCGCAACCTGCCGCCTGGCCGCCTCCTGAACAACCTGGCCGACGACAAAATGCGCCTGCCGGAAGGGCAGCCCGCGCCCGACCAGATAATCGGCCAGATCGGTCGCCAGCAGATCTTCCGTCAGCGCGGCGCGCATCGCCTCCGGGTTCAGCCGCAGCGTGCCGATGACCGCTGTCACCACCGGCAGCAGCCGGTTTACCGTGTCGAAGGCGTCAAACACGGCCTCTTTATCTTCCTGCAAGTCTTTGTTGTAGGTGCTGGGCAGCCCCTTCAGAACCGCCAGCAGCCCGGTCAGATCACCGATCAGCCGCCCCGCTTTACCCCGCGCCAGTTCCATTGGGTCGGCGTTGCGCTTCTGCGGCATCAGGCTGGAGCCGGTGCTGTAACGGTCGTCCAGCGTGATGAAGCCAAACCGGGGAGTGCTGTACAGGATGATGTCTTCTGCCAGGCGGCTGAGGTGCGCGCCCATCAGCGCCAGCGCGAACAGAAACTCGGCGGCGAAGTCCCGGTCGCTCACAGCGTCCAGGCTGTTGGGGCTTACGTCCGCAAAACCGAGTTCCTGCGCCAGCCCCGCGCGATCTATCGCAAACGGCGTACCGGCCAGCGCGCCCGAACCCAGCGGGCAAACCGATGTCCGGCGGCGCGTTTCGGCCAGGCGGTCGCGGTCGCGCGCCAGCATCCAGAAGAAACTCAGCAGCCAGTGAGCGGCGGTAATCGGCTGCGCGGGCTGGAGGTGCGTGTAACCCGGCATCAACGCAAAACGATGGTTTTCCGCTTGCGCGATCAACGTGGCCTGCAACCCGGCCAGCAGACCGTCCACCTCGGCGGCAGCGTCCAGCACCCACAGCCGGAAGTCGGTCGCTACCTGGTCATTGCGACTGCGCCCGGTATGCAGCTTGCCGCCCACCGCACCGACCAGTTCCGTCAGCCGGCGCTCGACCGCCGTATGAATGTCTTCATCACCCGGTTTGATCTCAAAAATCCCGGCGTCAAATTCCGCCATCACCTGCCGCAGCCCGCCGGTGATGACTTCCGCCTCCGCACCGCTGATGATGCCGGCCTGTGCGATAGCCCGCGCGTAGGCGATGCTGCCGGTGATGTCCTGCCGGTACATCCGGCGGTCAAATCCAATGCTGTCATTGAGCGCCCGAAGCTGCTCGTCTGTCGGTTCGGAAAACCGCCCACCCCACAGGCTCATGTTCCTCACACCTTTCATTCGGGGCGAACCAGCCGTCCGCCCCGATAGCCGAATACCTGACCGTTAATCGCGTTTAAACTTGCTGTAGTCCGGCGAACGATAGCGGCTCTGCCCACCGCCGTCAATCGCCAGCAGGGCTTCCACCTTCAGCGGCAGGCCGAACAGGTGAATGAAGCCCTCGGCGTCTTTCTGGTTATAAACATCCTCGCGCCCGAAGGAGGCATAATCTTCCCGGTACAGGCTGTATTCGCTCTTGCGTCCGGCGATGATGAGATTGCCCTTGTACAGTTTAAGCCGCACCACGCCGGTCACATTGCGCTGCGTAACCTGGATAAAAGCATCCAGCGCCTCTCGAAGCTGCGTGTACCACAGACCGTTGTAAACCATCTCGGCGTACTTGACCGCGATGAAGTCCTTGAAGTGCATGGTATACTTATCCAGGCAGATGCTTTCCAAGGCCTGATGCGCGCGGCGCAGCAGCGTTCCGGCAGGTGTTTCATATACGCCCCGGCTCTTCATACCCACTAGCCGGTTTTCCACGATGTCGGCGCGCCCGATGCCATGCGCCCCCGCCAGCGTATTCAGGCGCTCGAACAGCTCGACCGGCGGCAGAACCTCGCCATCTATGCTGACCGGCACGCCCTTGTCAAAACCGACCGTCACGTAGGCCGGTTCGTCGGGCGCATCCACCGGGTCTACCGAAATCTGGAACATTTCTTTTTCCGGCTCATTCCAGGGGTTTTCCAGTGGGCCGCCTTCATGGCTCAGGTGGAACAGATTGCGGTCGCGGCTGTAAATGGATTTTTCGGTAGCCGACACCGGCACGTTGAATTCCTGCGCGTAGGCCAGCGCATCCTCCCGGCTGCGGATTTCCCACTCTCGCCAGGGCGCAATGATCCTGAGTTTGGGGTTAAGCGCCATGACGGTCACTTCAAACCGCACCTGATCGTTCCCTTTGCCGGTCGCCCCGTGCGCAACGGCGTCGGCATTCTCCATCTCGGCAATATCCACCAGATGTTTGGCGATCAATGGGCGCGCGAAGGACGTGCCAAGCAGATATTCGCGCTCATAAACCGCGCCTGCCTGCATGGTGGGGAACACAAAATCGCGCAGAAATTCCTCGCGCACGTCACGGATATACAGCTTGCTCGCGCCGGACTTGAGCGCCTTTTCCTCCAGACCGTCCAGTTCTTCCTGCTGCCCCATATCGGCGCAGAAGCAAACCACTTCGCACCCGTAATTGTTCCGCAGCCAGGGAACAATCACCGACGTATCCAGCCCGCCGCTGTAAGCGAGAACGACTTTTTTGACCTCACCTGCTGGCATAAATCACCTCTCCCTTAGCTAAACGAAAAACCCCGAACTGCGATCAGTCCGGGGTTGAATTCACGATACCGCCTGCTTTAACGCTGCCCAGGCACACCCAATCCACCGGACTCATCACGAGTGCGGCGACGACGGATACGGCGGGTCAGAAAGTCAGGCGAGTTTAACATGGTGCATAAGCATAACGCGAGATGACGGGATGTCAAGCGATTGCCCTGCCGAATGCAATGTCTTTGTTGTAACGATCAGGCGTTTGCCGGTAAGATGGAAAGTGTTCCTGGAGGGAAAAACATTATGCAAAATTTAGGCATTGACATCGGCGGGTCGGGAATCAAGGGCGCGCCGGTGGATACCGAAACCGGCAGGCTGCTGGCCGAACGGTTTCGCCTGCCCACCCCGCAGCCATCGCTACCGGAGGATGTCGCCGAAGCCGTCGCCGAAGTCGTTCGATACTTCAACTGGAAAGCGCCGGTCGGCATCACCTTTCCCGCAGTGGTCAAAGAAGGCGTGGTCGAAACGGCAGCCAACGTAGACCAGGCGTGGGTCGGCACGGACGCGCGCGCGTTATTCGAGCAGAAAACCGGCTGCCCCGTAACGGTCGTCAATGACGCCGACGCCGCCGGCATCGCGGAGATGACGTTCGGGGCCGGGCGCGGCCATACCGGCCTGGTCATGATGCTGACCTTCGGCACAGGCATCGGCACTGCCCTGTTTATCAACGGCCATCTGGTACCCAATACCGAACTCGGCCACCTCGAAATCCGGGGGAAGGACGCCGAAAAACGCGCCTCGGACAAAATCCGGCAGGACAAAGACCTGACCTGGGAAAAATGGGCGGAGCGCGTGGACGAATACCTGGCTTATCTGGAGTTTCTGTTTTCTCCCGATCTGTTCATCATCGGCGGCGGCGTGAGCAAAAAGGCCGAACGCTTTCTGCCCCTGCTCAACCGGCGGGCGCAGATCGTGCCGGCGGCATTGTTGAACGACGCAGGCATCGTAGGAGCGGCAATGGCAGCGGCACACGCTGCGGATTAAATCATGGATGCAATTACACTCAAACAGCAGGCCGCCGAATACGCGGCGCAGTTCATCGAACCCGGCATGGTGGTCGGGCTGGGCGCGGGCAGCACCGCAATCCTGGCGGTTCGGCACATCGGCTACCTGCTCAAAACGGGCGCGCTGCGCAATATTCTGGGTATCCCCTGCTCCACCCAGACCGAAGCTGAAGCCCGCGCTTTAGGAATACCGCTCACGACGCTGGAAGAACACCCGATCATTGACGTAACCATTGACGGCGCGGACGAGGTAGACCCGCAGTTGGAACTGATTAAAGGTGGCGGCGGCGCGCTCACCCGCGAGAAAATCGTCGCGCAGGCCACCCGCCGCGAAATCATCGTCGTGGATGAAAGCAAGCTCGTGCCGCCGCTTGGCACGACCTGGGCCGTGCCGGTCGAAGTTATCCCTTTCGGCTACGGTTCGCAGCAGGTTTATCTGGAATCGCTGGGCGCGCGGGTGAAGCTGCGCCCCGGCAGCAGCGGCTTGCCTTATCGCACCGACCAGGGCAACTTCATCCTGGACTGCAACTTCGGCCCAATCGCCGACCCGGCGGCGCTCGGTGAGCGGCTTAAACGGCGCACCGGCATTGTTGAACACGGGCTATTTATCGGCCTGGCAACCGACATGATTTCGGCCAGCGCCGGCGGCATCCAGCATCGGACGCGAACGCCTTCCGCATAGGCAGGAGAATATCTTATGAAACTTGGCTTAATCGGCCTCGGCAGGATGGGCGGGAACATGACGCGCCGCCTGCTGCAGGGCGGGCATCAGGTCGTCGTCTACGATCCCCAACCGGAAGCGGTCAAAGCAGCCGCCACCCAGGGCGCGATGCCATCCGCTTCGATCACCGAACTGGTCGGCAGCCTGGAAGCGCCGCGTATCATCTGGCTGATGGTGCCATCCGGCGACATCACCGAAAGCGTCGTCATCGAGGTGGCTGCCGTGCTGGCGGCAGGCGACGTGGTGATTGACGGCGGCAACAGCAACTACAAGGACTCGATTCGGCGGGGCGCGCTGCTGGAACAGCGCGGCATTCATTTTGTGGATGTCGGCACCAGCGGCGGCATCTGGGGACTGGCCGAAGGTTACAGCATGATGGTCGGCGGGACAGAAGCGGCAATCGAATTAATCCGCCCCGCCCTCGAAACGCTCGCTCCGGCGCCGGATCGCGGTTGGGGGCATGTCGGGCCAACCGGCGCCGGCCACTTCGTCAAGATGGTGCATAACGGCATCGAATATGGTCTGATGCAGGCTTATGCCGAAGGTTTCGAGATTATGCGGGCGAAACAGGAGTTCGCGCTTGACGTTCACCAGATCGCGGAAATCTGGCGTTTCGGCAGCGTAGTGCGCTCCTGGCTGCTTGATCTGGCGGCCAGCGCGCTGGAGCAGGACGCCGACCTGTCCGGCATCAAGGGCTGGGTGGCCGACTCCGGCGAAGGACGCTGGACGGTGTTCGAGGCGATAGACCAGGACGTGCCTGCGCCGGTCATCACCCTGTCGCTGATGATGCGCTTCGCCAGCCGCCAGCAGGACAGCTACGCCGCTAAACTGCTGGCCGCGCTCCGTAACCAGTTCGGCGGCCACGCCGTCAAACGCGAGCAGTAGTTTTACGTTTGTTAACTCTGCCCAAAGCGAAAATGTTGACAGCAAAAAACTTTAGCGATATGCTTACGCTATAGAGTTAAGCGTTTAACTATTGCTTGTTTTAAAGATGCCAACACTCGAAGACGTCGCCCGCAGAGCCGGGGTATCTACCGCGACCGTATCTAAAGTGCTTTCCAATACACCTTATTTCACGGAAGCCACCCGAAACAAAGTGATGCTGGCCGTCAAGGAAATCGGGTATGTGCCAAATCTGGCCGCCCGCGCCCTTTCCTCCGGCAGGACGCAGATCATCGCCGTCGTGTTCCCTTACGTGTACGATGCTATCTTCGCCGACCCACGTATTTTGTGCGTGATGGAAGGTATTGACGCCGAATGCAATCTGCGCGGCTATAATCTGCTCATCAGCACGCCGCGCCTGATCGAAGGCGCTGTAGACGAAAACTATCTCCAGCTCATCCAAAGCGGTTATCTGGACGGCGTGATCGCCCTTAACCATGTCCCCTTTGCTTCCGTCCTCGATCCGGTTCTGAAAAAAGGCATTCCTGCTGTCAGCATCGGCGGCCACGCGGCGGCCTATTCGGTCAGCAGCGACCACCATGCCGGCGGCGTCCTCATTATGCAACACCTGCTTGAACTCGGACACCGGCGCATCGGCATCATCACCGTGCCGGACAATATCAACATCGGAACGGAACAACTTTTGCAGGGGATACGGGACGCCGCCCAGGCACACGGCCTGAACTTCGACGACCTGCCGAAAGCCGTCGGCGATTATTCTACCGCCAGCGGGGCGGACGGCGCGGCACAGCTTTTGCAGCAGCACCCCGACCTGACCGCCCTGCTCTGCCTGAATGATCGGATGGCGATGGGGGCGCTGCAAGAAGCCCACCGGCTTGGCCTGCGCGTGCCGGATCAGCTGACGATCACCGGCTATGATGACATCCCGGCAGCGGCGACCACCGTTCCGCCGCTCACGACGATTGACCAACACTCGCTCACAACCGGCTACGAAGCGTCGCGGATGCTGTTCGATCTGCTTGACGGCCAGAAACCGGAGTCAAAAATCATCCCGGTCGAACTGGTCATTCGCAGTTCATCTGCGCCGCCAATCCGGTAGCGAGAACAGAAAGGAGGCACACCGGCGAGAAGAACGGTTTCCTGAAATCGAAAATTGTCTGAAGATTAGTCGCGCTTTAAAGGAGAAAGAACATGTCCCGTAACAAGTGGTTTATCGCCGTGCTGCTGATGGGCGTCGCCCTGCTGTCGGTGGTATCGGTGTTGGCGCAGGATGGCACCGTCGCCTACAACTCTTACGCCAGCGACCCCCTGCCGCGCGCGTTCGACGAAAAAATCGTGGCGATGTGGAACGAACAGCACCCCGACATGCAGGTGCAGCATTCGATCATCAATCACGAAGACTTTAAACAGGCCATTCGCGCTTACCTGCTGGCCGAACCGGCGCCCGACGTGCTGACCTGGTTCGCGGGCAACCGCGCGCGCTTCTTCATTGATCGCGGCCTGATTATGGACTTCTCCGATGCCTGGCAGGCCGAAGGCTTCGACGACGTGTATGCGCCTGGCTTCAACGCCCTGGCGACTGTGAACGAAGGCAAATACTTCCTGCCCACGTCCTACTACTGGTGGGCCGTGTACTATCGCCCCTCGCTGTTCGAGAAAGCCGGCATCGAAAAAGCGCCGGAAACCTTCGATGAACTGCTCGGCGTTTGCGAATCCCTGAACGCCGCCGGTATCACCCCCTTCACCATCGGCGCGCGCTTCCGCTGGCCGGCAGCCGCCTGGTTCGACTACCTGAACATGCGGACGAACGGGCCGGAATTCCACATCAACCTGATGCTGCTCCAGGAATCCTACCTGGATGACCGCGTGAAAGCCACCTTCGCCAACTGGCGTAAGCTGCTGGATGCCGGCTGTTTCGTCGAAGACCCGGCGGCGCTGGACTGGCAGGAAGCGGTGGACGACATGGTGCAGGAACGCGCTGCGATGTACCTGATGGGCGCGTTCATCACCGACTCGTACCCGGATGAGCTGGAAGAAGACCTGGACTTTTTCCGCTTCCCGATCATTGACCCGGCCATCCCGGTCGGCGAAGATGCCCCCACCGATGGTTATTTCATCGCCGCCCAGGCGCGCAACCCCGAAGGCGCTAAAGCCTTCCTGGCCTTCCTGGGATCGAAAGACGTGCAGCAGATGGCCTTCGAGGAACTGGGCCGCCTGCCTACCCGCACCGATGTGGACATCTCGCAGGCCGAACCGGCCACCCAGCAGGGCATCCAGTTGATCCAGAGCGCGGACTATGTGGCGCAGTTCTATGACCGCGACACGACCCCCGCCATGGCAGAGGCCGGTATGGACGGCTTCATGCGCTTCTGGGACAACCCGGATGACATTGACACCATTCTCCAAGACCTGGAAAACGAACGTCTGCGTATCCTGGAAGAAGAAGCTCAGTAAGCTTTTTTCCGGCGCAGCTGCAATAGCCGAAAGCGTGGACACGGCCGGCCAGTTGGCTGGCCGTGTTCCCCTATTCCGTTCAGGAGTACGCTCCCCGATCAGGTTAAGGAGCATAAAATATGGCCGCTACTTTAAAGGCGGGGCGCCTTCCCGGCGCCAGTTCAAAACGCCGCCGAATGAACTGGACACCTTATCTGTTTTTACTTCTGCCGCTCGCGCTCTATTTTGTCTGGATTATCGCGCCGACCTTCTACACCATTTACCTCAGCCTGACTAACTGGAACGGCGTTGACCCGATTCCCGGTTTTGTCGGCCTGCAAAATTTCGAGCGGTTGTTCACGAAAGATCGCACCTTCTCCGAAGCGCTCCTTAACAATGTGCGGTGGCTGGTCGTCTTTATCACCATCCCCACCACGCTCGGCCTGGGGCTGGCGATGATCTTTAACAACGAGATGCGCGGCGGTCGCTGGTACAAAATCAGCTTCTACTCGCCGCTGGTCATGTCGCTGCCGGTGATCGGCCTGATCTGGGGCTGGGTCTACCATCCGCGCGCCGGTCTGCTCAACGGCTTCCTGCAAGCCATCGGCGTGGCCGACCCGCCTGGCTGGCTGGGCGACCGTGACCTGGCGATCTGGGCGGTCATCATCGCGGCGGTCTGGCGGCAGGTCGGCTACGTAATGGTATTGTATCTGGCCGGGCTGAAGAATATTGACCCCAGCTTCGTGGACGCCGCCCGCGTAGACGGCGCGAACCGCTGGCAGTTGTTCCGGCACGTCATCCTGCCGCTGCTGGCCCCCGTGACGACCATCATCGTCGTCATCTCGATCATCGATTCGCTGCGGGCTTTTGATCTGGTTTCGATCATGACGCGCGGCGCGCAGGACACGCAGGTGCTGGCGAATTTTATGTACATCGAAGCCTTTAACAACTACCGCATGGGTTATGGCGCGGCTATCGCCGTTGTTCTGTTCGCTATCAGCCTGATCTTCATCGGCTTCTACCTGTCCCGCGTCATCCGTGACGAGCTGGAATACTAGGAGGGCGGCATGACGACCGCAGCTAAAACCACGACCCCGCCCGCCGTCCAGGCCGAAGCCCGCGCCGCCAATATGCGGCGGCTGGGGGGCAGCGCCGGGCTGTATATATTCCTGACGGTGCTGACAATTGTCTGGCTGCTCCCGGTGATCGCAGCCTTCATCACATCTTTCCGCACGATGGACGAGATCAGCATTCAGGGTTTCTGGAGCATCCCACAGCAGTTTACCCTGACGAACTTCAACGAAGCCTGGAACCAGGCGCGCGTTTCCCGTTACCTGGGCAACAGCTTCGCCATCACCATCCCGTCCTTAATCGGGATGCTGTTCCTATCGTCGCTTTCGGCCTATGCCCTGGCGCGTTACAAGTTCCGGCTCAACCTGCCCATCTACTTCATGTTTGTGGCCGGCACGATGCTGCCGTTCCAGATTTTGCTGCTGCCGGTATTCCGGCTGACCAACGCGCTTGGCCTGTACAATACTCAGTTTTCGCTCATCCTCATCCATACGGCCTTCCAGCTGGGCTTTTGTACCTTCGTGCTGCGCAACTTTATGAAAACCGTACCCGGCGAGATTTTCGACGCTGCGCGGGTGGACGGCGCGGGCGAGTTCCGCATGTTCTGGCAGATCATGATTCCGCTAAGCCTGCCGGCCCTGGCGGCCCTGGCGACCCTGGAATTCACCTGGGTGTTCAATGACTACCTGTGGGCCATCATTCTGCTCCAGGACGACGCGCTGAAGCCGGTCACGGCGGGGCTGGCAACCCTGCGCGGGCAGTTTAATACCAACTGGCCGGTGATTACGGCGGGGGCGCTCATCGCCACTCTGCCGACGCTGCTGGTGTTCATCTTCCTGCAGCGGTATTTCATCCAGGGGTTAACCCTGGGGTCGGGGAAATAAGACAGGGCGCGGCGTGGCCGCGCCCCATCCGTCTCCGTTTTACATTTAGACTTTCGCCGCCAGCGAATCGAAGCGCCCGGCGGGAACGCGATAGTCGGACACCAGCATATCGGCCACGCGGCGAATTTCGCCGTCTGCCTGCTCCGAAGACCAGCCCAGGACTTCGGCGGCAATGGCGGCCAGCTCTTCCAGCAGCGCGCTGTTCACAAAACCGAGCATCGCCAACGCCGAGCGCCGCAAAACGATGTCGTCCAGATGCACGACTCGCTCGCGCTCGACCAGGAAACGCACTTCCCGGCTGCTATAGTCCGGGTGACTTTGCAGCGGTTTATCTTGCCCCGCTACGATATAATCGGCGACGGCTTCCACCCCTGTGCCGTAGCGGTCAAACAGCGCGCGCAGCCGTTCCAGGGGCAGGCCGGTTCTGGCCTTCAGGCCTTCCAGCCACGCCAACTGCTCAGCTTCCGTCGCAGGATAATTTTTGCCACCGCCAATCGGCAGGGTATCGGTGCTGAGTTTGCGCGGTTTGCCCAGCCGCGCGAACACTTTATCCGCCGCCTGTTCGGCAAAAGCGCGGAAGGTCGTCCACTTACCCCCCACCAGCGCATAAATCGGGAAACTAATCCCGCCACCGGGTTCGATCACCTGGACGCTGTGATCGCGGCTGATCGCGCCGGTGCGCGAAGCGCGGCTGCTGGGCAGCGGGCGCACCCCGGTGAAGGCGAAAACGATGTGCGAGCGGTCTGCTTTGATGGCCGGGAAAACAACGTCAATCAGATCAAGGATGTAATCCACCTCGTCATCGGCGCAGCGGGCCAGGTCGGGGTCATCCACCCGAATGTCGGTCGTCCCGGCCAGCACCTTGCCCAGGTACGGGCAGATCAGGGTGATGCGCCCGTCCTTGTTCTCGAAGAACATTTCATGCCCATCCAGCGCAGCATACAGCGCCGGATGATCCAAAACCAGGTGCGAGCCTTTGGTGCCGCCGATGAAGCGCGTCTGCTGTTTCATGGCGAGGTTGGCGAAATCAATCCAGGGGCCGGCGGCGTTCACGACGACTTTCGGTTTCACCGCCACCGTTTCGCCGGTCAGTTCATCCCGCAGCGTGACGACATCGCCGCTCGCGCTGTGCAGGCTGACGTAATTGAACGCGCGCGCCTGCTCCGAAAGCGCCTCAGAATCAAGCACCAGTTCAACGCAGATTCGCTCCGGGTACGGCATGAAAGCATCATAATAGGTAGCCGTAAACAGCACCTTCGGGTTTAAATCAGGCCACCGGGCCAGCGCCTTTGCCCTACCCACAATGCGATGTGTGGGCATGGTGCGGTACGGGCTGGCAAACCAGTCATAGAGGATAAGGCCAATCTTGATGACCAGCGCGCCGCGTTCGCTCGGTTTATCGCGCAGCCGCAGGAATTTGAGCGGCGCATTAAAGATACCGGACAGCCAGTGAAAAATCGGGATGGTCGTCGGCAGCGGTTCGACTGCGTGCGGCGCATTTTGCAGCAGGCGGTTGCGCTCCACCAGGGCTTCACGCACCAGCCGGAACTCGCCGTTTTCCAGATAGCGAATGCCCCCATGCGCCATGTGCGACGACCCCGCGCTCGCGCCGGAGCAGAAGTCGCCCCGATCTACCAGCAGCACATCCACCCCGTTAAGCGCCATCTCGCGGAATACACCGATGCCGTTGATGCCGGCACCCACGATCAGTACGGACACCTCCGGGTTTTCCCGAAAGCGATTAAAAACTTCTTGCCGAGACATGATGAACCTTTCTCTATGGTTGCGGCAGGGGCGGGTTTAGAAACCGGCCCGCGAATTTCACCGGAAATTCCCGACCAGCGCGTCCAGTTCAGCAGCCGACAAAAAGCCGTCTGCCGCGCCGACGGCGCCGATTTTGTAAGCAGCAAATACTATCGCCTTCTCAAGCGCCTGGTATGGATTCTGCGTCCGGTTGTAGACGTGAACGAAAGCCGAAAACAGCGCGTCCCCTGCGCCAATAGTGTTCACGATTGGGCGTAAAGTGACGGCAGGGAAACGCCCCATGAAGCCGTCGTTTTTGACGGCCAGCAGCGCCCCTTCCCCACCCAGGCCGATGACGATAATTTCCGTGCCATACCGGTTGACCAACCGCCGCGCCCATTCTTCTGGCGTGCTGGGCAAATGCTCATGGCTCATGAACAGCACATTGGCATAACGCATGTAATCGGCATTATAGCCATCCTCCACGTCGGAGATGGCGTGAACGTCGGTGGCAATCGTTTTACCGGACTGCCAGGCCCGCCGCAAAAATGGCCGGGTGAAATTGATGTTACAGGGAATCACCAGCGACGAGTCGGCCAGCGCCGCTTCAAACACATCCTGGGGATAGGCGCGCTCCTGAATATCCTTCAGGTCAACATTAATCTGCCGCCGCCCGGTCTCATCGTAGAGGATGACCGAGTGCGGCGTCTGGTCAAGGACATCCAACACGCCTGCGCCGGGGATGCCGTCGGCAGCCAGCGCCTCTCGAACCAGCGCGCGCGCCGGGTCTTTGCCCACCAGCGACAAAAAAGAGACCGCGTCGCCCAGCGCTGTCAATGCTTTAGCGACGTTGTACCCGACGCCCGATACACTGCTGTTCACGCCAAAAAACGGATAGTTGACCGGGTTGTAGTGAATAGGGAACGCCTCGACCCGCAGCGTGATTTCGATATTGATGAGTCCGGCGACCAGGATGGTCATGACGTCGCGTTCACTCCACCCACGCCTTCGCCCGCTCGACAGCGCGTTTCCAGCCGGCATAAAGCGCGTCGCGCCGGTCGGCGGGCATGTGCGGCTCAAAGGTCTTTTCAATCGCCCACTGCCGCGCGATTTCCTCCTGCGATGACCAGAAGCCGGTCGCTAGCCCGGCCAGATAGGCCGCACCGAGCGCCGTCGTTTCTGTCACCGCCGGGCGCTGCACCGGCACGCCCAGAATATCGGCCTGGAACTGAAGCAGGAAATCGTTGCCGGTCGCGCCGCCGTCCACGCGCAGCGTTTGCAGCGTCAGGCCGGAGTCGGCGCGCATAGCTTCCAGCACGTCGCGCGTCTGATAAGCGATGCTTTCCAGCGCCGCGCGGACGATGTGCGCCCGCCCGCTGCCGCGTGTAAGGCCGACAATCGTCCCCCGCGCATACGAGTCCCAGTACGGCGCGCCCAACCCCACAAACGCCGGCACGACGTAAACGCCGCCCGTATCGGCTACGCTGCGCGCCAGCGGTTCGCTTTCGGCGGCGCTGGTGATGAGTTTCAGCTCGTCGCGCAGCCATTGAATCACCGCCCCGGCGATGAACACGCTGCCTTCCAGCGCGTACTGCGTGGCGCTTTCGCCCAGCTTCCAGCCGATGGTCGTCAGCAGGTTATTTTTGGATTCGACCGCCTCGCCGCCGGTGTTCATCAGCATAAAACAGCCCGTGCCGTAGGTGTTTTTCGCTAACCCCGGCGCGTAGCAGGCTTGGCCGAAGGTGGCCGCCTGTTGATCGCCCGCCATGCCCGCCAGCGGAATCGCCCCGCCAAACCATGCCGGGTCGGTTTCACCGTAGATCATGCTGCTCGGCACCACCTGCGGCAGAATCGCCTGGGGAATATTCAGCCGTTTGAGCATGGTGGTTGACCACCAGTTTTTATGAATGTCGTAGAGCATCGTGCGGCTGGCGTTGCTCACGTCGGTGATGTGCAGCCGCCCACCGGTCAGCCGCCACATCAGGAAGCTGTCAATCGTGCCAAAGGCCAGTTCGCCGCGTTCGGCGCGTTCCCGCGCGCCGGGGACGTTATCCAAAATCCAGGCCACTTTCGTGCCGGAAAAATAAGCATCCGTCACCAGCCCGGTTTTGGCGCGGATGGTCTTATCAAAACCTTCCGCCTTAAGCTGGTCGCACAGTCCCGCCGTCCGGCGATCCTGCCACACAATCGCGTTAAAAATCGGCCTGCCGGTGGCGCGCTCCCAGACGACGGTCGTCTCGCGCTGGTTGGTGATGCCGATGGCGGCGATGTCGGCGGCAGCCAGACTCTGCTTTTCCAGCACGGCCCTGGCGACCTCCAACTGCGTCTGCCAGATCGCTTCCGGGTCGTGTTCGACCCATCCAGGCTGTGGGTAAATCTGGGGGAATTCTTGCTGGGCAGAAGCAATCATGTGCCCGCTGTGGTCAAAAAGAATCGCCCTGGAAGAAGTCGTCCCCTGGTCTAAAGCGAGGATGTGGTTTGGCATATCGTGGTTTCCTGAATGAACAAAACACCGGAAGTTATTCTGATTAAATCGCCAGGTCGCCAGGAACGCCCGGTAAGAATCTTAAACCCTGGCGTCCTGTGCGTCCTGGCGGTTCGTCCTGTTATTTTACGTTGATCGTCACCGCCGCCGCCGGCAGGCGCGGCGTGGCCGCCCGCACTGTGACCGTTCCGGGTTCGCGCCCGGCCTTCACATACAGCGCGGCCTGCCCGCCCATCAGCGCGAACGGGTTTTCGCCGATCAGTTCCGCCGGGCCTTCGACCTCGAACGACACGACCTGATTGGTATACGGCAGGCGATTGCCATATTTGTCCACAATCTTAAACACCAGCCGCGTCATGTCCGCGCCGTCGGCATTCAGTTCGGCGTCATCGGCTTCCAGCACCAGCGCGCGCGGCACGCCGTCGGCCTCGATCTGCTGTTCGATCACCGCCTGCCCGTTTACATAACCGACCACGCGCAGGTCATCAAACTTGTGGCCGCCCCACAGCAGATTCAAGCCCCATATCTGGAACGGCGGATGCGGCAGATGCGGGAACTCTTTACGGTCAGGCTGGAAGCGGCCAAAATGCGCGTCACCGAAAAACACCTCCACCTCGTCGCAGTTGGAGAAAATCACCAGCGGATTGATGCCCCCCTCGCTGCGGTCGCCCATCGTCCAGAAGGTCGCCGGACGCAGCACCGGGCGCACTGCCGGGTCGAGCTGGCTTTCGTAGAAGTAAGCCGCGAACTTCGGCAGACGGAAGATGTCCGAAACGCCGTGATAACAGATACGGTCGCCCGATCCAAATTCGCGGTGCGTATTGTAATCGAAGGCGCACCAGCCAATCGCGCCGGTTACGTTGCCCATACCCGCTGCCTTGTCCTGAATGCGCGCATGGCGCAGCGCATGTTCAAGCTGGCGCTCCTCCTGATCCCACGATTTGGTCGGGAACATATGGCCGTTAAACTCCGTCACCAGATGCGGCGTATGTTCCGGCTCCTGCACCGTGTTGGAGAAATCGTTGAAGGTGAATACGTCCTCTAAAAACTGGCTGCCCTGGAAATACCGCACGCCGCCGGTCTGCCGCGTCGGGTCAAGCCTGTGCGCCAGGGCGTTAGTCGCAGTATAGAAGGCTTCGTTGTCCATCGATTCGTTGATGCGAACGCCCCACAGCACAATCGAGGGATGATTGCGGTCGCGTTCGATCATGGCCTGTACATCGCGCAGGCTGATGCCCTGCCAGTCCTGGTCGCCGATGTGCTGCCAGCCGGGGATTTCCTCGAACACCAGCAGACCGATTTCGTCACAGCGGTCGAGAAAATGTGGCGACTGCGGATAGTGCGAAGTGCGGACGATATTGCAGCCCAGTTCGTATTTGATGATGTCGGCGTCCTTGCGCTGCAACCGCGCCGGAGCAGCCGCGCCGATATAGGGATACGTCTGGTGGCGGTTCAGCCCGCGCAGCTTGATCTTTTCGCCGTTGAGGTAAAAACCGTCGTCACGGAACACCGCCTCGCGGAAACCGAAGCGCAGTGGTTTCTCGCCCGTCTGTGCCGCGCTGCCCAGCCAGAACATGGCGGAGTAGAGCGCCGGCGCATCAAGCGACCAGAGTTTGACCGCCGGCAGGTTAAAGCCGGTCAAAACAAAAATTTCGGTACTGTGCGCCGGCACCTGTACCCACATATCACCAGAAGCAATCAGCATTCCATCAGCATCGTAGATACTGGCGCCTAGTTCTTGTGCATAGAGCTCCGTCCCCTGATTGTTAACCGTAACCTCAATCTCTACACGCGGCCTGCCGGTTAACACATCGAGTGTCCGCACAAAAACCTTTTCAATGTGGCACGGCTCAACATAGCGCAGCCGCACGTCACGGTAAATGCCGCCGAAGGTCAGATAGTCCACCACGCCGCCATAGGGCGGGATGTCCGGTCGCTCGGTGGAGTCGAGACGCACGGTCAGCAGGTTGTCGCCGTTCTCGTTCAAGTGATCGGTCAGGTCGAACGAAAACGGCGTGTAGCCGCCTTCGTTCTCCCCCACCTTATGCCCGTTCAGGAACACTTCGCAGGCGATCATCGCGCCATCAAAATCCACATATACGCGGCGACCATCGCGCGCTTCCGGCAGGCGGAAGCGTTTGCGATAGGTGGAAATGAACTGGTATTCGATATTGTCAAAATTGTGGTGCGGCAGCACGATATTGGTATGCGGCAGCGTCACCACTTGGAACTGCGCATCGGGTTCGCCGGCATCTGCTTCACCCGGATAAAACAGCCAATCATGATTGAAAGGCAAAACGGTTCTCAAGATCAAAATCCTTCTGGCAGACAAAAGCCGAACAAGATGCGCCGATTATAAACAAAACATGAAAAATATCACAACTGCTGCTTAGGGCAAAACCTTTATCTTTTGTAACGTAGCTAACCTGTACAATCTGTATTAGGAAGGAGAACCCGGCTGCAAGAAATAGCGGGTTTGAACGCTATCATGACCAAAATCCTCGTAATCGAAGACGAACGCGCCATCCTCGAAAATGTCGTCGAAACCCTGGAACTTGAAGGGTTTGACGTGCGCGGCGCACAAAATGGACGCGCAGGGGTCGAAATCGCTCAAAGCTATCTTCCCGATCTCATCATCTGCGACATCATGATGCCGGAATTAAACGGCTATGGTGTGCTGCTTCAGCTCCGGGAACGGCCAGAGACGGCCAACATCCCGTTGATGTTCCTGACTGCCAAAGCCGACCGCGCCGACATGCGTAAAGGCATGGAACTGGGCGCTGACGATTACCTCATCAAGCCATTCACGGCCAGTGAACTGCTGGCTGCCGTTGGCGCGCGCATCGAGCGCCGCATTTCCATCACCAAAGAATACGAGCAGAAAATCAACAACCTGCGCGGCAACATCATCTGCGCCCTGCCCCACGAGCTGCGAACGCCGCTGACCGGCATCATCGGTTACTCCGAAATCCTGCTTATGGACTTCAAGAGCCTTGAGCCTGACCAGGTGTACAATATGGTCGAAGCCATCTACCGGTCGGGGATGCGGCTGTATCATCTGATCGAAAACTACCTCATCTACGCGCAGATCGAACTGATGATGACTGACCCTAAACGTATTGCCGAGGCGCGCAGCGCGCCGCCGTTGGAGACGAACAGCGTCATCGCCGCCGTCGTCCAGAACAAAGCCGCCGAAGCTGAACGCGCCGGCGACCTGGAAATGCACCTCTGCAATGCCGAGGTGCGTATATACACGCAAAGCCTGGAAAAGATAACGGGCGAACTGCTGGATAATGCCTTCAAATTTTCCACACCTGGGTCAACCGTCCGTGTAGAGACAAGCAAGCAGAACGGTTACTTCGTCCTGCAGATCAGCGATTCAGGACGCGGTATGACGGCAGAACAAATCGCTAATGTCGGCGCTTATATGCAGTTCGAGCGTGCGGTCTACGAGCAGCAGGGACTCGGTCTGGGTTTAATTATCGCCCGGCGGCTGGCCGAACTGCACGGCGGGCAGCTTAACGTGCAGAGCGCGCCCGGCCAGGGAACGACGATTTCAGTACAATTGATGATTTAAGTCGGGTACAGATACCCGTCCTGATACCAGGACATCACCTGTTCACGGCTGACACCCGCGCCGGCTGCATCGGCCATGGTGAAACCATCCGGCCAACGGGCCGTTAACCGCGCCAGGCTTTCAATCCGGCGGTAATCGGCGCGAAAATCATGGTAAATGCCCCGCTCCGCCGCATAACACCAGACCGGCAGTTTAAAGCGCGTCTGCTCATGAATGGGCTGAAGCCGGTATGGCAGCGGGTCGGCGAGCCGGGCGTTCAGGATCGTTTCGGCATACTGTTCGAGCTGGCGCTTCACCGCATAATGCCGGTGCAGGTACGCCAGCGTCTCCGGCGAGGTTCGTCGCCCCTCGGTCACAACAACCGCCGCCAGCCCTGCGGCAGTTTCCGCATCGTCAAAATCCACTTTATAAGCTAACTCGTCTGGCAGCAGTTCGCGGTGCGTCGAAACCCGGCTGGTGATGGCCGGCGTGCCGCAGCCGAACGATTCGTAAGGGGCATTACCGAACGACTCGACGAAGTTCCCCAGCGCCAGCGTCACGCGCCCCAGGCTGTAATACTCCGGCATCAATTCCTGCGGAATCCAGTCGTGGAAAACGAAATGATTGGACAGTCCGCGGGCCGCGATTTCGTCTTGGATCTGCCGGTAAAAGTCACGCAGTTCGCCGGAAAGCCCCAGGTCGAGCCACTTTGGGACGAGTGTTTTGATCCGCTCAATCCGGTATTCATGCACCAGCAGATCCACAACGGCAATCGTCTGGCGAATGCCTTTCGTCTCTTCCGGCCTGTGAGGGTGCAGCACGATGACATCCCGTTCCGGGTCAACCGGGACAGTGTCGAGGATGCGGCCCGGCGGCGTGGGCTTGAACTTCTGCCAGTCTATACCGTTGGGGATGACCGTGATACGGTCGCTAAAGCCGGGGAAAAACCGCCCGACCGTCTGCTCGAAATAGCGGCGGGCATAGTCCGAAATCAGTACCAGCCGGTCGCCCTGGAACAGAAAACCACCCAGCAGCGTTTCGGGGTACACATTATCGCGCAGCGAGACGACCGTCGGCACGTGCCGGTAAGTATACGGGAACAGAAACTCGCCATCATGCATGTAAAAGCGGTCGGCATCCTCAAGCTGTTCGCCAACCACCTGGACGACCGCTGCCAGATCATACGCCGGCGCGGCGTAAGGCTGCGGGAAAGGCTGCTTAAACGGCAGCACCGGCAGCACCCGGACGCGCTCATGCCAGTTAAACGGGGTGTGGCTGTCTTCCCGCCGGGTGCATAAAACGCAAACGTCGTGTCCCAGCTCGCCCAGGTACACGACGATGGCTTGCAGGTGTTTGGGCGCGCCGCCCATCACACGGTCAGGGAAAAGCGGATTGATCGAAAAGGCGACGATTCTCACAGACTATACTCGATAAAAATGGCGGCGAACGAACGTCCGGTCACGGGTGATCGTCACCACGCTAAAACCGGGGCTGGCACGCTCATCCAGCGCGGGCGTCGCCCAGCCCGGCCAACCGGAAAACTGATACCACGCGCCAGGCGCGCTACTGTAAAGAATACCATCGCGCAAAACATCAATGCCATAGTGAATATGCCCAAAGAACACCCCTCGCAGGCGGGCGCGCGCAGTCAGCAGAATCCGGTGCAGGTCGTCGCCGTTGGACAGGGCTAAAGCATCCAGCCAGGGAACGCCAAGCGGAACAGGATGGTGATGCAGCGAAACCACCAGCGGGCGATCATCCTGCGCCGCGCAGATGCTCTCCAGCCAGGTTAACTGGCGGTCATCCAACCCGCCGCCATGTGGAACAATAGAATGATTGCTGTCCAGGCAGACGATCTGAACACCATTACGCTCGAACGTGTAGTCCAACGACTCGGATGTCGCAGCGCCGTCCAGCAGCCGCCGCACGCCGTCGGCATCATCATGGTTGCCCGGCAGATAAAATACGGGGTAGTTGATCTGCCCCAGCCAGCCCGCCATAATGTCGTAATCTTCCGGGCTTTGCGGCTGGCCGGCCACATCGCCGGTATGCAGCACGAAGTCCAGCCGCGCCGGCAGCGCGTTAATCTCCTGCGCCAGGGCCCCTACAACCGCGCCGGCATCATGCCGCAGCGCCAGCACCTGCCGGGCATATTCAGCCCACTCCGGCCCGATGTCGCCAAAATCCAGCGCCTGCCCTGGTTTCAGAAGATGTGTGTCGCTGATATGCGCAAACTGGAGTAAAACGTCAGACATGCCCGCTCCCCTATCCCATCGCACTAAAAAGCAGGCATGATAAACATATGTTTTTATCACCCGGCGCAGCGCAGGTTAAGTTTTATTAAAAACTATACATACAACGTTTAACAGGGGCGAGTCCGGTTCGCCCCGCCCCTGCTGAATACCACCTTAGAACAGGCCGACGACCTGCCCTTCATCGTCAAGGTCAACGTTTTCCGCCGCCGGGTTTTTCGGCAGGCCGGGCATGGTTCGCATCTCGCCGCACAGCGGGTAGATGAACCCGGCACCCACCGAAGCCCGCACTTCACGCACCGGCAGACGGAAACCCATCGGCGCGCCCTTCACCGCCGGGTCGGCAGTGAAGCTGAGGTGCGTTTTCGCCATACAAATCGGCAGACCGCCGAATCCGTTTTTCTCGAACGCTTCGATCTGTTTGTCCGCTTCCGGCGTGTAGTCCACCCCGTCGGCGCGGTAGATTTCGGTGGCGATGGTTTCGATCTTCTTTTTGATCGGCAGGTCTACCGGGTACAGGAAGCGGAAGTCGTTGGGCTGGTCGCAAGCGTCCACGACCAGTTCCGCCAGTTCCGCCGCGCCGGGGCCGCCTTCCGCCCAATGACGGGCAACCGAAACGCCGGTCGCGCCGGACGCCAGCGCGATTTCCTTGATGGCCTCGATTTCAGAGTCCGCGTCGGTCGCAAACGAATTGATAGCAACCACCGGGTTAACGCCGAACTTACGCATATTTTCCAGGTGGCGCACCATGTTCACCGCGCCCATTTCCACGTCGGCCACGTTTTCGCTTATCAGACCGGGATCGAGCGGTTTGCCCGGCACGACTTTGTATTTGCCGGTATGCGCCTTCAGCGCGCGGACGGTCACAACCAGCACCGCCGCATTCGGGCGCAGGCCGGAAGCGCGGCACTTGATGTCGAAGAACTTCTCCGCGCCGATGTCCGCGCCAAAACCCGACTCGGTAATCACATAATCGGCGCATTTAATGGCGATCATATCCGCCAGCACCGACGAGTTGCCATGCGCAATGTTGGCGAACGGGCCGCAGTGTACCATCGCCGGCGTGTTTTCGAGCGTCTGCATCAGCGTCGGTTTGATGGCGTCCCGCAGCAGCACGGTCGCCGCGCCGGCGGCCTTCAGGTCTTCGACCGTGACCGGCTTTTTGTCTTTGTCGTAGCCGATCACCATCCTGCCGATGCGGGCGCGCAGGTCTTCCAGCGAAGTCGTCAGTGCCAGAATCGCCATGATCTCCGAGGCCACCGTGATATCGAAGCCGGTCTGCCGGGGGATGCCATCGGCTTTTTCGCCCAGGCCGACGATCACGTTCCGCAGCGCCCGGTCGTTCAGGTCTACCACGCGCCGCCAGACGATATTATGCATGTCCAGGTTCAGCGCGTTGCCATGATACAGATGGTTATCAATCATGGCCGCAATCAGGTTGTGCGCGGCGGTGATGGCATGGATGTCGCCGGTCAGGTGCAGGTTGAAGTTTTCCATCGGCACCACCTGGCTGTAACCACCACCCGCCGCGCCGCCTTTGATGCCGAAGGTCGGCCCCTGCGACGGCTGGCGAATGGTGATGACGGCGCGTTTGCCGATACATTTCATCGCCTGTCCCAGACCCACCAGCGTGGTGGACTTGCCTTCCCCCAGCGGCGTGGGTGTGATGGCGGTCACGTCTACATATTTAGCGTCTGGGCGATCATTCAACCTGTCCAGCACTTCCAGATTGATTTTCGCCATATACTTGCCGTAATGTTCGAGGTCGGTGTCAGGGTCGAGTCCGAGTTGTTCCGCAATCTGGTTGATATGCAGCAGATGCGCGCGCTGAGCGATTTCGATGTCCGACGGAACCGTTCTGGAGATTACCATATTTTTCACCTGTGTTTGGATAGAATGTCTGAATTTTTCTATACAGTGTATACAAAATAATGCAGGCATGGTGAGTATCGAATGCCATGCCTGCGCTGTATCGTTCTTCCTATTTGTTTAACTAACCGGCGCGCCAGTCCGGTATAACCAGCGGGCGCAGGTAGGACTCAATCGTTGAACGATTTACCTCCAGCCAGGGCGGCAGCCGCAGCCGCCGGCCCAGTTCTTCGACCGGCTCATCCAGCGCAAAGCCCGGCCCAATCGTCGCCAGTTCGATGATATGTCCGTCCGGGTCATTGGTGTAGATGCTTTTGAAATACACGCGATCCATGATCGGCGACACGCGATAACCAGCCTTAATGAGCTTTTCGCGCCAGTCCGCCTGTTCATCCTCATCCGCAACCGCCAGCGCGAAATGATGAGTCTGCCCCGCGCCCATCTGCGCGTATCCCGTATTGGCCGGACTGCGCTCAAAATAAGTGATGAGCGTGCCGGGTCTGCCATCATCCACGCCCCAATACCAGTGGGCGGAGTCGGCGTCGTCAAAATCAGTGGTCATCTTCACGCGGCGCATCCCCAGCAGTTCCCCAAAGAATGCCTCCGTGCGCCGGATATTGGAGCTGATGGCCGAGATGTGGTGCATCCCGTTCAGCAGGGCCATATCGCCCGTGATCTGTTCGACTGCCTCCGGCCAGGTTTCGGCCTGGATGCGTGCCTCGTCCCGGCCATCTATCGTCAGTTCCGGCGGCGGCTGGCGAAAAGCCGTGCCGATCTTGTCAGCGTCTTCGTCCGCCGTCATACCGGGGCCGTCGGTGGCGATTTCGATGACCGAGCCGTCCGGGTCACGAAAGTAGATGGACTTGAAGTAAAGCCGGTCATACGGCCCTTTAACCCTCACCTGATGATCGGTCAACCAGCGTTTCCACTTCAACAGGTCGTCGCCGTCAGCTACCCGCAGCGCAAAATGGTGCGCGCCACCGATGCCGCTCCGCCCCCGACGCGCGTTCGGCCACTCGAAAAAGGTGATCGCCGAGCCGGGATACCCGGTTTCATTGCCAAAGTAGAGATGATAACTGCCGGGGTCGTCAAAATTGACGGTCTGCTTGACCAGACGCAGACCCAGAATTTGCGTATAAAAGTCAACCGTGCGCTGCGCGTCGGCACACACCAGCGTGATATGGTGCAGTCCCAAGATTTTCAAGCTGTTCACTCCTCATCACTTACCCCTACATCCCGGATCGGCAGTATAATTACAGTTAAACGCTTAACCATCTCGTCTTCACACAGACGATGAGACTCGCCACAATATTACCTGAAAGGTTGCACTATGCCGAAAGTTACCTTTATGGGCGCGGGCAGCACCGTGTTCGCCTATGAAATCATCACCGACATTCTCTCCACGCCGGGCATGGAAAACGGCGTCTTTGGGCTGGTGGATATTGACGCCCGGCGGCTGGAACTGGCGCACCAGATCACCGAGCGCGTCGTCCAGATGAGCGGGCGCAGCTGGCGCGTCGAGGCTTCGACCAACCGCATGGACGTGCTGCCGGACACGGATTACCTCATCAACACCATCGAGGTCGCCGGCCTCGCCAACGTGCGCCACGACTTCGACATCCCGATGAAATACGGCATCAACCAGTGCATCGGCGACACGATTGGCCCCGGCGGCATCTTCAAGACGCTGCGCACCGCTCCTGCCTGGCTGGACATCCTGGCCGATACCGAACGGCTGGCGCCCAATGCCGTCGTGCTGAACTATACCAATCCGATGTCCATCCTCTGCCTGGTCGGCACGCGCGCATCATCTCTGCCGATAGTCGGCCTGTGCCACTCGGTGCAGGGAACGAGCAAACAACTTGCCGGCTACATGGGCATCCCCTATGAGGAGATGAAGTTCCGCTGCGCCGGCATCAACCATCTGGCCTGGTTCACCGAACTCACCCGCGACGGCGAAGACCTGTATCCGCTGCTGCGCGAAAAAGCCCAGGAAAAAGAGATTTACGAGCGCGACCCGGTGCGGTTTGAGATGATGCTGCACTTCGGCGCGTTCGTCACCGAAAGCAGCGGCCACTTTTCGGAATATGTGCCGTACTTCCGCAAGCGCCCGGAGTTAATCGAAAAATACTGCCGTGAAGGCTACCTGGGCGAAACCGGCTTTTATGCCAATAACTGGCCGTACTGGCGCGCCGGGTCGGACGAAAAAATCCAGCGCATGTTGAGCGGCGAAGAAGAAATCACCATCAAACGCGGCCACGAATACGGCTCGTATATCATCGAAGCCATTGAATTCAACAAGCCGACGGTCATTTACGGCAACGTGCCGAACACCGGTCTGATTGACAATCTGCCGCAGGATGGGCTGGTCGAAGTCGCCTGCCTGATTGATCGCAACGGCATCCAGCCGGTACATTTCGGTTCGCTGCCGCCGCAGCTTGCCGCGCTGGATGTGGCGCATATGAACGTTCACGAACTGGCGGCAAATGCGGTGCTGGAATGCGACCGCGAGGCCGCCGTTCATGCCCTCCTGCTCGACCCGCTGACGGCGGCGGTGCTGTCGCCTGCCGAAATTCGCCAGTTGTTCGACGAGATGGCAGCAGCCGAAGCGCCCTACCTGCCGGACTGGGTGCAGAAATAACAAATAACATTACGCTGGGGCGGGCTGCGAAACCCGCCCCTCTGTTTTATATCGAAAGCGCGCCGATCATCGCATAGACGATCAGCATTTGCGCCGGCCCGTAAGTCAGCCAGATCACATCACCGATCAACGGGAAGAACCAGCCGTTAAACAGTTCTGCCGCCAGAATTAAATCGCTGAGCAGGAACAGCGCCGCGCCCACTGCCAGCGGCAGAAAAGCCGCCGGCTGCGCGACCGCCAGCATGGTCGCAAAACCCGCCGTGCTGGACAGCAGCAGCGCATATGGCAGCGCCGCCATGTGCAGCGGCGTCGGCTTCTGCCCCCGAAACACGATCACATACCAGCCGCCTACCCCGATCAGCCACCAGACCACCAGCGCCGCCGCGTTCGCGCCCATGTTCGTGCCGGCCAGGGCGTCAAACCGGGCCATCGCCAGCATATAGACGATATGCCCCAGCCCGAAAGCGCCGATGCCGCCCAGAACATGGCTGCCGACCGGGATCAGCCGCGCCATGAACAGATCGCCCAGAAAACCCAGCGTCATGCCGAGGGCAACCAGCAGCGCCACCTGTGAAGATACGCTCCCGCGTGTAAACGCCAGCCATGACCACGCCGCCACAACGAGCGTTAAGGACGAAGCCATGCGAGTCCAGGTCGGCATCCGGCGGGTTCGTTCGGCATTGCGCCGACCAAAAAGAAAGCCGCCAAACAGCAGCAGTCCCCACAGCGCGAGCAGAGCCAGTAACCAGAATCGTTCAGCAGGCAGGAGGGTGATAGACATGATAAACCCACATTCTTGAGTGCATATAAGGCGCATCGTGGCGCTGCGCGCGCCGCCTTTGCGAGTTTCGAGTTTACCCATTTTCCCGCCGCGCCTCAAAAATGGACGTTGATAGTATATTTCGCCGCAGAGGGGCAAGTTACAAAAAAGCAACGCTTGTTGACAGACTAATCAAAATGTTTTATAGTCCTTTACAGGTGAATATACAAAAGCGCCCCCGGTAGATGCAGTAACACCTGCCGAGGGCTGACCCACCACGCTGAAGAAAGCAGCATGGCCGGCTGAACGCAATTATTCTCTTTGCGTATCGAGTCGTCAACCGCTGTATTTGTGGTTGGCGACTTTTTGTATTTAACGAAAAATGAAAGATGGAAAACTCATGCGTTATGCAGCCTATATCCGTATCAGTTCAGATGAGCAGGTCGGCAATTTCTCCATCGATGCCCAACGCCGCGCCATCGAAACCTGGGTCGAAGGCCGCGCCGGAGAGCTAATCCGTCTCTATATTGACGAGGCAGAGACCGGGAAAACCGCAGACCGTGCCGAGTTCTTGCAGATGCGCCGTGATGCCAGCAAAGGCAGATTCGACGCCCTGATCGTTCACAAGTTTGATCGTCTTGCCCGCAACCGCACCGACGCCCTGGCGATTAAGTCCCTGCTCCGGCGAGACTATGGCATTAAAGTATTCTCAGTTACCGAACCTTCGGAAGACAGTGACGGAGCAATTGGAGCGCTTATCGAGGGCATCATGGAATCTGCTGCTGAGTGGTACAGCCGCAATCTCTCTGAAGAAACCACCAAAGGTAAGCGAGAGCGCGCCATGCAGGGCTACCATAACAACCTCGCCCCATTTGGCTACGATAAGAACGAGGAAAAGGTGCTTGTCCCGAATGAACGTGAAATGATTGGCCTTGTACGGGCTTTTGAACTATATGCCACTGGCAGCTACAGCGACAACCAGATCGCGCGCGAACTTAATGCTGGGGGTTTCAGCACCAAAAAAGGCAAGCCATTCTCGACCGAAATGGTACGCGAGATGCTTCAAAATCGCACATATATTGGACTCGTCAAGTATCAGAAATACGCCCAACACGGTGATGGGCGGCGTTCGTGGGCAAATCCGGTCGAGTGGATTAAAGGAAGACACGTCGAACTTGTGCCTCAAGCGTTATTTGATCGCTGCCAGGAAGTGCGATTGCAGCGCGCGAGCAGTCATAACTTTCATCCCAGGCATCGTATATTTCTCCTGAGTAACATCATATACTGCGCAGAGTGTGTTGCAAACCTGCCCAGTGATGTTCAGGATGACAACTACGGCAAAATGCGAGCGCAAAGCAATACTTACGGCAAGAATCAGTATTACCGTTGTCGAGCGCATGACTTTGGACGTGAGTGTTCCCAAACCTCGGTGCGGGCTGACATCGTAGAAACACAGGTGGTGCATATCCTCAAAAACCTGAATCCCCCGGCGAACTGGCATCAGCTTATGGTCGAATCTATGGGGCAACTACTGGGCGACAAAAAACTTGATGAACGCCTCGCCGAAATCAAAGAAATCATTGACCGGATGGATTTTCGCTGGGATCAAGGGTTTATCACCGACAAAGAAACGTATCTGGAACAGCGCGTGCGACTACAGGAGGAAATGGAGCGGTTAACGCCTATTCCCGATGATGACCTGGAGGTGGCGGCTGATCTGCTGAAAAACTTTGACTCTCATTGGAATGCGCTAAAACATGATCGCAAAGGGCAGCAGGAATTATTACAATTTATCGTATCGCGTGTGTGGGTCAGAGATAGCCAGGTCGTGGCGCTTTCGCTTCGCCCCAATTATCACATCACCCTGCGTTAGGAAACAAAAAGCCCACTGACGTGTCAGTGGGCTTAGTAAGCCTCTTACGAACTTGATACTTGTACACCTACGGGGACGACGGGATTTGAACCCGCGATCTCTGCCTTGACAGGGCAGTATGTTAGGCCGCTACACCACGCCCCCTCTTAAACTGTGGGTGGAGTATACCATCCCCCCCATCCACTGTCAATATCAAATTCCGCCGCCTGTCTAACAAACCAGCGTGACTCACTGCGAACCCGGCACGGTCATGAAGCCCTGCGCCCGCCATTCATTCAGCCCGCCGGCCATGCTGGTCACTTCCGTAAAACCTGCGTTGAGCAGAATGTCTCGCCCCTGCGCGCTGCGATTTCCCGACCGGCACACGACGATGATTTCCCGGTCGCGCGGCAGTTCGCCCAGGCGGCCCGGCAGTTCGCCCAGCGGGATCAAAGTCGAATCGGGGACATGATGGTCAGCCCATTCTTCGGGCTGGCGCACATCCAGGATAAACGCGCCCTGATCGCGCAGCGTCGCGGCTTCGGCGACCGACACTTCTGCCGGGAGTGCCGTGTCGACAGCCGACGATGGGGCGGGCTGCTTCGAAACCTGTGTGACGAGGATAACACCCAGCATGACAACTGCCGCTGCCGCCAGGCTGATCCACATCCAGTTAACCGAGCTTTTAGCCTTCTGCTGCTTTTTCGCTTTGCTCACACAAACCTCCACCAATCCATTACGATAATTAGCCGGTTGCCAATCGTATCACAGCCGGTGGTTTTCCGCGATAGTCACACGCTTGCCTGCGGCAGAACACGATCGCCGCTGAGGTTAGTTGCTGATTACCGGCGACAGGCGGAGATAGGAGTCGCTCTCGACCTGACTCAACAGGAAGAAGGCCATATCCCTGCGGGACAGTTTTGCGCCAGTACCTTTTCCCACGTAGCCAACGCGGATATTGCCCGTCGGATTCTGATCGGTGAGCATTGGCACACGCACGATAGTCCAGTCCCGGTCGGAGCCGCGCACCAGCTCCACTACCCTGACCATATCCTCATAAACGTTTCGGGACAGCAGCTTCAGCAAAAGGCTGATAACACGATTAATGAATCGCGGCACGTCGTTTGGGTCGCCCACGCCGGCACCTGCCGTAATCACCAGTCGTTTAACCCCGTGTTTATTCATCGCGTCCAGGATATTCTGGGTGCCCTTTGTAATGG
This sequence comes from Chloroflexota bacterium, assembly GCA_013388735.1. Taxonomy (GTDB): domain Bacteria; phylum Chloroflexota; class Anaerolineae; order Aggregatilineales; family Phototrophicaceae; genus CFX2. The sequence continues at coordinate 79,556 of JACAES010000035.1, read as the reverse complement.
CAAAATCCGGCTTATTGCTCGTTGGGCCTAAAACGCTGATGACAGCATCCGCGCCGATGACTGCGCTCTCGACCGCTCCGGCATTCTGTATATCGCCTTTTACGATCGTAAGGCGCTCATGCACGATGGGCAGCCTGGATGGCGTTCGGGCGAAAGCGACAACTTCATATCCGGCATCCAGCGCCAGTTGAACAAGCGGAATACCGGTTCGACCCGTTGCACCAAATACGACAATCTTCATCATCAGCTCTCCTGCATACTAAACACAATCACAAGCAGCAAATAACCAGACCCGTCCATATAACACAAGGGCAAAAAACTTACCTGGCGCTCGAAATCATCAGGCCCAGTTCCCCCGCAATATCTTCCAATGGCTGCGGACTCCGGTTTGTCCGTGACAGAATAATTCCTCCCTCCAGCGCCGCAAGAATCAGCGATGCCAGCCGCGAAGCACGATCTTCAGAAATCCCGCCGCTCACCAGTTTTTCGACAAATGCACCCTGCCAGGCTTCGTAAATATGCTTGCATTCCGCCCGCAGACGCTCATTCGTGGCCGCCGTCTCCATAGCAACCGCCGTGATCGGCCCGCCGCTGCGATAGCCGGATGCCTGCACGTGCTGCGCGATATTCAGAACAAACTGGCGCACAGCCTCAGCAGGGTCTTCGACCAAGGCAAGACTGTCACGAATCCGGTTTAGGATGATCTGGCCGTCACGGCTCAGGGCATCCGCAACCAGTTCCTCCTTGCCGCCCGGAAAATAATGGTACAGCGAACCTTTCGGGCTGCCGCTCTCCTTGATAATCTGGTTCAGACCGGTCGCATGGTAGCCCTGAAGCTCCAGCAGTTCGCAAGTTGTTTCGATAATCCGCTCGCGGGCAGAACGCATAGTTGTTTCTCCAACACCTCATATTATAATGACCGGTCTATATAGAGTCAAGCGCCCAGGCTCACCTGCATTTGTATCTCCGGCAGACAAGCAGAACAGCGCGTATAGTTTCTATCGAAGCGGTACAATCTGCAACACAGGCCAAAGAATCATAAACGGAAATCCAGAACACCAAGAAACCCTATGTCTCATCATAAACTGCGCCGCACGGTTTCCATGCTGCTGGCATCCCGGCTGCTCTGCGATCTGACCGGGCGGCAGTACGCCGTGCTGACCGGCAGAGCCGCCGCGGGCATCTGGGCGCTGCTGCGCGTTCTGGGGTTTCAGGATCGCTGGGTGCTGATTCCCGCTAACACCTGTTATATCGTCCTCTGGGCTGTGCTGCGCAGCGGCAACAAACCTTTTCTGGTGGACATTGACCCGCAGACCGGCAACATCACTGCCGCTGCGCTGTCGGGATCGCTGCCCGACCAGCCCGCCGCGATCATCCCCTGCCATATGTACGGCCTCAGCGCACCCACCGCTGCGCTGTGCGCCTGGGCGCGCGCGCGCGGCATCTTCGTCATCGAGGACGCGACGTTAGCAGTCGGCGCACAGGCCGATGGTCAGCCGGCAGGCGCGTGGGGCGGCGCTTCAATTTTCAGCTTTGGACAGGGCAAACTGGTTGATAACAACGTTGGCGGGGCTGTTTTAACCGATGACCAGCGGCTGGCGGCGGAAGTCGAACGATTCCTTGCCGGGCTGCCGGTATGGGGCGATCATCTGGCCGACCTGACCGACCAGTGGAATCAGATTTACTGGGCGCTGCACCAGCACGAGGCCGAAAACCCGCAACTTCTGCGGCTGTACCCCCTGCTTTTCGAGATGTTCCAGGACTTAACCGGCTATCAACTGCCGCCTGCTTCGTGGGTTAATCTGCCGGAAGCCCTGCAAAACCTCCCGGCCAATCTCCAGCGCCGCGCGCAGATGGCCGCCTTATACGACCGGATGGCGGCGGACATCCCGGTAGAAACGCTCAACCGGCCAGCGGGTTCGGTTCTGTGGCGTTATCCCCTGCTTGTCCCGGTGGAACACCGAAACGGGCTTTTGCAACACTTGTGGCAGAACAATCTGCGCGAGGTCACGCGCTGGTATCCCCCGCTGCGTTACATGCGCGCCGCGCTTGCGCCGCATCTACCCCCCCAGGCCACGCCCCGCGCCGACCAGCTTGGCGCGTCTATCATCAACCTGCCGGTTCACGCCGGGCGCGCAGTCGTAGTACGCACCATACATACCATCTGCCGGTACTTTGCTTAAGGTAATCTCAGGGTGTCAGGCTTGAATGTTACCTGTAAGCTACAAGTCCATAAGAGGCCAAGATCAGGCGTTCAGGTCATTGAGGGTTGTGATTGAAACTGGAAACTGCGCTAGATGACACCTTCCTGGTAGGTGGTCTTTGACCCCGCCGATTCCTGAATAAAAGCGCGCATCCAGGATGCGACGACCTGCGTGAGGCGTTCCTGACTGGCGAGCAGCGTAAAGGTATGGTCAGCCTGGGGGATGATCTCCAGCTTCAGTTTTCCTGCCACGCTCAATTCCTGAAGCTCGCCGCCGACCAGCAGGCGCGTGCGCTGCAAGCCGGAACTTCCCTGCGAATAGACGATCAAAATCTGCGTATCTCTTTGCGCCAGGGTGCGCAGCCCATCGCCCATATTGGCAATTTCAGGTCGCGTTGAGTCGGACTTATCCCCCAGTACAGCGTACCGGGCGCGGAAAGCCGTCGCAGAGAGCTTATTCCAGAGAATATTCTGAAAGACATTACGAATGATGCTGCCATAGTCAGCCTTTCCCGTCAGCAGCTTTTTCCATTTCTCCGGGTTCGTCAGCGTCGCGCGGCCATAATAATTCTGATAGTACCGACTCGTCTTACGTTTAAGATCATATGAGTCCCAGCCAGCATCGCCACCTTCGGCGTTAATCATTACAACCCCGATAACGCGGGCATCGCGCAGGGCCATACCCAGCGAAACGAATGCCCCGCCGCAGTGTCCCACCAACACAAACCGCTGGACGCGCTCTGTCACGGCCAGATAATCCATCACACGATTAAGGTCGTCCACAATCATGTCTTCAAGGGATAGATTGTCCTGCCTAACGCGGCTGTCGCCCACACCGGACAGATCGAAGCGAAGGGTTACAAACCCCATATGTGCCAGACGCCGCGCCATTTTGACATAAATTCGAGTCGGGCCAACATGATGTATCAGTCCGGCGTTCAAAAACACAACCGCCGTCTGCGATTGAACTGCGCCGGCATCGTCGGGCCGCGCCAAAATACCAACCAGATTTTTACCAGCACCCAATTGAACCGGCATTTCTCTCATCAGCACATCCCCGAAACCCAGTTTACAATCGCTTCTAAGACCTGATTAGGGACAAGAGCCTTGTCAGGGTCATCCGTCCACACACGCGGCCCATCTGCATTCTGATACGTTACCTCTGTTGATCGGTTGGCAAGCTGCTGCCTGAGCTGATTTACCAGTGTATCCGGCTCTGCTTCGACGATATAAACCGGGTTCGAGAGTTTTTGACCCTCGCCGAGCAGATTCAGACTTGTCAGGCTTTCAAACATCCGATCCGTGATGGCAAAACCAAGCAGTTCTGTCGGTTTCTGCCCGCTGTCCATCACAATATTCGACAAGAAATACCTCAATTTCTCCTGATGCCAGGCCATCAGTTCGTTCAGATATTCCCTGCCCGATACTACCGGTTCCCAAAGCGCCACCGCCGCAACATCCGGGCGTCCACGCGCCGCCATCAGCGCCAGCGCCGCGCCAAGCCGAAGCCCCACCAGCGCAACCCTGGATGCGCCGCCGCGGCTTTTGGCCTCTTCCATTGCAGCGCCAACATTATCCAGCCAGACATCCAGACCCATAACCGCTTCGTCGCCGCTGGAATCGCCGGTTCCGTAGTAGTCAAAACGCAGCGTCGGAAATCCCGCCCTGGCGAGACGAACCGCCAGTTGGCGATAAGCGCGGTGGCAGCGGATATACTCCTGCTCTATCGGCGGGCAAAGCACGATCGCACAGCTGCGGACATTCGCGGCTGGCTGGTGAAAAACCCCATACAAAGGCTGATCGGGCGCGCCGAAATAAAATACTTCAACCGCTTCACCTGGGAACTGCACATGACTCGACAACGCGACATCCCTCAGCTATTTCTTCTTGGATACCAACCGTCGGATATTGGAGAGCAGTTTCCCGGAACGCGCATCCTCGACCTCGGTATCTCCGGTCGGGACGGCAGTGGTTTCGGCTTCTTCGTAAGCAGCCGCCAGTTGGGCGAGCGTCTGGAAGCGCATGAATGCCGGGTCTATACGCAAGCCGGTGTTCGATTCCATTTTGCTGATGACCTGCATCGCCTGAAGCGAATGACCGCCGAGGTCAAAGAAGTTATCATATATGCTGACCTGATCTATACCCAGAACGGCCAGCCATACATCCACCAGCATGGTCTCCATCTCGGTACGAGGTGCAACGACTGCAGTTGCATGTTCGGGGCGCAGGTAATCCGGTGGAGGCAGCGCGCGGCGGTCTACCTTGCCATTGGGAGTCAGCGGCATTGCATCAAGCGTGACGTAAGCCGCAGGAACCATATAATCCGGTAAACGCTCCTTCATATAATAACGCAGCTCAGACGCAATTTCCCCTGAAGACTGAGCAGACCGGACATAGGCGACCAAACGCTTATCACCCGGCGTGTCCTCCCGAACAATAACAACAGCTTCCTGCACTGCCGGATGCTCGCTGAGAGCCGCTTCAATTTCGCCCAGTTCAATGCGAAAACCACGAATCTTGACCTGATTATCGATCCGTCCCAGGTACTCCAGATTGCCGTCAGGCCGGTAGCGTGCCAGGTCTCCGGTTTTATAGATACGCGCCCCCGCTGTAGAGCTAAATGGATGCGGGATAAATCGTTCAGCAGTCAGATCGAGTCGGTTCAAATAACCGCGCGCTAATCCATCACCGCCAATGTATAGTTCGCCCGGCACTCCAATGGGGACCAGGTTCAGATGTGCATCAAGAACATACAGCTCGGTGTTAGCAATTGGGCGTCCGATTGGAACCGAGCCAGAGACGTACACATCATCATCAGCCCAATACACACAACAGCCCACTACCGTCTCCGTCGGGCCGTATTCATTAACCAATATGGTTTCCGGCGCGTTCCGCCACCAGAAAGCAAGCGTTTCTGCCAGCAGATTTTCGCCTCCAATGATAAATGCGTGCGTCAGCCCTGCCGCTCTTTCGGCGGGAATCAGATTATTCAGCAGTTCCAGGTGAGCGGGTGTAATCTTAACCAGACTAAAACCGGGGTTGTCCAGCAGCATCCTGGCAAGCGATTCAGCTGTCGCGTTTTCTGGCAGTAGATAAACCGCGCGCCCTGCCACCAGGGGCGGGAACATGGCCGTGACCGTCAGATCAAACGAGATGGATGAATGCACCGGCGCGCCATGTCCCTTTTCGACATCATAGGCTTTCGTACACCATGTCAGGTAATTCGTCAGTCCACGATGAAGGATCTGTATCCCTTTGGGGCGTCCCGTCGAACCAGATGTATAAATCACGTAGACCAGATTATCTGCCGAAACATCCTGATCAATATTAGTGTTGGAATAAGCCTCGATAAACGGCCAATCCGCATAAATATCAACGATTTGCCCGGCATATTCTGGCAGCACATCTCTGAAAGCTGCCTCTGTTACCAGAATGCCCGCCCGCGAATTATCCAGCATATAGGCCAGGCGGTCTTTTGGATAGGTCGGGTCAAGAGGTAAATATGCCCCTCCCGCTTTAACAATCCCCAGCAAAGTAACGATAAGCGCCGGCGAGCGCCCAAGACAAACCCCTACCAGCATGTCCGGGCCAACGCCCTGCCCGCGCAGATAGTGCGCGAGACGGTTAGCCCGTTCGTTCAATTCCTGATAAGTGAGCCGTTCTGCCTCATACACAACGGCGGTGGCGTCCGGTGTACGCACTACCTGAGCTTCGAACAGCCGGTAGAAAGCGGTATCTTCAGGATAGCTCACGCGGGTGCTGTTCCAGTCCAATACCAATTGCCGGCGTTCCTCATCCGTAAGCAGTGGCAGGTCACAAATCCGCTGATCCGGGTCGGTGACGGTTGACTCCAGCAGCTTTTTATAGTGGCTTACCATACGGGCGATGGTCGCGCCCTCAAAAATATCACTGCTGTATTTTAAGACGGCAGGCAGAGTCGTACCGGCATCCAGGATTTGCATGACCAGATCAAACTGGCCCTCCTGCTGCGGCAGGGGATAGGCCTCAATTTCCAGCCCGCCCAGATCAACCCGCCTGCCGGTCGCGCGGGGAACAAACACATCCGACAGCGCCTCAAATTGATGGACGCGCTGAACATCAAACGACACCTGGAAAAGCGGCGACCGGTTGTTATTCTGACTACGCCCCAGCCGTTCGACCATCAGCGAAAAAGGAAAATCCTGATGTTCGAGAGCGGCCAGCATAACCTGCCGAACCTGAGCAAGAAATTTTCTGAAGCTCGGATTGCCCGACAGGTCAACCCGTATCGGCAGCATGTTGATAAAATCGCCGATAATCTTCGCATACTCCGCCCGACTGCGCCCAAATGTTGGCGTTCCAATAACAATCTCTTCCTGAGCCGTATAGCGATGCAGAAGAATGTAAAAGACCGCCAGCAGCAGCACATACAGCGTCACGCCTTCGGCTTTTGCCAGGTCTTTAATACGACCGGTGATCGCTTCGTCCAGCTCAAAAAGCTCTGAACTGCCCCGATAACTCACCAGAGGAGAGCGAGGGTAATCGGTCGGCAGATCAAGCGAGGGGATTTCGCCGGCTAACTGCTGCTTCCAGTACGACCACAGCCGCTCACCCTCCGGGCCGGCGATCATCTCAGACTGCCACCGCGCATAATCGCTGTATTCGACCTCAGGACGCGGCAGCGAAAGCGCTTCGCCGTTTTTATAAGCCGGGTATAATACACGCAGTTCATCCAGCAGCAGCCACATTGACCAGCCATCCAGCGCAATGTGATGCACCACCAGCAGCAAAATGTGATCTTCCGACGCGCGGGTAAATAACCGCACCCGCATAACCGCACCCGCTTCCAGGTCAAATGGCTGCCGATAAGCTGCCGTTACCTGCTGGTACAGGCTGGCGTCGTCGCAGCCAACCACATCCACCTGCTCAAAATCCACATCTCGATAACCCTGAATCTGCTGAAGGGGCTGGCCGTCCCGCATGGTGTAAGCCGTCCGCAGCGTCGCATGTCGGTCCAGCAGCGCCTGCAAAGCCTGCCGCAGCGCCGGCACATCCACCGCCGAACACACCCGCGCCGAAAAAGACACGTTGTAGGCAGCACTGTCCGGCGCAACCTGATGCACAAGCCACATACCCAACTGGCTGTAAGATGGCGCAAGTGTTTTGTGTGATTGGCGAGCGCGCTCACGGACGGCAGCAATCACTTCTTCGCGCCGTTCAACCAGGCGCGACCGTAAATCCGGCGTGAGCGCACCTGTAGGGGCGCGAAAACGCAGCTTGCCCCCTTCAGTCCAGAGTTCAATGCCCTTCTCCGACAGCGCCGCCAGCAGTTCGGCTACACTCATAGTTCACCCTCTTCCCAATTCTGATCGCCCTGTACCAACATCTCACCGCGACTGCTGGATGCAATCGATTCATCCTCTTCAAGCCCGCCGGCGGTGTTCAGTTTCTCTGCTACCCAGGCAGTCAGTTCAACCACGCTCGGCCCCTGGAGAAGCTGCACCATCGGGATGACCACCCCCAGGCTGGTTTCGACGCGATTCTTCAGTTCAACCGCCATCAGCGAGTCCATGCCCAGGTGCGATACCGACTGGGTGACATCCAGGTTGCCGGCAGCAAAACCCAGGATACGCGACACCTGCTGCGCCAGAAAGTCCTGCAAACGGCTGGCGCGTTCTTCAGGCGCGGCAGCCAGAATCGCGCTGCGCACCGTCGGGCCGCCCTCCGGCTGGCGCGCAGTTTCGACCGTTTCATCACGCATCACCTGTTCCAGCAGCGGCGCGCGGCTGAAAGCCGGATACAGCTTTTGCCAGTGTGACCAGTCCACCGGCATCACGCCCACCTGTGCCGACGGCTGGCGCAGCAGGCGCTCCAGCGCTTCCAAACCCTGCCGGTTGGAGATGGTCTGCATCACGGCCACCGCGCGGTCGCCGCCCTCAAAACGGGTCGCCATACCCGCCTCGCCCCATGTCCCCCAGTTGATACTGAGCGCCGGCAGCCCCAACGCCCGCCGTTCGTGCGCCAGCGCGTCCAGGAAGGTATTGGCAGCGGCATAACCGCCCATCATGGGCGAACTGAGCAGCGCCGAGGTGGACGAAAACAGCACAAAAAAGTCCAGCGGCGCATCCTTCAACAGCGTATGCAGCAGCCATGCCCCGGCGGCCTTCGGCTGGAAAATACGCGCTGCATCTGCCGGCGTCTGTTCCACAAGCGGCTGGTACTGCATCACCCCTGCCGCATGAACCACGCCACGAACCGGCGGCCAGCCTTCAGCTTCATACGTTTCCAGAAAATCGCGCAGCGCGGCTTCATCGCCCACATCTACAAACGCCAGATGAACGCTCGCTCCCATCGCTTCCAGCCCGCGAACGGCAGCGATCCGGCGGCCATGTTCGCTGCCTGGCTCAACCTGCCCCCACTGTTTGCGGGGTGGCAGCGGCGTGCGCCCCATCAGGATCAGCCGCCGCGCGCCTTTTTCCACCAGCCAGCGGGCGACTTCCAGCCCCAGCCCGCCCATACCGCCGGTAATCAGGTAGCTGCCGTCCACCCGACACTGAAACGACAGATCATCTTTGGCGACCACCTGCCGGCGAACCAGACGTGGCACATACACCTGACCATCCCGGAACACCTGCTGGTCTTCAGCCTTCGCGCCGGTGACCGCATTCCAGAGCTGCCCGGCAGAAACCTGCGCCGAAGCCGCCGGGTCGAGGTCAACCAACCCGCCCCACAACTCCGAGTGTTCCAGGGTGATGGTTCGCCCCACCCCCCACAGCGGCGCTTGTGCGGCCTGCACATGCGGCGTTTCGCCCGCCGGCATCGCGCCGCGCGTCACCAGCCACAAGCGCGGCGGGTCGGCTCCATTCTGGTCGGTTAACGCCTGAACGAGACGCGCAGTGCTGTCCAGGCTTCTGGCGCGGGCGGCGTCCAACCCGGCAGACGTCATGTCCGGCGCAGACGGTGTATCCAGACTCCACAGATGCACGATGCCCCGGAAAGCACCCGTTCCCAGCACGGCGCGGAAATCTTCCCGTTCGCCGGGCCGGATCGTATACGCGCCCTCGCCGATCTGTTCACAGTTTGCCCCCGCGAACGCGATCACAGGCCGTGCGCCCCGGCTTTGCAGCAGCGCCGCCACTTCCCCGCCGACCCCGGTCGAGTCGGCCAGGATGAGCCAATCCCCGGATGCCGTGTCAGCCGCCGGAGTCATCTCAGCCGGCGTCCATTGAATCTCGTAAAACCAGTTGTCGAGGTTATCCGAGGCCGCCGGAGCGGGACTCTCATGGTCAAGATACCACAGGCGCGCGCCGATGGTTTCTGAAATCAGCGTGCCGTTTTCGTCAAAAGCCGCCACATCGCCGATAAGGACATTTTCATCGCCTTCGTCCGGTCGCAGCCGGGCGTAACACCACAACTCAAGTGTATCCGGGTGGCGGTAAATCCGGCTTTCGTCAATGCCGCCGCCAACAAACGCGCCGCCCTTGCTGCGGTCTGTTTTTTCGGTCGAAATGGTGGCCGTCAGCACATGCCCGCACGAGTCCGATACCGCCGGATGAAACAGGTAGCGCCCCATGTCACCGGCCAGCGCCGCCGGCACGCGCACCAGGCTTAACGCCTCGCCATTGCCACGCCACAGCCGCTCGACGCCCTGGAAGTTCGGCCCCCACTGGTTGCCCTTTTCGCTCAACTGCCGATAAAAATCCGCGCCGGTCAGTTCCTCGGTGCAGCGCGCCATGACCGCGTCCAGATCAAGCGCGTCGAAAACGGCGGTTAACGTTTGTTCGACATCCGGCTCCAGCCTGCCGGTCACATGCAGCGTCCACGCCGCGCCCGCTATATTGGCGCGCCGGCTGTAAACCTCGAATGTAAAAGCGCCGCCCGTCGCGGGGGTTAAAACTGTCTGGACGGTATACATGCCGTTCTCGTCTAAAAACAGCGGCTTGCGGTTCTGCACGCTGTTGACGGCCAGCGGATGCGAGCCAATCAGCTCGGTTACTGCCGACATCGCCATTTCCACATAAGCCGTCGCCGGCACGACCACCGCGCCTTCAACCCGGTGATCGGTCAGATAAGCCTGCCGTTTGAGGCTGATTTCGTTTTCCCAGACGAATGCGCCGCCGGTGTGGGCGAGGTTCAGCCGCGAACCCAGCAGCGGATGCGCGTGAGGGTCGCGCGCCGGTGATACAAACGCGCTGCCCGCTCCGGCCACATCCGTAATCCAGTAACGCTCGCGCTGGAACGGGTACGTCGGCAGTGCCACTTTGCTGCGGCGCGCGTAATCTCCCTCGAAGCCATCCCAGCTTATGTCCAGGCCATGCACGAACAATGCCCCCAGACTCGTCAGGATAGACTGCCAATCCCCCTGCCCTTTTCGCAGCGACGGCAGCCACACCGCGTCCGCGCCGTTCGGCAGACACCGCTGCCCCATGCCCAGCAGCGTCGTGCCGGGGCCGATCTCCACAAAAACGCGGTAGCCCGTTTCATAGAGCATCTGCACCGCGTCACCAAAACGCACCGCCTCGCGCACGTGGGCGCGCCAGTAACGGGCGTCGGTTACGTCGGCATCGGCGAACTGGCCGGTCACGTTGGAAACCAGCTTCAAACGCGGCCTGTTGTAACGCACCTGTCCGGCCACCCGTTCAAACGCTTCCAACATCGGTTCCATCAGCGGCGAATGGAAGGCATGAGACACCACCAGCGCCCGCGACCGGATACCGTGTTCCGAGAGCGATGCGACGACCGCCTGCACCGATTCACCCGCGCCGGAAATGACGATGTTCTCCGGCCCGTTTACGGCGGCGATGGACACATCCCGCGCATAGGGCGCGACGGCCGCCTTCACGGTGGACTCATCGGCAAACACCGCCGCCATCTGGCCGCCTTCCGGCAGATCGCCCATCAGGCGACCGCGCGCCGCGATCAGCTTCAGGCCATCTTCGAGGCTGAACACGCCGGCCAGACAGGCCGCCACATACTCCCCAACGCTGTGACCCATCACCGCCGACGGCTCGATGCCCCAGGACTGCCACAGTTTCGCCAGCGCGTATTCCAGCGCGAACAGCGCCGGCTGCGTATACGTCGTGTGGTCAAGCGGCGACTCTTCGCCCGCTTCCGGGTAAATGACGGACAGCAGAGGCCGTTCCAGATGCGAGCGCAGCAGCCGGTCGCATTCGTCCAGCGCTGCGCGGAAAGTCGGCTGCGTATCGTACAGTTCCCGCCCCATGCCGGCATACTGCGCGCCCTGCCCGGTGAACAAAAACGCCACCTTCGGACGACCGCCGGCAGCCATCCCGCTGACCAGCCCCGGCGCTTCCTGCCCGGCGGCAAACAGCGCCAGCGCCTCGCGCGCCTGCTCCGGCGTTTCGGCAACAACGGCCAGTCGGTGGCTCAAACGCGCCCGCCCGATATTGGCCGTATAAGCCGCGTCCGCCAGCGAAGGCGACGACGCCAGATAATCGGCATAACGTTGGGCCAGCTGGCGCAGCGCCGGTTCGCCCCGCGCCGAAAGCGTCAGGATATGCGCCGGGCGCTCCGACCCACCGGCTGCCGGTTCGCGGGCCGGCGCTTCTTCCAGAACAACGTGGGCGTTGGTGCCGCTGAAGCCGAACGAACTGACCCCCGCAATACGCGGCTGCGCCGTCCAGGGCGTGGGTTCGCCGGGGATTACAATCGGGAAGTTCGGCCAGGGGATACGCGGGCTGCGCTCCTGCAAATGCAGATGCGGCGGCAGTTCGCCATGCTGCATGGACAGCACCACTTTAATCAACCCGGCAATTCCGGAGGCAGACTCCAGGTGGCCGATGTTGGTCTTAACCGAACCGATCATCAAAGCGCGGTCGCCTCGGCCATCGCCCAGCGCCGCCCCGATGGCCTCGACTTCAATCGGGTCGCCCAGCGAAGTACCCGTGCCGTGCGCCTCGATATAACTCACATCGGCGGGTTTCACGCCGGCATTTACCAATGCTTGGCGAATGACCGCCTGCTGCGCCAGCCCGTTCGGCACGGTCAGACCGCTGCTGCGGCCATCCTGGTTGACCGCCGAACCACGAACGACCGCCAGAACAGGGTCGCCATCGGCCAGCGCGTCCGACAGGCGCTTAAGGACGATGACGCCGCAGCCCTCGCCGCGCACGAATCCGTCCGCGCGCGCATCGAATGTTTTGCAGCGGCCATCCGGGGCCATCATGCCCCATCCGGCGAAACAGACGAAGTTCTCCGGCACGAGGGTAGCGTTTACGCCCCCAGCAAGCGCCAGGTTACTCTCACCGTTACGCAAACTCTGGCAGGCCAGATGCAGCGCAACCAGCGACGACGAGCAGGCCGTATCCACCGCCACACTCGGCCCCTGCAAACCGAGCGTATAGGCCAGCCGCCCCGGCGCAGCATTGAGCGCCGTGCCGGTCGCCGAATACACGTCCATCTCCAGGCCGCTGCTCTGTTTGACCAACTGCGCATAATCGTTGGTAGTGATGCCCATGAACACGCCGGTCAGGCTGTTCGCCAGACGATCCGGCGCGATTCCGGCATTCTCCAGGGCTTCCCAGGCCACTTCCAGCACTAACCGCTGCTGCGGGTCAATGTTGGCCGCCTCGCGCGGGGAAATGCCAAAAAACTGCGGATCGAAACGATCAATGTCATCCAGGAAACCGCCGTACCAGATGGCGTTCGCGCCGGCATAATCCGCCACGTTCCAGCGTTCCGGCGGCACTTCGCGGATAGCGTCTCCGCCGTTCTGCAAAAGCTGCCAGAAAGCCTCCGGGCTGTTCGCGCCTCCGGGAAAACGACAGCTCATCCCGATGATGGCGATAGGCGCGTTTTTCGCGCGCTCGGCAGCGTCTAACTTCGCCTGCATCTCTTCAATCGCCATTAGCGCATTTTTCAGTAACACCTTGCGATCGTTGTCTGCCGGAGTACTGCTCATTCCATATTCCTCAGAGTCAATAGCGCATTCTCAATTGAACACAGGCGGCCTAACAAGCACCCAAAGCAGGCCGGCGATCAGCGGGCTTCGTGGGTATGCAGTTCGTGCCAGAACAGATAAATCACCACCCCGACGATCACCAGTCCACCCAACAGCATCATTCTGCCCGGCTGTTCATGGAACAACACCACGTTCAACAGCATGGTGAAGATGACTTCAGTATAGGCAAAACCGGCGACGACCGGCATGGGCGCGAGTTCCGCCGAACGGGCAAACGCGAACAGACCCAGCGCGCCGACAACCCCAATGAAGGCCATCCCGCCCAGGCTGGTCAAAGAAGGGGTCTGCCACAAAAACGGCACGACAAAACACAGAGGGACAAACACGCCGAAGCCGGTGTAAAACAGGTTCGCCAGCGGATGCTCGACGCGCAGCACCCGCGACAGCGTGAGATGCAGGCTGAAAGACAAACCCATACCGGCTGCCATCAACGACGCCAGACTCAAAATGCCCCGCCCTGGCTGAAGCACCAGCAGCACACCGACCAGCCCGAAGGCGGCAGCAGCCCAGCGCCGGGAGCCGGCGCGTTCGCCCAGCAGCCACGACGAAAGCCCCAGCACCATCATCGGCGCGAACCAGTATACCGACCAGACATCCTGCGCCGGCATATTCTGAGCGGCCACGATATAACAGACCGGCATCGCCAGCATACAGAACGCGCGCGCCATCTGCAATTTAAACCGCTGCGTGCGAATAATGGTCGCTTTGTAGCGCGGCCCCAGCACCACAATCATGAACAGCAGATGAAAGGCATACCGTGTCCAGACCACCTGATAGGCCGAAACGTCGTTCACCCAGTGTTCGCCCGCCAGCTCAATCGCCGACCAGCACACCGCCGACAGGCACATGTAAAAGATAGCCCGCAGCCATTCCCGCTCGGCGGCCAATGCAACTGAACTCGTCAGACGCGCGATCATTTTAGTTTACCCAGTTTTTTGCTCAGCAGCGCCGCCAGTTCGTCTTCCGAAAGATCGTCTATCTCGCTGACGTCCGCCCCGGCTGGCGCTGCCGGTTCAGCCGTCGTGTTATCCGCCGGCGGCGCTTCGGCCAGCCGGTCGGCCAGCGCCTTCGTTTCGAGATATTCGGCCAGTTCCGCTATGGTCGGATAATTGAAGGTCAGCGTCGAGGGCAGCGACTGTTCAACGCTGTTTTCTAACCGCCCTTTCAATTCTACCGACATCAGCGAATCCATGCCCATCTCAAAAAGCCCCTGATAGATGTCTAAATCATCCGGGCGCGCCATGCCCAGCACGGCGGCGGCCTCCGCCCGAACATGTTCAATCAGGATGTCTCGGCGGTCGTCGGGGTGCGCCTCGCGCAGTTTCCGCAGCAGATCGGACGATTTAGCTTCTGCCTGGGCAGGTTTTACGGCGCGCTGCCGCGTTTCCACGCGCTCCAGGAAAGGCCGCTGGCGGCGCGCTTCATAAGCCGGTTTTAAGGCCGACCAATCTACCGACGCCACCACGATCTGCGCCAGATCAGGCGCACCCAGGAAATCGCCCATGAACTGTAACGCCTGGTCAGCCGGCATCCGGTTGAGGCCGAACTGCGCCGCCATCTGCTGCCCAGCGGCGGACGCCGCGCGCATCTCGTCCCACGTCCCCCAGTTGATGCTGAGGATTGGTCGCCCGGATGCCCGGCGCCGGTGGGCGAAAGCATCCAGAAAGGCGTTCGCCGCCGCATAATGCCCCAGGAAGCGCGATCCCCACAACGCGGTCGTGGACGAAAACAGCACCCAGAAATCAAGATCGAGGTCGCGCGTTAAATCGTCCAGAACCCGCGTGCCGATCACCTTTGGCCGCAGCATCGCCATCAGCGTTTCGGCATCCATGTCGGCAATCGTTCGGTCACTCAGCGCCGCCGCCGCATGGACGATGCCGCGCAAAGGCGGCAGCGCGCTGCCGAACCGGGCGAACAATCTCTCCATGCCCACCCGGTCGCTGACATCCACCGACGCGACGACCACCTGCGCGCCAAGCGATTCGATTTCCCGCACTGTTTCGACCTTGCGCCGTTCCTCGCTGTCCGGCGGCAGGCTGTCCCATCGCTCGCGTTCGGGCAGCCCGCGCCGACCGGTCAGGACGATAGACCCCGCGCCCTGCTCGGCCATCCAGCGCGCGACCTTCAGCCCCAGCCCGCCCAGGCCGCCGGTGACGAGATACGCGCCGCTGGCGTTCCAGCTCACCGGCTGCGGCTGCGGCGCTGTCGTCGGCATCAGCCGCGCCACATAACGTCGTCCGCGCCGCCACCCGACCTGATCTTCACCATCAGGCTGCGTGATTTCGGCCACCACGCGCCTCGCGCTTTCGGCAGAGATTTCGTCCAAGTCAACCAGCCCGCCCCAGGCTTCGGGGTGTTCAAGGCCGATGACGCGCCCCAGCCCCCACAGCGTAGCCTGAATCGGCGCGGCAGCATCGCCGTCTACCGGCTGTGCGCCCTGTGTGACCAGCCAAAGCGCCGCCGGCTGTGCGGCTGCGACCAGCGCCTGCGTCACATACAGCGCGCCCCCGCACATATACTGCTCGACGAACGCCAGATCATCATCGTTCAATTCCGGCTCGCCAACCCCCGCCAGCCCCCACAGGTATACCACACCGCGCAAGGTTTCCCCGGTCTCGGCCAGCAGCCGCCGGTAATCATCCGGCTCGAAAGGATTGATCTGGAAGGTATGCCCCTCACCTAGATAAGAATCGCCCGGTTTGACGAACCGGCAGCGCCCACCGCGCGCGGCCAGCGCATCTCGCACCTGCTGGCCGAAACCGGACTCGTCGGCAAAAATCAGCCAGTTCCCCGTCGCATCTGCCGCCAGGCCCCCAACCTGCGGCGCGCGCGCCAGAATAACGGCCTGCTGCGACAGGATGCTGCCCGGCTGCCGTCCGGCAATCGAAGCGGACTGTTCAAAACCGACCGAATCCAGCAGTGCCAGCCAGCCTTCCGGCGTCAGCAGCGGATAGGACGGGCGCAGATCGGTATCAACAAAACGCCACCAGCCGTCGGTCAGGCCGAAAGTCAGGTCAACCCACCGCTGCGGCGCGGCGCTTTCCAGCAGCAGCAACACGCCGCCCGGCGCGAGCAGTTGGCGAGCGTGTTCCAGGGACTCGCGCAGATTGCGGGTGGCGTGCAGCACGTTAGCAGCGATTATCAGATCGAACGACTGCCCGACGAAACCCTGCGCCGCCGGACGCTGTTCGATGTCCAGCCGTTCATAACGCAGCCGCGCGCCAAACTTCTCGGCGGCGCGCTCCAGGAACAGCGGCGACAGATCGGTGAACACATATTCCACGCGGTCAGGGGGCAGCGCCGAAAGCAGGTACGCGGTGGTCGCGCCTGTTCCCGCGCCGATTTCCAGCACGCGCAGCGGGCGGTCTTCCGGCCACCCGGCAGTCAGTTCAGCGACCGTCTCCTGCACCAGCGTATTGTAAGCCTGGGCGAACGACGCATCCTGGTAAAGCTGTTCAAGCGATTCGAGAGAGCCGCCGGGGAACAGCAGATCAAGTGGGTCTATCTGGCCGCGCAGCGCGCCGGCCAACTGCGGCCCGCAGCGTCCGACCAGCGACAGTTCGGCCTGGTAATCCGGGTACTGCTCGGCCAGCGAAACCGTATAAGCCTGCGTATCCAGTTCCGGCAGGTGCGCCACTTCCCAGGACTCGCCTGCGTGCCGCAGGATGCCGTCCTCCACTAGGATGTTTAGCAGCCGGAACAACAACCGTTGGTAAGGTTCAATCACCCCCAGCGTTTCAGCCGAAAATTGCGCGCCGGGCGTCAGATCAACCCCCAACTGGCCGAACGCCGCCGTGACATACGCCGCACTCAGGCGGTCAAGGTGGGCGAAAAAGCCGCGGTAGGCTTCCAGGTTGTGCTGTTCGCCGAGCGCCTCTAACCGCGGAATCATCGTCGCGGCGAGATCGTCCAGGGCGGCAGCCGCCAGCGGCGAACCAGCGCCGCTGACCGGATGCGCTTTCGGCAGCCATTCCACGCGGTACAGCCAGTCATCTGGCCGCTGGCGCGCGACCCGCATCAGCGCCTCGCGCCCGGCCCGCTTAAGCTGCAAACCGCCCACCTCGGCCACAAGCTGGCCGTCCGAGTCGTACAGACGAATGTCGCCGGAAAACGTCTCTTTGTTCGATTCGTCGTGCCAGGTCAGCACGGTATGATTCCACAGCTGCGCGCCCGGCCTGCGATACAGCCGGAAACTTTCGATACCGATCAACAGGTAAGCTGTGTCCAGGTTATAATCCGGCAGCGGCGCGCCCAGCAGATGAAAACACGCATCCAGAAACGCCGGGTGGATAGTGTAGTTTCTGGCATCGTTGACCAGCCCTTCCGGCAGGTGAATCTGCCCCAGGGCTTCGCCGTCACGCCGCCACAGATTCCGAATGCCCTGGAAGTTCAGGCCAAACTCTAAGCCCAGTTCACGCACGCGCTCATAATATATGTCCCCGCCGATCTGTTCGGCGCAGCGCGCGCGAACAGCTTCGACCGAAAAATCGCCATCGGTCTGCGGCGCGCCGATCCGCAGCGCCAGGCCGCCGGTCGCGTGGAGCTTCCACTCATCCCGCTCATCCAGGCTGAACACCTGGAAGGATGCCCGGTTTTCGCCGGCAGGCCGGATGACCAACTGAACGGCGCGGAAGCCCTCCTCAGGCAGAATCAGCGCCTCCTGGATGCTGAGGTTCTCCACGCCATGCGGCCCCGGCCCAAAAGCGTCCTCCGCCCCTGCCAGTGCCATTTCCAGGTACGCCGGTGATGGCAGAACCACCACGCCATAAATGCGGTGGTGATCGAGAAACGCCGGATAATGCGCGTTCATCTGGGACTCAAACACAATGTCCTGAAGCGCGGGCGAACGCAGCCGCGCGCCCAGCAGCGGGTGAATTGTTTTACCGGACAGATAGGCAGCCGGCGGTTGACGGCTGGCGGCGTCAATCCAGTATCGTTCGCGCTGGAAAGGATACGTCGGCAGCGGCAGACGGCGGCGCGGGTAATCCCGGTCGAAGCCTGCCCAGTCCACTTCCACGCCGCCGGCATACAGCCCCCCCAGGCTTTTGAGCATCTGCGTCCAATCGCTGTGACCGGGACGCAGCGATGGCAGCCAGCGGCAGTCATCGCCGGGGATACAGCGTTGGCCCATCTCCAGCAGGTTGGGCGCGGGGCCGATCTCAACAAACAGCCGGCAGCCCAACTCGTAAAGTGTCTGCATGGCCGGGTAAAACTGCACCGCTTCCCGCATGTGCCGCCGCCAGTATTCCGGGCTGGCGATTTCGCGCCCGGCAAGCTGCCCGGTCAGGCCGGAGATCAGGTCAATCTGCGGCGGGTGGTAGGTGACTTCCCGCGCCGTCTTCATGAACGCATCCAGCAGCGGTTCCATCAGCGGTGAATGTGAGGCGGTCGTTACCTGCAAGCGCCGCGCGCGGATGCGCTCTTCTTTCAGAAGATCTATCACCGCTTGCAGGGCCACTTTTTCGCCGGAGATGACCACGCTTTCCGGCCCGTTGACGGCGGCGATGGATACCCGGTCGGCGTAAGGTTTAATCGCTTCCGCCACCCGTTCAGCCGAACCGAACACGGTCGCCATCTCGCCGGACAGCGAAACCGACTGCATCAAACGCCCACGCGCCGACACCAGTTTGAGGCCGTCTTCCAGGCTGAACACACCCGCCGCGCAGGCAGCGGCATATTCCCCCACGCTGTGACCCATCACCACCGACGGCACGATTCCCCACGAGCGCCACAGTTCGGCCAGCGCGTATTCGACGGCGAACTGAGCCGTCTGGGCAAACAGAATGTCGTTCAGGGGCGAGTCCTGGCCGGGCTCAGGGTACAGCACCGCCAGCAGCGATTGGCCGAGTTCCGGCTTCAGCAGTTCGTTGCAGCGGTCGAGCGCCTGGCGGAAGGTCGGCTGAGTCTCGTACAGTTCGCGCCCCATCTGGACGTACTGCGACCCCTGCCCTGTGAACAGGAAAGCGAGGCCCATACGCGGCCCCACCTGCCCGGCGATCAGATTGTCCACGCGCTCGCCGTTTAAGTAAGCGGCCAGCGTTTCCCGCATCTGCGGCAGCGTTTCGGCCACCAGCGCCAGCCGGTGATTGAGGTGCGCCCGCCCGGCGTTGGCCGTGAAGCAGACATCCGGCAGCGATTCGGGCGATTTACTCGCCAAATCCGCTGCATACCGTTCGGCCAGCGCCCGCAGCGCGGCCTCGCTGCGCGCCGAAAGCGCCAGGATATGCGCCGGCCTTTCGACCGCTGCCGGTTCAGGCCGGCGCGCCGGCGCTTCCTCAACAATCAGATGCACATTGGTGCCGCTGAAGCCGAACGAACTCAGGCCGCCAATCCGCCGCCCGTCGCCCACTTCCCAGGGGGTGCGCGCCGTCGGCACGGTGACGGGCAGTTCGTCCCAGGGGATGTAGGGGCTGGGCTGGTTAAAATGCAGGTGCGGCGGAATCTCCCGGTGCTGCAAACTGAGGACGAGTTTGATTAACCCGGCCACACCCGCCGCCGATTCCAGGTGGCCGATGTTGGTTTTGACCGAACCGATCATTAATGGCCGATCTGCCGGGCGGCCTTTACCCAGCGCCGCGCCCAACGCCTGCACTTCTATCGGGTCGCCCAGCGATGTACCCGTGCCGTGCGTTTCAATATAGCTGACTTCGTGCGGTTCGAGGTCGGCATCGGCCAGCGCCTCACGAATCACGGCCACCTGCGACGGGCCGTTCGGCGCGGTCAGGCCGTTGCTGCGGCCATCCTGGTTGATGGCCGCGCCGCGAATGACGGCCAGAATTTGATCGCCATCGGCCAGCGCGTCGGACAGCCGCTTCAGCACCACCACGCCGCAGCCCTCCGAACGCACGAATCCGTCGGCGGACGCATCAAATGTTTTGCAGCGCCCGTCAGATGCCATCATGTTGGCTTTGGACAGCGTGACCGTCACCTCCGGCGCGAGGATGACATTCACGCCGCCTGCCAGCGCCATCTGGCATTCGCCATTCCGCAGGCTTTGCACCGCCATATAAATCGCCACCAGCGACGACGAGCAGGCCGTATCCACCGACACCGCCGGGCCTTGCAGCCCCAGGATATACGAAATGCGCCCGGAAGCCACGCTGTGCGCGCCGCCGGTAGACACGTACATATCAAACAATTCGGCGTCGCCGCCCAGGATCATCTGGGCATAATCGTTATTGCAGATGCCGACAAACACGCCGCTCTTGCTGCCGGACAGTTTATCCGGCGCGTAACCCGCGTTTTCCAGCGCCTCCCAGCTCACTTCCAGCATAAGGCGCTGCTGCGGGTCCATCGTCACCGCTTCGCGCGGGGAGATGCCGAAAAACTGCGGCTCGAAACGATCAACATCATCTATAAAGCCGCCCCACAGCGTGGCGATTTTTCCGGGCGCGTCCGGGTCGGGATCGTACAGTTCGCTGGCATCCCAGCGCGAAGCCGGAATATCGGTGATCGAGTCCACGCCGTTGCGCAGGTTCTCCCAGAACAGATCGGGATTATTGGCGCTGCCGGGGAAACGACAGCCCATGCCGATGATAGCGATTGGCTCGGACTTCCGGCGTTCGCTGGCCTCCAGTCTGGCCTGCAAATCCATCACCAGCAGCGCCAGCCGTTTGGGTGAAAGCTGGCTGATTCGGTCGAGCAGATCGCTCATATCAGTTAATCCCCGTTTTTCGTCTTTTCGGATAAGCGCCGGTCTATTTCTTCATCAGACAGGTTTTCAAGCGCGTCGAGCAAATCGGCCATCGCGTCTCCGCTCACAACCGGCTCATGCGACGGCGCAGGCGCGGCCTCCGGCTGCGGTTGTTCCAGCCCCAGCGCCTCCTGCGCCAGATACCCGGCAATCGCCTCAACCGTTGGATAGTCAAAAACCAGGGTTGCCGGCAGCGAACGTTTTAACCCCAGGCCGCTGCCCAGGCGGTTACGCAGTTCGACGGCCATCAGCGAATCCAGCCCCATTTCACTCAGGGGCGTCCGTTCGCCGACCGCGCGCGGCGAGTCCAGTTCCAGCACCCGCGCCGCCTGTTCCTGCACGAAAGCCGCCAGCAGCGCCCGCTGTTTGGCCGGGACGGCCTCTGCCAACTGCCGCAGAATATCCGGCTGTGTCTCCGGTTGTGTTTGAGAGGCGGCCACCACAGCCTGTTTTTGCCGCGTCTCGCGGGCGATTTCCGCAAAGAAGGGTGGCTCCGCCCCGGCAGCGAACCGCCGCAGGAACTTCGACCAGGCCACCGGCATGACACCAACCTGCGGCGAAGGCCCCTGCATCAATCCCGCCAGCACGCGCAGCCCTTCCGCCGGGGGTATCGCGCCGACCCCCTGCAACCCGATACGACCGAATACATCATGTTCGACCGCCGCGCCGATCTCCGACCACGCGCCCCAGTTGATGCTGAGCGCCGGCAGCCCCTGCGCTCGACGGTGGTAGGCCAGCGCGTCCATAAAGGCGTTGGCGGCGGCATGGTTGCCCTGCCCGGACGAGCCGATCAGGGATGCCACCGATGAATACATCACGAAAAAGTCCAGCGGCAGGTTTTGCGTCAGCCGGTGCAGCAGCCATGTGCCGTCCACTTTCGCCGCAAACACGGTGGCGAACCGCGACCAATCCTGCTGAAGCAGCACGCCGTCATCCAGCGCGCCCGCCGAATGAATGATGCCGCGCAGCGGCGGCAGCGTTTGCCGGATTCCTTCCAGAATCCGCGTCACATCCTGCTCGTCAGAAACGTCCCCCTGCGCCACAAACACCCGCGCCCCGGCCTGCTCCATTCGCGCAATCGCCCGGCGGGCGGTATCATCTGCGCCGCGCCGTCCCATCAGCACCAGGCTGCGCGCGCCCTGCTCGACCAGCCATTCCGCCGTCAGCAAACCCAGGCCGCCCAGGCCGCCGGTGATCCAGTAGGTGCCGTCCGAACGAATCGGCGCGCCTGTATCCTGCGAAATCACAATCTTGCCGATATGCCGCGCCGCCGCCATATACCGGAAGGCGCTGACGGCTTCGTGTATCGGGAAAGTGCGAACCGGCAGCGGGCGCAGCGAACCATCGTCCAGCGCCGCTAGGATGTCCAGCAGCATTTCGCGGATTAAAGCCGGATTGCGGCGAACATCGTCCGTCCAGTCCACGATCAAATACGACCTGCCGCGCCCCAATGCGGCGGCCTGCTCGTCGGTGAGCAGACCGCTCTTGCCGATTTCCAGGAAACGCCCGCCCTCCGCCAGCACCGACAGGCTCTTAGGGATGAACTCCCCCGCCAGCGAATTCAGCACCATGTCCACCCCGCGCCCGCCGGTGATCCGCATCACCTCATCGGCGAAGTCCAGCGTGCGCGAGTCCATCACGTGCTGTACACCGAGCGATTTTAAGAATTCGCGTTTTTCCGGGCTGCCGGCGGTGGCGAAGATTTCCGCCCCGGCGCGCTGAGCAAGCTGCACCGCCGCCATGCCGACGCCGCCCGCCGCCGCGTGGATTAACACACGCTCCCCTGCCGACAGTTTGCCGAGATAGATCAGCGTGTAATAAGCGGTGATAAAGGGAATCGCCACGCCGGCGGCCTCCTCGAACGAGAGTGCCGGTGGTTTGGGCGCAGCCAGCGCCGCATCGGCGGTCACAAACGTGCCGAAACATCCCCCGGCCAGGGCGATCACGTCGTCGCCTGGCCTGAACGCCGTTACGCCTTCGCCGACGGCTGTCACCCGCCCGGCGCACTCGCCGCCCAGCGGGCCGGGGTCGCCCGGATACATGCCCAGCGTGTTCAGGACATCCTTAAAGTTCAGCCCTGTCGCATGAACGCGGATTTCGATCTGGCCGGGGCCGGGGCGCCGGCGGACTGCCGGCTGTAACACCAGGTTGTCCAGCGTGCCGCGCGCCGTGATCTCAAGCTGCACCGGCTGTTCGGTGTTCGCCGGTCGGTGCCGGATGCCCAGGCCGCGCACCAGCCGCGCGCCATACCAACCGCCGTTACGCGCTGCGATCTGGTCTTCGCCATCTGCCGACCAGACCGCCTCCAGCAGCATCCGGCGGTTTTCGGCGCTTTCTGCCGGATCGAGGTCAACCCGCGCGGCGCGCAGTTCGGGATGCTCCAGCGCGATCACTTTGCCCAATCCACACAACGGCGACTGTTCGACTGCTACAGGCTGCGACTCCCAGGCGGCAGGCTGCGCCCCGCGCGTGACCAGCCACAAACGCGGCGCTTCTCCACCGACTGCCGCCAGCGCCTTGACCAGATTCAACGCGCTGCCATAACCCAGCGGCAGCGCCCAGTCCAGCGCGCCGGGTTCGATATCCAGACTCCACAGATGCACCACGCCGCGATAAGACGCGCCGCCGGCATCCCGCAGAAGCCGCTGATAATCGTCCGTTTCCGCCGGATTGATCTGCCAGCAGCCATCGCCCAACGCCGCGTAAGCCTCACCGGGGAAGACCAGCGCGCAGATCTGCCCACGCGCTTGCAGGTCTTCCGCCAGCATTTGTCCGGCCCCGCCGCCATCGGCGAAAATCAGCCAGTTTCCGCTTTCCTGGGCCGCGTTCTGCCCCAGGATAATCGCCTGCTCCATGTAGTCCGCGCTGTTTTCCGGCAGCGCCGCCGCCCCGGAAAAACCGACCTGACGCAGCACATCGAACCACTGCGCCGGTTTAAGCAGCGGATAGGCCGGGCGCAGGTCGCTGTCCACGAACCGCCACCAACCGTCAGTCAGTCCAAAGGTGATGTCTACCCAGCGTTCCGGCGCGGTCACTTCCAGCATCAGCAGCAGGCCGCCCGGCGCGAGAAGCTGGCGAATAAAGCCCAGCGTCACGCGCAGATCAGCCGTCGCATGGATGACATTGGCCGCGATCACCAGATCGAACGACTGCCCGGCCAAGCCCTGCGCCGCCGGGTCAGATTCGATGTCAAGCGTCTGGTAGCGTATGAAAGGATAATCGGCAAATTTCTGCTCCGCCCTGGCGAGGAACAGCGGCGAAATATCGGTGAACAGGTACGACACCCGCCCGGCAGGCAGAACCGGCGCGACGTAAGAGGTCGTGCCGCCCGTGCCGCCGCCGATCTCCAGGATACGAATCGGGCGATCCTGCGGCAGCCGTTCGATCACCGCCGCGACCGCTTCACCCATCAGCCCGTTATAAATGTGCGCGACCGGCGGTTCGCGGTACAGGCGTTCGGCGGTAGCGATGCCGCCGTCCGGGAACAGCAGTTGCAGGTAATCCACCTGGCCGGTCAGCGCCTCGGCCAGCTGCTGGCCGCAGCGCCCGGTGATTTCCAACTGAGCGCCATATTCCGGGTACTGCTCAATTAAGGCATGGAGGCGTCCCTCAGTCCCCGGCACAACCGGCAGCATTTGAACAGCTTCCCACCCGTCGCCGGCGCGTTTAAGCAAACCGTCCTCGCTCAGGATTTCCAGCAGCCGCCCTAACAAACGCCGGTGCTGCCGCAGAATACCCAGTTCGTCGGCCAGTTCTTCGGTGGAAAATCGTTCGCCGGGATGGGGATTCCAGCCCAAGCGCCGCAAAGCCTGAATTACATAACCGGCGCTCAGTTTTTCCATCTGCGGCAGCAGCTCACCGGTATAACGAGGCAGCCCGTGCTGTGTCGCCAGCGCCGCCAATCGCGGATGAAGCTGCTCGGCCAACTGTTCCGGCGCAGGTAAATCGCGCGCTTCCGCCGGGGCGTCCACCTGGCCGAAACCTTCCAGCGGCAGCCAGTCCACCTCGTACAGCCAGTCATCCACCTGTGACTGCGCCAGACTGAGCAGAATATCCTGGCCGGCGCGTTTGAAGCGCATCCCCAGGATTTCCGCGATCACCTGCCCGCCGTCATCCAGCACCCGCACGTCCCCGCCGAACGTTTCCCGCTGACCGTCCGGCCTGCTCTGGAGCTGCGCGTGTCCCCATACCTGCGCCGATGGCTGCCGGTACAGGCGGAAATAGTCGAAACTCAACGGCAGGAAGACCTCGCCCGTATCCGGCATAGTGGCGGCCATCACCTGCACGCAGGCGTCCAGCAGAGCCGGATGCATATGGTAAGCCGACAGTTCCGGCATGTTGATTTCCGGCAGGCGAATCAGACCCAGCGCCTCGCCATCGCGCCGGTGGATTTCGACCACGCCTGTTAAGCTGCTGCCGAAGTCCAGGCCGCTGTCGCGCAGACGGGCATAATGCGCCTCTCGGCTGATCGTCTCGGTACAGCGGGCGTGCGCCGCTTCCAGCGAAACCGCCTGCGGCGCGGCGGGTTTCTCGCCGACCAGCGCGCCGGATGCGTGAAGCTGCCAGTCCTCATCGCCTTCGCCCTGGCTGAAGCACTCGAAGGCGGCCCGTTCGTCCTCACGCGGCGTCACAACCACCTGAACCACGCGCCCCTCGTCCCCCACCACCAGCGTTTCGTGGATGACAAAATCCTCGACCTGCCCGCCGCCGTACAGAACTCGCCCCGCCGCCACCGCCGCTTCGATGAAGCCGGTAGCCGGCAGCAGCGCCGTGCCATAAATACGGTGATCGTTCAAAAACGGCAGCGTCTCGGCGGACAAAACATTCTCAAACTGGATGATTTTCAGCGGCGACCGCACGCGGCTGCCCAGCAGCGGATGCAGCACGTCCCCGCGCGGCACGGCGGCGCGCCGGGTTTGCGCCTTAAACTGCGCTACCCAGTACGCACTGCGCTGGAAAGGATAAGTCGGCAGCGCCAGCTTGTGGCGCGGGTAATCCCGGTCGAAGCCGGCCCAGTCCACCGCCACGCCCTGAACATACAGCGCCCCCAGGCTGCCGAGCATCTGTTCCCAATCATCCCGTCCGGGGCGCAGCGAAGGCAGCCACACGCCGGGGTTTTCGACATCCGCCAGGCAGCGCTGTCCCATGCCCATCAGCGTCGGGCCGGGGCCGATTTCCAGAAAAATTTCGTATCCCTGCCGGTGCAGCGACTCAATCGTCCGGGCGAACTGCACCGCCTGCCGCACATGCCCCCGCCAGTAGGCCGGCGTCGTCACTTCCGCCCCGGCGGCCTGCCCGCTCACATTCGACAGCAGCCGAATGCGCGGCGGCGCATACTGCACCGAAGCCGCCGCCTGCTCGAACGGCTCAAGAATCGAGTCCATCAGCGGCGAATGGAACGCATGAGAAACCGCCAGCCGCTTCGACTTAACCCCTTCGCTTTTAAGCGTATCGAGTATCGTCTGCACCACCGCCCCATCGCCCGAAATGACGATGTTATCCGGCCCGTTCACGGCGGCGATAGACACACAATCGGCGTAGGCGGCAATCGCCTCTGTCACGCGCGCCTCGCCGGCGAAGACCGCCGCCATCGCCCCGCCTTCCGGCAGACTGCTCATTAGCCGTCCGCGCGTGGCGATCAACCGCAGTACATCTTCTAGGCTGAAGACTCCGGCGATACAGGCAGCCACGAATTCGCCAACGCTGTGTCCCATCACGGCGGAAGGCTCGACGCCCCATGAGCGCCACAGTTGCGCCAGTGCATATTCCAGCGCGAACAGCGCCGGCTGCGTATAGGCCGTATCGTCCAGCAGCGCCGATTCCCGGCCCGGTTCGGGGTACAAAACCGAAAGCAGCGGGTATTCCAGGTGCGGCGCTAAAATCTCGGCGCATCGGTCGAGTGCCGCGCGAAAAGCGGGCTGCGTTTCATATAACTGCCGCCCCATATTCACATACTGCGCGCCCTGACCGGTGAACAGGAAGGCGACTTTAGGTTTGTCCACCCGCTCCACCAGACCGCCGACCAGCCCGGCGGCTTCCTGCCCGTTCAGGAAAGCGGCCAGTTTTTCGCGCAGTTCGTCCGGCGACCCGGCAGTAATAGAGACACGATGGTTAAAATGCGCGCGTCCGGCATTGGCCGTAAAACACACGTCCGCCAGCCGCGCAGTGGTTTCGTCTGCCAGATAATCGTTGAAACGCCCGGCCAGTTCGCGCAGCGCCGCCTCGTTTCTGGCGGACAGCGCCAGCACATGCAGCGGGCGTTCCACCGCCGCTTCGACCGGCTCAATCGCGGGCGCGGCTTCCAGAACCACATGTGCGTTCGTGCCGCTGAAGCCGAACGAACTCACCCCGGCGATCAGCCTGCCGTCCACGCCGTACCAGGGCGTCAATTCAGTCGGCACAATGATCGGCCACTTTTGCCAGGGGATGTGCGGGCTGGGATTATGAAAATGCAGGTGCGGCGGAATTTCCCGGTGCATCAGACACAGCACGGCTTTCATCAGACCGGCGATCCCCGCCGTCGCTTCCAGGTGGCCGATGTTGGTTTTGACCGAGCCGATAGCGAGCGGATTGTCATCGGCGCGGCCCGCGCACAGCGCCGCGCCGATGGCCTGGACTTCAATCGGATCGCCGAGTGATGTACCCGTGCCATGCGTTTCGACGTAACCCACCTGCCACGCTTCGACGCCAGCATTGTCCAGCGCCGCACGGATGACGGCCTGCTGCGCTGGGCCGTTGGGCGCGGTCAGGCCGCTGCTGGGGCCGTCCTGGTTGAGCGCCGAGCCGCGTATCACGGCCAGGATGCGGTCGCCATCGGCCTGCGCGTCCGCCAGGCGCTTCATGACGACCATGCCGCAGCCCTCGCCGCGCACGAATCCGTCGGCTTCCGCATCAAAAGCCTTACACCGGCCATCCGGCGCTAACATGCCGTACTTCGACAGCGCCACGTAATTGTCGGGCGAAAGCATCAGGTTCACGCCGCCCGCCAGCGCCATCCGGCATTCACCATTCCGTAAGCTCTGAACCGCCAGATGCGTCGCCACCAGCGAAGATGAACAGGCCGTGTCTATCGTCAGGCTTGGCCCTTGCAGCCCCAGGAAATACGACAGCCGCCCAGACACAATGCTGTGCGCGATGCCGGAGGCATAATAGGCGTCCAGCAGCGTAGCGTCGCCCGCTTTCATAAAAAGCTGGGCATAGTCGCTGCTTGTTACGGCCACGAACACCCCGACCGGCGCGCCGGAAAGTTTATCGGGCGCGATGCCGGCGTGTTCAAGCGCCTCCCAACTGACCTCCAGCAGAAGCCGCTGCTGCGGGTCCATACTGCCGGCCTCACGCGGAGAGATGCTGAAAAACTGAGGATCGAAGTGATCTACCGGTTGGCGAATGAACGCCCCGTACCGCACCGAGCTTTTGCCCGGCACATTCGGGTCGGGGTCATAAAACGCATCCACATCCCAGCGATCCGGGGGAATCTCGCTGATCGCGTCTACACCGTCGCGCAGCAAATCCCAGTACCGTTCAGGGCTATCCGCGCCGCCCGGAAAACGACAGCCCATCCCAATGATGGCAATCGGTTCCGTCCGCGCCTTTTCAACCGCCTCCAGCCTGGCCTGCATTTCTTCCAGCGCCAGAAAAGCCTGCTTCAATGGCGAGAGTTGCGTCCCATCCGTCTTACCGGTCATAAACCATCCCCCAATCAACGCACATCAAAACTACCCGGAAGACATAAATTACGCCTAAAATTGCGCGGCTCATCGCTGTCTTTCCGGGATGATGTTGTACTCGCGGGCGATCTTTCTAGCGCCGGAGTTTTTTCAGCAGCAGAGCTTCCACTTCCTCATCAGACAGATCGGCGATTTCCGCCGCACGCGTCGCCTGGGCAGTCTGCTCAGGCGACGGCCTGTCGGCAGGCTGTTCGCCCGCTTCGCCAATCAATCCGGTCACGCCTTCCAGGTAGGTTGCCACACTGTCAATCGTCGGATAGTCAAAAACCAGAGTCGCCGGCAGCCCTTCGCTCAGATCAAGCCCGCCGCTCAACAGCGTCCGCAGTTCCAGCGCCATCAGCGAATCCAGCCCCATATCCAGCAGCCGCTGGTGACGGTCAAGCGTCTGGCGCGCGTCCATACGCAGCACCCTGGCGACCCGCTGCCGCACATAGTCCACCATCAGATCATGCCGCTCATCCGGCAGTACGGATTGAAGCTGGCGCATAAATTCCTGAGCGAGATTTTCAGGGGCGGCGGGTTGACCGTCATCATAAACCCTGCCGGTCTGACGGGATGCATCAGCCCCACCATACCCAGCATAGCTGGTTTGTCCGGTTTGCGCCACGATGATATGCTGCGCCAGAATTTCGGTCGGCGCGCCCGCTTCCGGCCAGGCTTTCACGGTCGAAAAGCCGTTCGCCTCTAATACTGCCGTCCACTGCTCCGGCCTTAACAGCGGGTTATCGCCGCGCAGATTATCCTCAAACCGCTGCCAGCCGCCGATTAAGCCGGTGGTCATGTCGAACCAGGGCAGATGTTCGGTCGTTTCGTCAAGCAGCAGCAGCCCGCCCGGCGCAAGCAGCGATTGTACGTTTTGCAGCGTCTGGTTCAGGTCGCGGGTGGCGTGCAGCACGTTGGCGGCAACGATCACGTCATAACCATGCGGCGAAAAGCCCTGCGACGCCGGCGGCTGTTCGATGTCCAGCAGCGCGTAATGCACAAATGGATAGGCTTTAAACTTCTGCGACGACTGCGCCAGAAACAGGTCGGACACGTCCGTGAAGGTATAAACCGTCCGCTCCGGCGGCAGCACCGGCAGCAGCGAATAGGTGGTCGCGCCGGTGCCTGCGCCAATTTCCAGGACGCGCAGGGTTTTACCCGGCGGCAGCGTCCGCACGACTGCTTCCAGGACGGCGCGCGCGATGCCGGCGTAATACCGGGACAGCGACCAGTTCTGATACAGGTCTTCCGCCAGCGCAAACGAGCCGCCGGGGAACAGCGTTTCCAGCGGGCTTTCCGCGCCGGTTATCACAGCGGTCAGCTTCGAGCCGCACCGCCCGAAATAGTCCAGCACGAACGGCAGATCGGCCATCACGCGCTGCATTTCATCCCAGATCATATCTAAATCGGCGGGTGGCAGAGGCCGGGAACACATGTATGTCCCCTCGCGTTCGGCCAGCAGATCCAGCGAAACCAGTTTGTTCAGCCAGCGTCGCATCAGATTGCGATAAACCGGCTGGATGCCAAAGCGGGGCAGCAGTTCATCCAGCGTGTGCGCCTCGCCTGCCTGGGTGAAAACGCCCAGTTCGTGCAGGCTGTTCAGGATATGGGCGGTCGTCAGCCGGTCGAGGCAGTCCCACCGCTGCGGATAGGTCTGTACGTTCAGATCAAGCGGCCCCTGCTGCGCCTGATGCTGTCCGGCGGTGAGGATGGCTTCCCACGCCGGCGCGGATGGCGCGGCAGAAGTCCGCGCGACATCTGCCCAATAACTCGCACGCTGAAACGGATAAGTCGGCAGCGGCAGCCGGCGCCGTGCATAGCCCCGGTCGAAGCCCTCCCAGTCCAGCCGCGCGCCCGCGATATAAAGCTGCCCGGCGCTTTCGAGCATCTGCATCCAGTCGCTCACACCTTCGCGCAGCGACGGCAGCCATACTCCCGTGTTGTCCGGCAGGTTGCGCTGCCCCAGCGCCAGCAGCGTGGGGTTCGGGCCGATTTCCACAAAGACGCGCAGTCCTTGTTTGTAGAGCGTCTCCATCGCCGTCGCAAAGCGCACCGGCTGGCGGATGTGCCGACGCCAGTAGGCGGCATTGGTGACTTCGCCAGGCTCAACAATCTGGCCGGTGGTGCAGGAAAGCAGCGCGAGATTCGGCTCGGCATAAGTCACCGTCCGCGCCACCTGCTCGAATTCATCCAGCATTGGGTCAATCAGCGGCGAATGGGAAGCCTGCGCCACCGCCAGCCGCCGGGATTTGATTTTGTCCGCCTTCAGTTTTTCGACAACCGCCTCGACCGCCTCAGCCGCGCCGGAGATGACAATATTCTGCGGCCCGTTGATGACGGCGATTGAAACCCGGTCGGCATAAGGCGCGACGACCTGGGCGACGGTATTTTCGTCGGCGAACACGGCCACCATCTGCCCCGTTTCCGGCAGCGATTCCATCAGCCGACCGCGCGCTGCCACCAGCTTGAGGCCATCCTCTA
Source organism: Chloroflexota bacterium (assembly GCA_013388735.1). Lineage (GTDB taxonomy): Bacteria > Chloroflexota > Anaerolineae > Aggregatilineales > Phototrophicaceae > CFX2. The sequence continues at coordinate 48,510 of JACAES010000035.1, read as the reverse complement.
GGCTGAACACCCCGGCCACGCAGGCCGCCGCATATTCCCCAACGCTGTGTCCCATGACCATCGTCGGCTCAATGCCCCACGAGCGCCACAGGTCGGCCAGCGCGACCTGAATGGCAAACAGCGCCGGCTGCGTATAGGCCATGCCTTCCATCAGCGACGGTTGCCCGGCCTCCGGGTAAAGCGCCTCCAGCAGCGACCGTTCCAGATACGGTCGCAGCAGTTCGTCGCAGCGATCTATGGCCGCGCGGAAAACCGGCTGCGTATCGTACAGCTCACGGCCCATCTGCAAATACTGCGCCCCATGCCCGGTGAACAGGAAAGCGACTTCCGGCTGTCCCGCCCCCTGCGCCTGCCCGCCGAACACACCCAGCGGCGCTTCCCCGGCGGCGTAGGCCGCCAGCTTCTCGCGGGCTTCCTGCGACGAACCGGCGACGACCGCCAGCCGGTGCAGAAAATGCGCGCGTCCTGCCGCCGCCGTGTAACATACGTCGGCAAACGACGCATCCGGGTTCTGCTCAAAAAAGCCCTCGTAACGCCCGGTCAGCGCCGCCAGCGCCTCCGGGCTGCGCGCCGAAAGCGTTAGCAGATGCAGCGGGCGCTCGATCGGCGCGGACTCGCGCACGACCGCCGGCGCTTCTTCCAGGACGATATGCGCGTTCGTGCCGCTGAAGCCGAACGAACTAACACCGGCAAACCGTTTGCCACCGGGCGGCATCCAGGGTGTGCGCGCCGTCGGCACAATGATCGGGTACTGCGACCAGGGAATATATGGATTCGGCTCTTTCAGATTCAGATGCGGCGGAATCTCATGGTGCTGCAAAGCTGCCACCGCCTTCAGCAGCCCGGCGATACCGGCTGCCGCTTCCAGGTGGCCGATGTTGGTTTTGACCGAGCCGAGCATCAGCGGGTTATCCGCCGAATGCGCTGCGCCGAACACCGCGCCAAGTGCCTGGACTTCAATCGGATCGCCCAGCGATGTACCCGTACCATGCGCTTCGATGTACGTCACGTCTTGCGGTTTGACCCTGGCATTCGCCAGCGCGGCGCTGATAACGCTTTCCTGTGATGGGCCGTTGGGCGCGGTCATTCCCCCACTGCGGCCATCCTGGTTGATCGCCGACCCCCGGATGACGGCCAGGATATGATCGCCGTCGGCCAGCGCGTCGGACAGCCGCTTAAGGACGATCATGCCGCAGCCTTCGCCGCGCACGTAACCGTCCGCCGCCGCGTCAAACGTTTTGCAGCGGCCATCGGCGGCCATCATCTGCGACTTGGAAAAGTTGACGGTGATTTCCGGCATCAGGATCAAACCAACCCCGCCCGCCAGCGCCACGTCGCTTTCGCCCAGACGCAGACTTTGCACCGCCAGATGCACCGCCACCAGCGAGGACGAACAGGCCGTATCTATGCAGATGTTCGGCCCCTGAAGCCCCAGGATGTACGAAAGCCGCCCCCCGGCGATGCTGAGCGCGCTGCCGGTGGTCGAATAAACATCAATCTGGTTGATGTCCTGGAAAATCAGATGCAGGTAATCGCTGTGGCTGATACCGACGAATACGCCGGTCGAGCTGCCAAACAACCGGTCGGGCGACTGTCCGGCGTTTTCCAGCGCCTCCCAGGTCGTTTCCATCAGAAGCCGCTGCTGCGGGTCTATGCTCGCTGCCTCGCGCGGGGAAATGCCAAAAAACTGCGGGTCGAACTGATCTATACCCTCCAGAAATCCGCCAAAGCGGGTGGACATCTTGCCGGGTTTCATCGGATCGGGATCATAAAAAGCGTTGATGTCCCAGCGGTCGGGCGGCACTTCCGTGATCGTATCCACACCATCCCGCAGCAGCCGCCAGAACGACTCCAGATCGTTCGCGCCACCGGGGAAACGCAGCCCGGCACCGATAATCGCAATCGGCTCGTGCTGGCGGCGCTGGACTTCATCCAGCCGGGCGCGCATCTCGCGCAGTTCCAGCAGCGCGCGTTTAACCGGCGACAGTTCCTCATTGCGTGTATCAGCCATCGTTTTCACCCTCGTTCAGCTCTTCCAGTTCCGCCAGAAGTAACGCTTCTGCCTCGGCATCCGACAGTTGTTGCAGTTCGGCTGCCACTTCACGCCGGCTTTCCTGCGCTATCGGCTTTTTCTCCGGCTCGGCTTTGGCCTGAGTCTGTGCCAGCGCGGGTACGTTTTTCATCAGATAATCCGCCAGCGCGTCGCTGGTCGGGTAGTCAAAAAGCAGCGTCGCGGGCAGCGTGCAGTCCAGCATCGTAATTAACGTATTCCGCAGTTCAACCGCCATCAGCGAGTCCAGCCCCAGTTCGTTGAGGGGCTGGCGCGGGTCAATGGTAGTGGTTGGTCGCAGCCCCAACACGCGAATCACCTCGTCCCGAATCGTGTCCAGCAGCAGGCGGCGGCGGCGATTGGGGATGGTTTCCCCCCAACGGCGCAGCAGATCAGACGGTTCGGCCTGGCGCTGCGGCGTTCTGCCGACCTGAGCCGTGGGCTGGTGCGCGCGGACAACTTCCGCAAAGAAGGGGCGCATTCGGCTCGACTGCGCGAAGTCTCCCCAGGCCATCGGCAGGATGGCGATCTGCGCGGCCTGCCGGTTCTGGAGCGCCAGCGCGAAAGCCTCAAGCCCCTGTTCAGGCGTCAGTGCGCCGATACCCTCTTTTGCCCAGCGTTCCGGGCTGCTGAGTCCGGCCATCATGCCCGTGTCTTCCCACGCGCCCCAGTTAATGCCGAGCGCGGGTAATCCCTGTGCGCGGCAGACATGAACGAACGAGTCGAGAAAAGCATTGGCGGCGGTATAATTCCCCTGCCCCGGCGAACCCAGCAGCGCAGCACCCGCCGAAAAGAGGATGAAGAAATCCAGTGGAAGCCCGGCGCTGCTCCGGTAAAGATTCCATGCGCCGTTCAGCTTGGGATAAAGCGCCGTCGTAAACCGCGACCAGTCCTGCTGAAGCAGCACGCCGTCGTCCAGCGTCCCCGCCGCATGGATGATGCCGCGCAAAGGCGGCAGCGCCCGTTCGATTTCCGCCATCAAAGCCTTCACGGCGGCTGCATCGGCTACATCAGATTGGGCGGTTATCACCCGCGCCCCGGACGACTCCATCTTCTCAATGGCTATACGAGCAGGCTCGGCGGGCGCGCCGCGTCCGGTCAGCACCAGATGCCGCGCCCCCTGCTCCACCAGCCAGCCGGCAATATGCAGACCGATGCCGCCCAGGCCGCCGGTGATGAGATAGGTTGCGTCCGGGCGAATGCTGGCCGCGCTGCCACCCGGCTGCTTCAGCACCAGTTTGCCGATGTGTTTGGCCTGCGCCATAAACCGGAACGCGCTGACCGCATCCTCAACCGGAAAGACCCGGTGCGGCAGCGGATGGAGCGTGCCTTCTTCAAACATGCTCATCAGGTCGCGGAACATCGCCTGGCCCAGCGGCGGGTCCTGCCGGATCACGTCGCCCAGGTAAATCGTGTAGTAGCGCAGCGTGGGGTTCAGTTCCGCCACCTGCTCGACCGTCCAGATTCCGGTTTTACCGATCTCCAGGAAGCGCCCGCCGTCCGCCAGCACCGACAGGCTCTTGGGGATAAAATCGCCTGCCAGCGAATTTAACACCACGTCCACCCCGCGCCCGCCGGTGATTTCCATAATCTCACCGGCAAAACGCAGCGTGCGCGAGTCCATCACATACTGCACGCCCAGCGATTTTAAGAAGGCGCGTTTTTCCGGGCTGCCGGCGGTAGCAAAGATTTCCGCTCCGGCGCGCTGGGCAAGCTGTATCGCCGCCAAACCGACGCCGCCCGCCCCGGCATGAATCAACACGCGCTCCCCGGCAGACATACCCGCCAGATGATGCAGCGCGTAATAAGCCGTCATGAACGTGATCGGGATGGTGGCTGCTTCTTCATCACTCAAAGCTGCCGGTTTGGGGACGATTTTCATCACCGGCGCAATAACGTAAGTGCTGAAGCTGGCCGGCGACATACCCAGCACGACATCACCGGCCTGATAGTCTGTCACACCTTCACCCACCCGGACGATTTCTCCGACGAACTCATCACCCATCGGGCCGGGATCGCCGGGGTACATACCCAGTGCGTTCAGCACGTCGCGGAAGTTCACCCCCGACGCCCGCACGCGCACTTCGACCTCGCCCGGCCCCGGTACGGATCGTATCATCGGCACGCGAACCAGGTTATCAAGGACGCCGCGCGCGCTGATGTCCAGCGTCATCGGCTGTTCTTCATGATCGGCCTGCGTCCGGGCAGCCTGGCCGCGAACCAACCGTGCCGCGTAGCGCCCATCGCCGCGCAGCGCCAGCCGGTCTTGACCGTCTGCCGACCGGATTTCGCGCGCGAGCGCCTGGGCCGATGCGGCGGCGTCCTGCGCCGGGTCCAGGTCAACACAGACGGGGCGCAGTTCGGGATGTTCAAGAAAAATAGTGTTCGCCAGCCCCCACAGCGGAGACTGTTCCGGCGCGGCAGGCGCACCGTCGACGGGCATCGCCCCGCGCGTGACCAGCCACAGCCCCGGCAGATCGGACATCCCTGACGCAACCAGTGCCTGCAACAGATGCAGCGCGCCGCCCAGGCTCACTTCCTGCGCATCCGCCGGTGAGAAATCACCCTGTCCCAGCGGCGGCACGTCCAGCCCCCACAGATGAACGATTCCCCGATAGGCGCTGCTCGCATAAGCATCTCGAATAAGCCGCTGAAAATCATCCCGGCTCGCGGGGTTAACCTGTATCAGGCGGTCACTCAGCACGCGATAATCCGCGCCTGGTTTGACCAGAACAAACCCCTCGCCCAACGCTTCCAGCTGCGCCGCCAGCGCCTCGCCGATACCCATCTGGTCGGCGAAAATCAGCCACGCGCCAGGTTCGCTCCGGCTTTCCGGCTCAAAAACCGGCGCGAGCTGCCAGGCCACTTCGTAAAACCAATCGCCCGGCGTTTCACCGGCTTGTTTGTGGACGGCGCGGCGCAGCGCCTCGCGGCTGGCGCGTTTCAAACGCAGGCCGCGCATGTCCAGCACCAACTGCCCCACCGCGTCAAACACCTGAATATCGCCTGTCACCGTATCGTGACCGCCGGCCATAGCGGGGTAAAGCCGCGCATGACTCCATACCGTCTCGCCGGGGCGGGCATACAAGCGCAACCTGTCGAAGCTGACGGGCAGGTACGTGTCCAGATGTTCATCGTAACCGGGCAGCGCAGCGGCCATCGCCTGGATACAGGCATCCAGCATGACCGGGTGAATCCGGTAGATACTCGCCTCTGCCGCCAGCGATTTCGGCAGCGAAATAAACGCCAGCGCCTCGCCATCCTGCCGCCACATCTGTTCGATGCCATGAAAAGCCGGGCCGAATTCGATGCCGCTCTCCCAGGCCAGATTATAATGTTCCTGTGCCGGGAACACCCCGCAGCGGGATTGAACTGCTTCAGGCGAGAACGGCTCAGAAACCGCCGCGCCATCGGGCTGCGCCAGACTCAACCGCCCGGCCACATGCAGCGTCCAGATGTCTTCGCCGCTCAGGCTGTAAAACTTAAAATCCGCCGCGCCATTCTGATGTGCCGACAGGTGAAGCTGCACCGTCCGGGTCTGCTCCTCCGGCAGTACCAACGCCTCTTGAATGAACACATCGTTCAGTGAAACGACGCCCATCTCCCCGTATACCGTCGCCGCCGCCGACAGCGCGGCTTCCAGATAAGCCGCCGCAGGCACAACCGCCGCCCCCCAGATGCGATGATCGTTGAGGAACGCCGGGTCGCGCGGGTTAATCAGCGTGTCAAAAAGCGCGCCTTCGATCAGCGGTGATTTCACCCGCTGCCCCAACAGGGGATGCGCGCCTGCCATACGCTGTGGCAGCGCCGGCGGTTTTTGCGGTGGCTCGACCCAGTAGCGTTCCCGCTGCCAGGGATAAGCCGGCAGATCGAAGACCACACGCCCGCCGGATGGGTAAAACCGTTCCCACTGCACCGGATAACCGGCAGCAAACAGATCGCCCAGCGCGTCCAGCATGGTTTCGCGTTCGTCCCGATTGCGGCGCAGCGAGGCAGCGACCACGCCCGCCTGCCCTTCAGCCTCCAGGCATTGAACAACCATACCCGACAGAACCGGATGCGGGCTGATTTCCAGAAAAGTCGTGTATCCTTCCTGAATCAGTTGGCTGACGGCTGCCGCAAAGCGCACCGGCTGGCGGACGTTGCGCCCCCAATAGGCCGCGTCGAAGGCCGCGCCGTCCTGCGCCGCCCCCGTCACCGTTGAATACACCGGCACGGCGGCACGCCCCGGTTTTAATCCTTTCAGTGCGGCGGCCAGTTCGCCCGCATAAGGCTCCATCTGTGCGCTGTGGAAGGCATAATTCACGCGCAGCATCCGGCAGCTAATGCCTTCAGCCTCAAGCCCGTCCAGCACCGCGTCCAGCGCAGCGGGTTCGCCGGACAGCACAGTGGTCGTCGGGCTGTTGACCGCCGCAATCGAAAGCCGGTCACCGTAAGGCGCAATGCGCGCGGCTGCCTCCGCCTCCGAAATCTCGACCGAAGCCATCTTCCCGCTGCCGGTGGCCTGCTGCATCAGCCGCGCCCGGTGATACACCACGCGAATCGCGTCTTCCAGGCTCAGCACACCCGCCACATGTGCGGCGGCTACCTCGCCGATGCTGTGGCCGACTACCGCATCCGGCTTCACACCCCACGAGCGCCACAGATCGGCCAGCGCCACTTGCAGCGCGAAGAGAGCCGGCTGCGCGACTTCGGTTTCATCCAGGCGCGTATCCGCTTCATCATGGGACAGTTCGTCCACTAACGACCAGCCGGTGTAGGCCTTCAGCAGCGTGTCGCACCGCTCGATGCTTTCGCGGAAAACCGGCTCACTCTCCATCAGCTGCCGGCCCATCGCCCACCACTGCGGCCCCTGGCCGGAAAAAACGAACGCCAGGCCGGGTTTTTGCCCGCGCTGCAACGGCACTGGCTGCCAGCTGCCGCGCAGTAGAGCGGCCAGCCGGTCGGCCAGTTCTTCCTTCGTGCGGCCCGCCACGGCCAGCCGGTAATCCTGATGACTGCGGCGCAGGCTGGTTGTGTAACCAATGTCCTGCAAACGCGCCGCGCTGCCCGGCAGATAACCGACATACGCCTCGGCCAGCGCCCGCAGCGTTTGCGGGTTATGCGCCGACAGCGGCAGCAGCATGATTTGTTCAGCATCATCAGACGGCGGAGTTGGAAGCTGCGGCGCTTCTTCCAGGACAATATGCGCGTTTGTCCCCCCAAAACCGAACGAACTCACCCCGGCGAACCGGCGGCCAGAACGCGGCCTCCAGGGCTGATTTTCGGTCGGTATCACGAACGGCGTACCCGCCAGAGAAATATGGGGATTCAGTTCCTTGAAGTGAAGGTGCGGCGGCACCGCGCCATGCTGCAAAGCCAGCACCGTTTTAATCAATCCCGCGACTCCGGCGGCGGCTTCCAGATGGCCGATATTGGTTTTGACCGACGACAGAAAACACGTCTCGCCATCCGGCCTCGGCTGGCCGACCACTTCGGTCAGCGCCTCGACTTCAATCGGGTCGCCCAGCACCGTCCCCGTGCCATGCGCCTCGATATACGTGATCTGCTCCGGCTCGACCAGCCCATCGGCCAGCGCCAGCCGCAGCACTGCCCGCTGCGCCATGCCGTTCGGCGCGGTGATGACCGTCGAGCGGCCATCCTGGTTAACCCCTGTGCCGCGAATCAGCGCCAGGATGGTATCGCCGTCGGCCAGCGCATCGGACAAACGCTTCAGCACAATGATGCCGCAGCCCTCTGAACGCACAAAACCATTGGCGCTGCTGTCGAATGTTTTGCAGCGGCCATCCGGCGAAAGCATCCCCCACTGCGACAGCGAGACGGTCATTTCCGGCGCGATGATGGCATTCACGCCGCCAGCCAGCGCCACGTCACAGTCTCGACTGCGCAGGCTTCTCACCGCCAGATGCGTGGCAACCAGCGAGGACGAGCAGGCCGTATCCACCGCCAGGCTTGGGCCGCGAAAGTTGAACAGGAACGACAGCCGATTCGCCAGAAAACAATGCGTGTTCCCGGTAATTGCATAAGCCTCGATGTGGTTGATGTCGGCCAGCATCCGGTGGCCGTAATCAAACAGCGAACTGGCGATAAAAACCCCCACCGAGCTTCCCGCCAGTTTCTCGCGCGGCAGGCCGGCGCTTTCCAACGCTTCGTGCGCAACCTCCATCACCAACCGCTGCTGCGGGTCCATCTGGAGCGCCTCGCGGGGCGTGATGCCGAAAAACTCCGGGTCGAACTGGTCTATCTGGTCGAGAAACCCGCCCCAACGTGTATTCATTTTCCCTGGCGTCGTGTAGTTGGGGTCATAAACATCGTTGATGTCCCACCGGTCGGACGGCACTTCACTGATCGCGTCCCTGCCGCTGGTCAGCAGTTCCCAGAACTTCTGCGGGTTGTTCGCCCCGGCAGGGAATCGGCAGCCCATTCCGATGATGGCGATTGGCTCTGATTGAATAAGTTCGATGCCATCGGTCTGCTCACGCATCTGGCGGGCCAGCAGCGCCAGTTTTACGCCAGAGACGTTTTTGAAACGCTTCGCCTCAGTCCCCATACTCTCTCCTCCAGTGGATGTCCCGCTACCCTTTACCGAGCAGCCGATTGAGCGCATCTTCATCCGACAAATCGTCCAGTTCTTCCAGGACATTATCAAGCGGTCGGCTCGCTTTTGGCAGCTTGTCAGACGGCGCTGCCGCCGCTTCGGCAGCCAGCGCGATGCCGATTTTCCCGGCGACGTAAGGGGCCATCTCCACAATCGTCGGATAGTTCCAGACCAGCGTGGCCGAAAATGCCACGCCCAGGTCGGCCTCAAGCCGGTTGCGCAGTTCAAGCGCCATCAGCGAGTCTACCCCGATCAGCCCCAGCGGCTTCGCCGGCTCAACCCGCGAGGGATCGAGTTTTAAGACCCGCGCAACCTGCTTTTGCAGGTAGCCTTCCAGCAGTTCGCGCCGCTGTTCCGGTTCGGCAGCCAGCAGTTCCACCCGAATCGGGCTGGAAGCGGAATCATCGTCTGCCGCCCGCGCGCCCGTCCCGGCGGTCAGGTCGGCCAGCAGGCGGGACTGGCTGGCGGCCAGGCGCACTTCGCGGAACTGCGTCCAGTTCACCGGCATGACGGCGGCCTGCGGCGCGCCCACACCGTCGAGCTGGCGGCGCATCAGATATTCCAGCGCGGCGATGCCCTGTTCCGGCGTGAAGCTGTTGATGCCCTGCTGTTCGAGGTATTGGATGGTGCGCTGCGCGCCGGAAGTCATCGCCAGCCCTAGTTCCGCCCAGCCGCCCCAGTTGATGCTTAACCCCGACTGACCCCGCCCGCGTCGGTAGTAAGCCAGCGCATCCAGAAAAGCATTGGCCGCCGCATAGTTACCCTGGCCGGTCTGCCCCAGCACCGCGCCGACCGACGAAAACAGCACGAAAAAGTCCACATCGTCCAAAAGCCGGTGCAGCAGCCAGCTTCCGATCACTTTGGGCCGCAGCACCGGCGGGAATGCCGCGCGATCAAGCTGGCTGATGAGGCGGTCTTCGATCACGGCAGCGGTATGCATCACGCCTTTGATCGGCGGCCAGCCCTCGCGTCGGTACTGTTCCAGGAAGGCGCGCAGTTGGGGTTCCTCGGCCACATCCAGCACAGCCAGATGAACGCTTGCCCCCAGCGACTCCAACTCCCGGACGGCAGCGATACGCCGTCCGGCCAAGCTGTCGGGGTCAGCCGCCGACCATTCGACGCGCGGCGGCAGCGGCGTGCGCCCGACCAATATCAGGCGGCGTGCGCCGTTTTCGACCATCCAGCGCGCCGCCCGCAGCGCAATACCGCCCAGGCCGCCGGTAATCAGATAGCTGGCGTCGGGGCGGAAACGCAGCGGCGGCAGCGTGTTCGCGGCTTTAGGCGCGCGCACCAGCCGCGCAGCAAAACGCTGTCCATCATAAAAGGCAATCTGGTCTTCACCATCCCGGCTTTGCGCCTGCTGCCACAGCCAGCCCGCCGCTTCTTCGGCGGTCATCTGCGGCGACAGATCAATCAGGCCACCCCACAACTCACGCTGCTCCTCGGCGATCACCCGCCCGAAGCCCCACAGCAGCGATTGGCTCACCGACCGGGGCGCGGACTCTGCGCCAACCGCTTGCACGCCCCGCGTCACCAGCCACAAACGCGGCATCTCCGACCAACCGGACTGCGCCACAAGCTGTACCAGATGCAGCACCGGATCGCAGCCCAACGCCTGAATTTCGTCCAGCCCTGCCGCGTTCAGGTTTTCGGCGTCCGGCATATCCAGACTCCACAGATGAACGGCGCAGGCCGGCGGACGCTCGGCGAAGACTTCCTGGAACAGACGGCGCAGGTCTTCCGGCTGGTCGGGACGTATCTGAACACGCTCCACATCGTGACGGGCATAGGCAGCGCCGGGATAAACCAGAACGTACCCCTCGCCAGCCGCCCGCAGCCGCGCCGACAGAGCGTCCGCCACGCCCGACTGATCGGCAAAAACCAGCCAGTCGCCGACCAGCGCCGCCGATGCAGATTCAGCAAATGCGCTCGGCTGCCAGGCTATCTCGTAACACCAGTCCTCTAGGCGCATCACGTCGCCATCCAGCGGTTGCAGACGCGCGCCCTCGATTTCCAGCACACCGCGCCCCTCGTCATCAAAGAGCGCCATATCTTGTACCAGACTCCCGGTTTCGGACGGGTGCTGCCGCGCATAAGCCCAGGCCGCAGAAGCCGCCGGGAACGGCGAGCGAACTTCGCGTATAAAGTTCGGCACGTAAACCACGCCCTCGCTGCCCGCCGCTGCCGCCGCAAGCTGGAAAGCCGCCTCGGCAGCCGCCGCATCTCCAAGCGGGCGAAGCTGCCCCATCGCCTCATCGCCGCTGCGCCAGACAGCACTCAACCGGCGCGCCGCATTTCCAAACTGGAAGCCGCCGCCGATAAGCTGATCGTAAAAATCGTCGCCCGTGCGCGCCTGCCCACCGCGTGATTGCAGCGTGAGAGCCGTATCCCAGGTGTGAAGAGCTGGCCCGCCGGGTCGAATCCTGCCGCTGGCGTGTACCGTCCACGAGTGGTCATCGGCTCGGCTGTAGATGCGGAAGGCCGTCGTTTCACCGGACGCGGAAACGACGGTCTGCACCATCGCTGCGCCGTCTTCCGGCAGCACAAGCGCCTGATGGATGGCGACATCGGCCAGTGTGTACGCGCCCTCGCCAAAGGCTTCCCGTGCCGCCGCCAGCGCCCAATCGAGATACACCGCCGGATGCAGCGCCGCCGCGCCCCGAACGCGACTCTCGTAATACTGAGGATGTGTCGCCTGGCTGATCCTGTTCTCCCACACGAAGCGGTCGGCGGTTTCGGCAGATTGCAAACGCCAGCCGAGTTGGGCGTGAGCGGGCGAGTCGTAAACGCGGCGAATCCCCTCATCAAAACCGCCTGCCCGCGTATCGGCATCCAACCAGAAACGTTCGTGCTGCCAGGGGTACATCGGCAGTCGAACCACCCGCCCCGCCGGCGACCAGCGCCGCCAGTCCAGACGATAACCCGCGCAGTGCAGGTCGCCCAATGCTTCCAGCAGGATCGTCTGTTCATCTTCCTCGCGCCGCAGCGATGCCCGCGCCGTGATATCCTGTTCCGTCCAGCCGCTCTGAATCGCCGGGATGAGTACCGGATGCGGGCCGATTTCCAGAAAGATGTTGTACCCATCGGCGACAAGCTGCTGCATCGCCGCCGCGAACCGCACCGGCTGGCGCAGATTGCGCCCCCAGTAATCGGCGCTTAAAGTCTGCCCGTCCACCGGCGCGCCCGTCACCGTCGAATATATCGGCACGGCGGCGGCCCGTGGCTGAAGTCCGCCCAGATCGCGCACCAGTTCCGGGCGCAGCGCGTCCATGTGCGGGCTGTGCGCGGCTACATCCACCTTGACCTGCCGGCAGAAAATATCCCGGCTTTTGAGTATCTGCATCATTTCTTCCAGCGCCGCCGGGTCGCCGGAAAGCACCACCGAACGCGGCCCGTTGTTCACCGCTACCGACAGCCGGTCTTCATAACCCCTGAGCAGCGTTTGAGCCTCATCCAGGCTCAATTCCACTACTGCCATCGCCCCCTGCCCGCTGACTTGTTTCATCAACTGGCTGCGGCGGCAGATCACGCGCGCGGCTTCATCCAGGCTCAGCGCGCCCGCCACAAACGCGGCGGCTACTTCGCCCATGCTGTGACCGACGACAGCATGAGGCTCAACGCCCCAGTCGCGCCAGAGCGCCGCCAGCGCCACCTGGATGGCGAATAACACCGGCTGCACCACGTTAATTTCATCCAGGCGGGAATCTGCCTCACCAGCGGTCAGCTGTTCCATCAGTGACCAATCCACGTAAGGCCGCATGGCCGCCTCGCAGCGTTCAATCGTCTCCCGGAACGCCGGCTCGCGTTCGAGAAGCTGCCGCCCCATGCCCAACCACTGCCCGCCCTGGCCGGGAAAAACAAAGACCAATCCGGCCTCCCGGTTAGGACTCTTATGTCCGGCGGCCATGCCGGGGCGTTTTTGACCGCCGGTGTAGGCTTCAAGCTGCCCGACCAGTTCTTCGCGCGAACGCCCGGCCAGAACCAGCCGGTATTCATGGTGGCTGCGCCGCTGGCTGGCGGTATACACGATGTCCGGCAGCGCGGCATCGGTCTGTGACAGATAATCCCCGTATGCGCCCGCCAGCGCGTGCAGCGCCTCCGGCGTATGCGCGGAAAGCGGCAGTAAATAGACGCGCTCCGGGTGGCTTTCGTCCTCACCGGAAGACGCCGGCTGCGGCGCTTCTTCCAGAACGACATGCACGTTCGTCCCCGACCACCCGAACGAACTGACCCCGGCAAGACGCGGCTCGCCGTTCGTTTCCCAGGGCGTGAACGTGGTCGGAATGACAAACGGCGTATTCTCCAACGAGATATGCGGGTTCAACTGTTTGAAGTGCAGCAGTGGCGGCACGGCCTGATGCCGCAGCGACAGCACCGTTTTGATGACGCCTGCGACCCCGGCGGCCCCTTCCAGATGGCCGACGTTCGCTTTGGCCGACCCCAGCCTACAAACGCGGTTCTGCGCGCCGCCAAAAACCGCCGCCAGCGCCTCGACCTCAATCGGGTCGCCCAGGGAAGTACCCGTGCCGTGCGCCTCAACGTATCCGATCTGTTCCGGCGATACCCCGGCGTTGGCAAGCGCCTGCCGAATGACGGCCTGCTGGGACAAACCATTCGGGGCAGTCAGGCCGTTGGTATTGCCATCCTGGTTGATGGCCGTCCCGCGAATCAGCGCCAGGATCGAGTCGCCGTCGGCCAGCGCATCGGACAGCCGTTTGAGGACGATCACGCCGCAGCCCTCACCGCGCACGAACCCATCGGCTTCAGCGTCAAAAGTTTTGCAGCGGCCAGCATTGGAAAGCATGTGCATCCGCGAAGCCGCGACGGTGAAGTGCGGCGACAGAATCAGGTTCACGCCGCCTGCCAGCGCCAGGTTGCACTCTTTATTCCGCAGGCTTTGCACCGCCAGATGTAACGCCACCAGCGAGGATGAACAGGCCGTATCCAGGGCGATATTCGGCCCCTGCCAGTCGAACAGGTAGGACAGCCGGCCTGAAACGACGCTGTGCGATGTCCCGGTGCCGGTGTAGGCATCCATTGCTTTCAGGTTGCCGGCCTGCATCAGATAATAATCGGCGCTCTGGCTGTGAACGCCGATAAAAACGCCCGTCCGGCTGCCCGCCAGACCTTCTCTCGTTTGCCCTGCGTCCTCCAGCGCCTCCCACGCCACTTCCAGCAGAAGCCGCTGCTGCGGGTCCATACGCGCTGCCTCGCGCGGTGAGATGCCGAAAAAGTAAGGGTCGAAGCGGTCGACGTCCTGCAAATAGCCCCCCCACCGGCTGGTAATTTTGCCGGGCGTGGTCGGGTCAGGGTCGTAAAAAGCATCCACATCCCAACGATCGGCGGGCGTTTCCGAGATGGCATCCACGCCGTTTACCAGCAGCTCCCAGAAGGCTTCCGGCGAATTCGCGCCGGGGAAGCGGCAGCCCATGCCGATGATGGCGATTGGCTCGGTACGCGCGCGTTCGACAGCATCCAGTCGTCCGCGCAGTTCCTTCAACGTCACCAGGGCGCGTTTGAGTTGATCCAGCGTGTCGCCGCTCACGTCAGTTTCCTTTCAACAGATCGTCAATGGATTTCAACTCTTCAGCCAGCAGGGCTTCAATTTCATCACGTGACAGCGCATCCAGTTCGGCCACCGGCGGTTCGGCAGCATCCGGCGGCGCGTCCGGCGTTTCGACCGCTGCATCCAGCGGAATATTCATCTTCTCGGCCAGATGCCCCATCAGGGCGGCTACCGTCGGGTAGTTAAAAATCAGCGTCGCCGACAGCGTAAGTTTGAGGCTGGACTCCAGCCGGTTGCGCAGTTCCAAAGTCAGCAGCGAGTCAATACCCAGTTCGCGTAACGGCTGCTGAAGGCTGATGCGCCCCGGCGCAATCCGAAGCACCTGCGCCACCTGCTCGCGGATATGGTTCTCCAGCAGCGACCGCCGCTGCCGTCCCGGCTCGGCGCTCAAAAGCGCCTGCCGGAAATCGCCCTCAACCGGTGTTGGCTTGCCCGCAGCCTGCGCGGTTTCTACCGCTTCCTGCTGAAGCGAACTCAACAGCGAACCATGCGCGCTGGCCGGATACGTCCGCGTCCACGCGCCGACATCCAGCGCCATGACGGCGACCTGCGGCGGGGTATCACCCGTCATCAAGCGCCGGAAGACCGCCATGCCTTCATCCGGCGATAGGCTGCCCAACCCGCGCGAAGCCAGCCGTTCGCCGCGAATCGCCTCAGCCGCCGCCAAACCAACGCCCGACCAGGGACCCCAGTTGATGCTCAACCCCGGCAGCCCACGCGCGCGCCGGTAGTGCGCCAGCGCGTCCATGAAGGCATTACCGGCGGCATAGTTGCCCTGCCCCGGTATGCCGAGCAGGGCTGTCACCGACGAAAACAGCACGAAGAAATCCAACGTCTGCCCTTCAGTCAGCGTGTGCAGATTCCAAGCGCCGTCCATCTTGGGCGATACTGCCCGCCGGAACTGTTCGCGCGTCATCTGCGCCAGCAGGCTGTCGTCCAGGATGCCCGCCGCATGAACCACACCCCGCAGCGGCGGCATGGTCGCTTCGATCAGCCGCAGCATTTCCGCCACAGCATCCCGGTCGGACACGTCGGCTTGCGCGATCTGCACAACCGCCCCCAACGCTTCCAGCTCATGAACAGCCGCCAGCGCGGTTCCAGAAGCGCCGCGCCGCCCGGTCAACACCAGATGCCGCGCCCCCTGCTCCACCAGCCAGCGGGCAACCGTCAATCCCAGCCCGCCCAGGCCGCCGGTGATAAGATATGTGCCATCGCCGCGCACCGGGGCGCTTTCCCGCGCAAAAACGACCGGCAGCGGCTCGTCAGTTCGCGCCACGACAATTTTGCCGATGTGTTTGGCCTGCGCCATATGGCGGAAAGCCCCGGCCATATCGGCCATCGAAAAAACTTGCGTCGGGATCGGCCTCAGTTCGCCGGTTTCAAAACGCCGGACAAGCTGCCGAAGAATTACGCCCAGCGCCGCCGGGCGCTCCCGCGCCATCCTGTCCAGATCAACCGCGAAGTAAGACAGATTCTTCTGGAACGGCATCAGCCCGACCTGGCTGTTCTGGTAAATGTCGCGCTTGCCGATTTCAACGAAGCGCCCATAAGGGCGTAAAATCGCTAATCCCCTGGGAATCGCTTCCCCCGCCAGTGAGTTCAGGATGACATCCACGCCCTCGCCGCCGGTCTGCGCCATGATCTCATCGGCAAAAGCCAGCGAACGCGAGTCCATGATATGTTCGACGCCCAACGATTCCAGGAACGCGCATTTTTCCGGGCTGCCCGCCGTCGCGTAGATTTCCGCCCCGGCCTGTTGGGCAAGCTGCACCGCCGCCAGGCCAACACCCCCGGCAGCCGCGTGGATTAAAACGCGCTCGCCCGCTTCCAGCCGCGCCTGATGGAACAGACCGTAATAGGCCGTCAGAAAGATGATCGGGATCGAAGCGGCCTCGACAAAACTCATGCCGCCCGGCTTGCGCGCCACCAGATGCGCGTCGGCCAGCGCGTGCGTCGCCAGGCTGTCGAACGCGACGGCGATCACCTCATCCCCTGTCCGGAAGGTATCCACGCCATCCCCAACGGCGCTGATAACACCCGCGCACTCGATTCCCAGCGGCCCGACGCCGTTGGCATAACCGGGCAGCGCGCCGAGCGCGGCCATCACGTTCATGAAGTTCAGCCCGGTGGCATGAACTTCGATTTCAACCTGCCCCGGCCCGGGCTGGCGGCGCGCCATCGCCCGCAGTTCCAGGTTATCGAGAATGCCGGGCGCTGAAATGCCGGCGCGGAACGGCTGCTCCGCCGCCGTAACCCATCGTGTCTCGACGCGCTCGCCCTCGCGCGCGGGCAAACCCAACGCCAGCCGCGCGACGTAACGTTTACTGCCCCGCAGCGCGATCTGATCTTCGCCGTCATTCAGCCACAGTTCGCGGAACAGCGCGTCCACATCTTCCGGCAGCCCTTCGGGGCTTAGATCCACACGGGTGGCGCGCAGTTCGGCGTGTTCATTGGCGATCACCGCACCCAGACCCCACAGGGCGGCCTGCGCGGCGCTCTCTACTGCACCAGCCACCGGCTGCGCCCCGCGCGTGATAAGCCACAGGCGCGGCGGCGTTTCCCACCCGGCCTGCGCCAACGCCTGAACCAGATGTAGCGCGCCGATGCTGCCGTGTGTTTCGGCCTCTGACGGCGCGGCTCCGCTTTCCAGTCCCCACAGGTGGATAACCCCCCGGCAGGCGGGTTTGCCTGCGCCGCAAGCCTCCTGCACAAGCCGCCTGAAACCTGCCGCGTCGCCAGGGTCAATCGTATACTGGCCGGCTTCAATCCGGCGATAACTGTCCCCGACCGAAACCACAACGCAGCGTTCGCCCCTCGCTTCCAGGCGCGCGGCCAGTTCCGCGCCCATACTCCCGCCGGACAGCACCAGCCAGCTTCCCGGCTGGTCAGGCTGCGGCAGCACGCCGCCGAGCAGCGGCTTCTCCTGCCACTCGACGCGATACAGCAGCCGCTCAAGCGAATCGCCTCTGATCGCGCGTTCGACACGCTTCAGGCGCAGGCCATAAACGCCTGCGATCACACCCCCGTTGGCATCCAGAAGAAACACATCACCGTCGGCATAATCGCCCGCTTCCGACGAGCGATAAGCGTAACCCCACAGTTCGGACTGAATGTCCGGTCGGGCATACAGGCCGATGCGCTCGGCGCTGACCGGCAGATAGGCATCGTCCCCCGGCGGCATCAGCGCCACTAAAAGCTGCAAACAGCCATCCAGCAGCGCCGGATGTATCCGATAAGCCTGACCCTGGGTGCGAACCGCTTCCGGCACCTGAAGCCGCGCAAAGGCTTCCTGATGTTTTTCGTCGTGCCAGAACTGCGCCACCGTCTGGAAGTTCGCGCCGTAGTTCAGCCCGCGCGCCGTCATCGCCTGATAGTAGTCGGCGCCGGACACCGGCTCAGCGCAGCGCGACTCGATGGCTTCCGGCGAAAACGCTTCCGGCTGCGGCGGCATCCTCACTCGTGTGATGCCGCTGGCGTGCAGCGTCCATTCGGAAGCGCCGTCGACGGTCGGGCGGCTGAGGCAGCGGAACGTGAACGTTTCGGACGACTCCGCCGTCAGCACCACCTGAACGACCCGCGCTTCATTTTCTGAAAGAATGAGCGCCTGCTGGATGGTTAATGCCTCAAGCCGGCCTTCGCCGGATACTTCTGCCAGCGCCGCCAGCGCCATTTCGGCGAAAGCTGCCGCCGGCAGCACGATATTGCCCTCGACGCGGTGGTCGGCCAGGTAAGGCAGCGCCGCACCATCGAGTTCCGTCTCCCAGAAATACGTGCCGGCATGAATTGCCGACCGCCAGCGCGGGCCAAGCAGCGGATGGCCGTCGGCGCGGCGCGCGGTCTGCCGGGCAGGCTGCGCTTCAAACCAGTAACGGTCGCGCTGCCAGGGGTAAGTCGGCAGCCGGACAGGGCGGCCACCCGCCGGATACAGGCAGCGCCAATCCATCGCGCCGCCGCGTGTATACAGCGCCGCCAGTGATTCCAGCATCACCAGCCGCTCGTCTTCGTCGCGTTTGGTGGAAGCCAGCGTCACGATGCCCGCCGCCGTCTCATCATCCAGGCCGTAATCCCGCAGGCCGCGTTCAATCGCCGGCATCAAAACCGGGTGCGGGCTGATCTCAATGAACGTGTTATAACCGTCCTCCAGCGCGTGCCGGACGGCCTTCGCAAACAGCACCGGCTGGCGCAGGTTCGCGCCCCAGTAATCCGCGTCGAGCGCCGCGCCGTCGCGCAGTTCGCCGGTCACGGTTGAGTACACCGGAACAGCCGCAGCCGCCGGTTGAAGCCCGGCCAGGTCGCGCACCAGTTCCGGACGCAGGGCGTCCATATGGGGGCTGTGAGCGGCCACATCCACTTTGACCGGACGGCAGAACACGTCGCGGCTTTGCAGCGCGGCTATAACTTCGGCCAGCGCCGCCGGGTCGCCGGACAGCACGCAGGAGCGCGGGCTGTTGGTGACGGCCACCCCAACCCGGTCGGCGTATTCACCCAGCGACGCCTCGGCTTCTTCCAGCGGCAGTTCGACCATCGCCATTGCGCCCATGCCGCTGACGCGCTTCATCAACTGGCTGCGGCGGCAGATGATACGCGCGGCATCGTCCAGGCTCAGCGCGCCGGCGACATACGCGGCGGCCACCTCGCCCATGCTGTGACCGATCACCGCATCCGGCGCGATTCCCCACGAGCGCCACAGTTCGGCCAGCGCCACCTGGATAGCAAATAAAGCCGGTTGAACGACATCAATTTCATCCATGCGGGAAGTGTTTGCATCGGCGCGCAGCAGTTCGACCAGTAAATCCCAGTCCACATAGGGCTGCACAGCCGCCGCGCAGCGTTCTAAGACCTCGCGGAAGACCGGCTCCTGCTCAAAAAGCCGGCGTCCCATGCCCAACCACTGCCCGCCCTGGCCGGGAAAGACAAAAACCACGCGCCGTTCTGCCGCCTGATCCTGCGTGCCAGCTACCAGCCCGCGCCGGGTTTCGCCTTTGCCAAAAGCGTTAAGCTGCTCGACCAGTTCTTCCGGTGAATGCGCCACCCCTGCCAGACGGAACGGATGGTGCGTCCGCCGGACACTGGCCGAATAACATAAATCATGCAAATCGGACTGCCCGGCAGTCACTTCATATGCGCGCGCCAGGTCAACCAGCGCCTCCGGCGTCCGCGCCGAAAGCGGCAGCACATAAACATCGGCACGCGGCGCTGCCGGATAATCGCGCGCGGGCGCTTCTTGCAGAACCACGTGGGCGTTCGTCCCCGCGATTCCAAAGGCGCTTACGCCACCAACGGCCTGTCCTGGTTCGGCAGGCCAGGGCGTTTGTTCGGTCTGGATACGCACCGGCAGCGTTTCCCAGGGTATACTGGGATTTGGCGCTTGAAAATTCAGGCTGGCCGGGATCGTGCGGTGTTTAAGCGCCAGCGCCACCTTGATTAAACCGGCCACACCTGCCGCGCCCTCCGTATGACCCAGGTTTGTCTTGACCGACCCTACTGTACAGAACTGCCCAGGGGAGCGGCCCTCCGCCACAACCGCGCCGATTGCGCCGATCTCAACCGGGTCACCGGCTGCCGTCCCGGTGCCATGAGCCTCAATATACTGCACCTCTGCGGGCGGCACTCCCGCATCTTTATAGGCTTTCCGCAGCATTTCTTCCTGCCCCGCGCCGCCGGGTGTGGTCAAAAAGCCGCTGCTGCGGCCATCATTGTTAGTGGCGCTGCCGCGAATAATGGCATAAATCGGATCACCATCGGCCAGCGCGTCTGCCAGCCGTTTGAGGACGACCAGTCCCGCGCCTTCGCTGCGAACATAACCATCTGCGCGCGCGTCTCCGAATTTGCAGCGGCCATCCGGGGCCATCATCCGGGACTGCGAGTAAGCAATCGTGATATGCGGCTGTAAAATGACATTCGCCCCACCCGCTAACGCCAGATTACACTCACCTGCGCGCAGGCTTTGCACAGCCAGATGAACCGCAACCAGCGACGATGAACAGGCCGTATCAATCGTGATACTCGGCCCCTGAAAACCAAACACATATGACAGCCGTCCTGACGCCGAATAACGACCGCTGCCAGTCGTCATATAAAAATCCACTTTGGCCGGATCGCGGAAAAGTCGGGCTTCAAAATCGTTGAGCCACATACCGACGAAAACGCCCGTCTGCTCAATGTCCCGTGTATTCGCAACCTGTCCCGCATCCTCCAGCGCTTCCCAGGCAACCTCTAAGAGCAGGCGCTGCTGCGGGTCCATCCGCTCCGCTTCGCGTGGGGAAATGCCAAAAAAGAGTGGATCAAAGCGATCAATTTCGTCCAAAAAACCGCCCCATCTCGACATCACTTTGCCGGGTGTTGCCGGGCGTGGATCATAAAATGTCTGAAGGTCATAGCGGTCTGCCGGGACTTCGGTGATGGCATCCTTTCCCGCGTGCAGCAGTTCCCATAATTCCTGCGGTGAGTTCGCCCCACCTGGAAAGCGGCAGCCCATACCAATAATCGCAATCGGTTCTCGCATCGCCCAATCCCTCCTTACGCCCGCCTCACGTCCTTGAAAGGGTCGTCATACTGCCAGCGCCTCATATACCATCCCTGCCCCTCAACGACCAGAGCAGCGACATAGTTTTCACCCGGATTAAAAGCCTGGAAAGTCCAGCGCGTGACCTCTTGTGGTGTGCCGGTGACGCTTAACAGCCGGGCAGGTTCGCCTGGTTTTAATGATACATCAAATTGATCGAGCGGGTACGACAGCCCTTGCCCTAACGCTTTGATATAAGCCTCTTTGCGCGTCCAGCAGTTAAAAAACCCTTCCTGCTTCTGCGCGTCGGGCAGCTGTCGCCAGACGGCGTTTTCCCGCGCCGAAAACGTACCGGCGGCCAACCGCTCAATATCCTCCAGCGGACGCATATACTCAAGGTCAACACCGACTTCGCGCTCATAAGCGATGGCATAAAGCGCCAACTCGTGCGAGTGAGAAAGGTTAAAACGCAGGCCATGATCCGGGTCAGGCGACGGTTTCCCGGCGGGGCTGTACTTCAGCCGGACAGACTCCGGCGCAGCATTTGTATAGCGCCCCAACAACGTCCGCAGCACCCCACGCGCCACGATGAAACGCCGGCGATGTACAGCAAAGCGAAACCGCGCGGCGCGCGCCTGCTCATCCGGCGAAAGCAGCCCTGCCAGATGTTTAACGCGCTGCGGATCAAAATCGAGGCGAGTCGCCCAGACATCCACCCGGTCTCGCGTCAAATCCAGGCCAGCCGGTTCAAGACTCCGTCTGTAACCGTATTCAGTCACGCCGACTGGTCTCCATCAGAATTACGCCAGAAAAGGCGTCAGGTCTTTGGATACCACCTTCAGGACTGCCGATTGGTGACCCTGTAAAAAGAAATGGTCGCCGGGAAACATAAAATACCGGAAGGTGCTGGACGTGAGTTCACCCCAGGCGGCGATTTCAGGCGTGTTAACCGTCGGGTCTTGCAGACCGCCGAAGGCTGTGATCGGGCAATCGAGCCGGTCGCCGGCCTGATAACTGTACGTTTCGATCATCTCGAAGTTCGCGCGCAGCACAGGCAAAAACAGCGCCAGCATCTCGGCTTCCTGGAGGATAGCAGCCGGAATGCCGTTATAGCGGCGCTGCATCTGCTGGATAAACTCGGCTTCCGGCAGTTTATGGAGAGGCGTATCCGACGGTGGAACATGGGGCGCGCGCCGCGCGGCGATGAACATCTGCCGCAGGCCGCTGTACCCACCCCGTTGCAGCGCGCGAGCCAGCTCAAAACTGACCAGAGCGCCCATGCTGTAACCCCACAGCGCAAACGGCACGTCCAGATAGGGCGCTAAAGCCGCCGCCAGTTTTTCGGCCAGGGGCAGCAGTTCTGTATAAGGGTTTTCCCGAAAACGACTGCCCTGCCCCGGCAGCTGAACCGGGCAGATTTCCACCCCCTCCGGCAAAAACTGATGCCAGGAGCGAAACTGCGCGGCGCTGCCGCCGGCGTTCGCAAAACAGAACAGACGCAGCCGGGGCTGCGGAACGGGTTGAAAACGAATGACCCACTCTTCAGATCGGATATTTGTCGCCACGCGTTCCGCCATACCAATCAATCGTCAGATTACAAAATAATAAACAGCGCCTCGACGTTTATCATCAGTGCGCCAACTTGCTCAAACCTAAAATCAGCCGTCCGTCCTGCCGCAGGCTTTGCCTCCCCCGGCGATCTGACCTCATTTATGTATCACTAATGAACAGTTCATGTTCAGGTAATGTATAGCTTTCAAAGTGTGAAGCGCGTAAAGATTACGCCAAACGACGGAAATGAGGAGGATTGTTATGCGTAAGTTATTCAGCATCATGGTTGTAGCACTCGTACTTCTCTCAGTGGTCGGCAGCGCGTCGGCCAGCGGGACGGTGACCGGTTACGTGGTACACGGCATTCCGGGACTGCCGGTGGACGTGTACGTGGATGGCCGGCTGTTCGTGAAGAACTTCATGCCCGAAACAATTGCCGGCCCCCTGGTCGGCCCGGCCAACCGCTCAGCTTATGTGGCGATTGTCCCGGCGGGCGGCAACCCGGCTAACCCGGCTCTGGCGGCGACCGTCAGCTTTCCGGCAGGCGCGAACTTCAGCGTGGTGGCTCACCTGGACGCTAACGGCGCCCCCACCCTCTCCATCTTCGATAACGACTTCTCGAAGACCAGCGATGCGCGCCTGATCGCCCGCCACACGGCTGCGGCTCCTGCCGTTGACGCCCTGTTCTTCCCCGGCACGCCGAATGAACTGCGCGTTGGCCCGCTGTCGAACGGGCAGCAGGTTGCCGCTAACCTGACTCCGGGCAGCTACACCGGCGCGCTCGTCCCCACCGGCACTTCCGATATTGTGTACGGGCCGTTCAGCGCCAACCTCCAGGGTGGCAAAGCCTACATCGTCTACGCGATCGGTTCGCTGACTGGCGGCACGTTCAAGACCATCACCCAGGTCGTCAACATCGGCTACTAAACCCGATCACGTCTGATACAGATCGGGGGTTGCTTTATACCGGCAGCCCCCGATTTTGTTTCCGCCGCCATCACCCTTCAGCGCACACGCTCGATCAGCCGGTGGTAATGGCTCAGAATTTCTTCCATTTCCTCGTCAATCGTTTTAACCGGTGGAATCCCGACGCGCAGCCGCTCCAGCAAACCCGGCTCATGGATAAGCCGCCTGATCTGGCGTCGTAAGTCACCGGCATCATTCAGTTCAAAAAGCAGGCCGCTTTTTTCATGCCCGACCAGTTCCGCCATTCCCCCCAGATTGGTCACGACCGCCGGTATACCCATATAATAGGCTTCCAGAATCGAGTTCGGGCTGTTTTCGTACCAGCGCGAAGGCATGACCAGAACATCCATATCGGCCAGCACGTTCCAGACCTCCGCGCCCAGATAACGTCCGTTCCACCGAATCGCCGGGTGATGGGCGCTGCGTCGTTTGAGCGCGGCAGCATAGGCAGGTGACTCGGTGTCTGTCCCCCATATGTCGAGGCTGACGTTCTCCTGGTTGTTGAGCAGGCCGACCACAGCATCAATCAGCAAGTCCACACCCTTGTGCGTTTTGATCTGGCCGACATAACCCAGGCGCAAACCATCTCCATCCGCCCGGCGGCTATCCGGTCTGGCAGTATCTGGCGCAGCCAATCCCTGCCGGACGAACAGAAAACGTTCGGTCTTAAAGCCAAACTCTGCAAACTTGCCGATGAGGTATCGGGACGGGCAGATCACCAGATCAACCGCGTCCAGCGTATTCCGCAGCGCCGCCTGGCGCGCCGATACCGCCAGCATCATGGAGCTGGTAATCGGCGTATGCTCAAAAACCGACCAGAATAAATTCATCAGTTTAGGAGTCGCCCGGGAAGGCAGGCGATAGCGGCGTTTATGTTCCATCAGGCAGCGCGTACATTTTTCAACGCGCTCCGGACCGGAGCATAATTGATCGGTGGCTTGCATCAGGTTGAGCCGCGCGCACATGAACCAGAATTCGGTCAGCGTAATCACTACCGGCAGCGACATTTCCCGCGCAACATCCACGACCGGCTTCGCCAGCAGATAGCCGCTGATGATATGCACCAGATCAAAGGGGCGGTCTGACACAACCTGGCGAAAGGCAGCGCCAACCGGGGGATAATCGTACAGGTTGCGGAATGGGTCATCGCCCAACTTGACATCATAAAACAGCCGGTGAACCCGAACGCCATCCTGCACGGCGGATTCCATGCGGAATCCTGGTTCATCAAGGCGTTCAACCGTAAAGACCTCAACCTCATGGTCATGATCCGCCAGCCATCGCGCCATACGCTCTGCTCGCCGCTCGGCGCCGGCAGAATGTGTTGGTGGAAAACCATGCACAACGATCAAAATTCGCACAACAAACCCCTATCCCCCCGAATTTATATATATTATAGTCTTAGTTTCTTACGCTCATCTCATCACACAGTTAAAACGTTGCATTCTTATTGCAGCCGATCTGCATAACATCAACGGTTCAAGACAGTTTATCAGATTTTCGAGGCAGTATGTCGGGTTTATTCGGGATCATCAGCGACAACAGTACCAATGTCCAGCCTTTTCTAAAAACGGCCACCGGCGAGATGTCGCACCGACCCTGGTATGCAGCAGACACCTGGTCAGCCGGTTCTCTGCCGGTCGGCCTGGGGCGGATCGGCATCGGCATCCTCAACCGCGAACCGCAGCCGGTCGTCAGCGACGACGGGCGGCTGATTCTGTTTTTGAGCGGAGAATTCTACAACGCAGCCAACCTGTACCGCCGGCTGAAAAACCAGGAAACAGCATCCGCTGTTATCCCGGATGCCCGGCTGGCGCTGCGCGCCTTCGAGCATTACGGCATGGCCTTTGTCAAGGAGCTTGACGGCGCATTTTTTATCGCCATCTACGATACAGCCGCCAACCGCCTGATACTCGCCAACGACCGCTTTGGCCTGTACCCTCATTATTATACGTATCAGGGCGGCAAACTGGCCTTCGCGCCAGAAGTCAAGGGCGTGTTATGCGCGCCGTTTGTGTCACGCCAGCTCAACGTCACGGCGGCAGCCGAGTATTTTCGCTTCCAGCAGTTGCTTGGCGAAAAAACGTTTCATGAAGATATTGTTCTGTTTCCTTACGGCAGCATCGGGCAGTTCGATTTTGCCTCCCGGCAGTGGTCGCTTGATCGTTACTGGGACTGGGATCACATCCCAGACCGCCCGAACGTGACCTTTAATGAAGCGGTCATCGAAGTTGGGCGGCTGCTGCGCGCGGCGGTTGAAAAACGGGCTGCCGGTGACCTGCGCCCCGGCGTCTTTTTAAGCGGCGGGCTGGACTCGCGCGCCCTGCTCGGCCTGATGCCGCCCCGCCCTACTCCGCCTGTAACGGCCAGCTTCGGCCAGTTTAACAGCCGCGATGTTTATTATGCGGCTCGTATTGCGCGGGCCGTCGGCAGCCGCCATCACTGGTTCGATTTACCGGACGGGCGCTGGGTGCTGGAAAACGTCGGCCTGCACCTGAAGCTGACCGAAGGTTTTCACAGTTGGATGCACATGCACGGCATCACCATGCTGCCCACCCTGCGCGACGTTATGGACTACAACCTCACCGGCTGGGACGGCGGCACCGTCATGGGGCATCCCGATCACATCAACCCGATCTACAATAAACCCGTAGATCAGGATACGGTTCTGCTCGAAACCTACCGGAGATTTATCTCTGATTACACCTGGCCCGGATTGGCCGAAGCCGAAGAACGCCTGCTCTACAGCGACTCTTTTGGCAAACAGGCCATCGGTCGCGCCTTCGACTCGATGCGCCGGGAGTTCGCGCGTTTCTGGGATTTTCGTCGGCACTACGCCGCCGAATACTTTTACGTCGTAAACCACTGCTGGCGTTCGACCGGTAATATGGTGACAACCGCGCGCTCTCACCTGGAGGTGCGCTCGCCCTTCTGGGATTATAACCTGATAGATTTTATGTACGCGCTCAAACCGGAAATCCGCCGCGACCAGCTTATGTACCGGCATATCATCACGCGGGAAATGCCCGAACTGGCGATTATCCCTTACGACAAAAAAGAATACCTACCCACTGTCAACGCCTGGCAGCACAAACTGCACGCTCTTTCGGTGCGCGCGCGCCGGCGGCTGGGCCTCTTCCCCAACCGCCCCACTCTGTACGCCGATTACGAAAACTACCTGCGCGGTGATCTGCGCGCCTGGGCGGAAAACCTCCTCTACGACCGGCGCACTCAGGCGCGCGGCATTTGGAATCCCGCCTTTGTGCGCACCTTAATGGAACGCCATCTGGCCGGACACGAACCTTGGACGATTGGCAAAATCGCCCCACTCATCACCTTCGAGATGGTGATGCGCGAATACTTCGATTGACCCTGAAATCCGCCCCCGCCGAGTCACGAACGAGCGCCAGGAGTAACCCGGCGCAGCGCGCCGCCCAGCTTGCGTCTGACCAGGCCGGTCAGCAGCGCGCGCTCATCTACCGACAGCGCCCCGATCAGCCAGACGACCACCAGATAAAATATGGCGCTGAGGGTGATATTGATGAGCAGGTGAAAATCGCGCAGCAGATAAACCACGACACCCATCAGGACTGCTGCAACAATCAGCCGCACCATGTGTTTAAATCCCAGGCCGGCACCAAATTCCCGGCGAAAGAAAACGTAAAAGAGGATCGCCCCGGTCAGTTCGGCGGCCACCGTCATCACCGAAGCGGCGATAAGACCGTAAAGCGGGATGAACACCAGATTGAGGATGAGATTAAGCGCCGCCAGACTCAGATACGTCGCCATCGCGCGGCCCTCTTTTTTGATGGCCGTCGTCATGTTACCGCACAGGGCCGTATACATCAGCAGCGGTGTATCCCAGATCAGGATTGCAAACGCGACAGAAGCCGGAGCATACTCCATGCCGTACAGCACCCCGATGATTTTGTCGGCCAGCAGCGTACCGCCGACCGCCAACGGCAGCCCCAGAAAGATCATAAATTTGGTTGAGCGATAGTACCAGGGCAGAACCGATTTAGGGTCTGCCGCGTGTTCGCGCGCCAGTGTAAGCGGCAGCGCCACGATCAGCGCGCTGGTCAGAATCAAAAACGACCGCGTGAGGTTGTAAGCTGCGTTATACCATCCGACCGTCGCCTCAGAGTGAAAAGTTTCCAGGATGAGCGTATCCACACGAAAATTGAACGTTAGCGCCAGTTGGATGATGGCGAACGGCAACCCGGCCATTAAAAGCCGTCCCCACGTGCGCGGCGCAAGTTCAAAACGCGGCGGCTGCATCCGGTAGCGCCGCACCACCCAGAACGAGAGACCGATCAAAACCGGCAGGTTAAGCAGCGACGCCACGACCAGCCACACGAAGTTCAGCCCGGCGAACAGAAACAGCCCGCCCGCGACCATAAAGATGATCTGCCCGATGACCGTAAAAACGGACAGATAATCAAGCCGCTCATTCCCGGCGATGATGCTCTGCAGCGGTGCCAGCAGCGCCTGCAAAAAGTAGCTGGACGTGTAGAGCGCGATTGCCAGCACCACTTCCGATTCGTAGGGCTTGGCAATTGCCGCCAGGATGGTCACGGCAATCGCAACGATTGAGAAGATAAAACGCAGCGCCGCAGTGTTCCAGAAAAGCTGGTTGGCGCGGTCAGCGTTCCGGGCGATTTCGCGCGTCATGTACTGCGTGACGCCCATATCCCCGATCACAGAGAATAAACCCGCCCAGGCCAGCACGACCGAATAACGACCAAATTCAGAATCGCCCAGGGTGCGGATCACCACGATATTGAAGATAAAGCCCAGTACCCGCAGCGCGACCTGCGCGCCCATGCCGAAAATGGTATTACGCGCAATCGTTCGGCCTGCGCTGCGCCGGGGTTGTTGGAGTGCGGCCTCAACTTCGCTCATAAAAAACCTTTAATACGGCAGCGATATGTGCCGTCATTGTCCGCTCGTCGGCTAACGAAAGCCTTGCGGCGCGGCACTTCAGGGCAGCACATGATGAGTCTTCAACAGATTGACAATCGCCGCGTGAATATCCTGAATGGATAATATGGGTGGTTCACCTTCCGCAGCCTGCCGCTCCATGTCCAGCGCGGCCCAGCCCGGCAGGGTCGCCGCCAGCCGCTCGTACTGCTCAAAGCTGGCGCTAATCAGCCGGCTGCTCGATTCCTCAATGTCGGCCTTGCCTTTAAGATGCTGCTGTTGTTCCCGGTTGCGGAGCTGGTGGAAGGTCACTTCCGGCCTCGCCCGCAGGTAAATCGTCAGATCAGGCCGGGGCTGCCCGAATACCTCATACTCCATCTCCTGCACCCACTGGTTGAACGCCTCTCGGTCGGCGTCGTTCTGAAACTTGGACGCCTGTACCGCAAGGTTCGAGGACACCCAGCGGTCGGCCAGGACGAGCATCCCATCTTCCAACGCCTGGCGAATCTCATCCCGCACCAGCAGCCGGTCATTGGCAAAAATCATCGCCACCAGATACGGGCTGGTGCTTTCGATGCTGCCATGTTCGCCGCGCAGGAACGCCGCCGCCAACTGGCCGAAAAATGACTCGTAACGGGGAAAGCAGTACAGCCGGTGCGCGATGTTGTGCTGCGTCAGGTATTGAGTCAACAGTCTGGCCTGGGTCGTTTTACCCAGGCCCTGATTTCCTTCAAGGACGACAAAACAGCCACGTTTTTGCATACTGTTCCATGCGATCAGTCATCAGACACGCCTGCATTGTATAGCCATTTGGGGCAAACTTCCACCTGCTAAGGTTCGGGACACACTTCAAGCCTGGACGCTGTGAGGTCATGTACGCCTCCCTGACACAAAAAACAGCCCCATTAGAAACCAATACGACGCGATGCTGCTCATCTCCCTGTTGGCTTCACCACAGAACCGGCTTGAGTTATGCTGGAAAGGAATGGATGCAGAGGAATGTTCGCCTTAAAAACCATCCTGATCGTGGACGATCAGCTCAACACGCTGCCCCGACTGACCGACTACCTGACCGAAAACGGCTTTCGCCCGGTGACGGCCTTCACCGGGCGAGAGGCGCTTTTCATGGCGCGGCACGAAAATCCGATCTGATCCTGCTCGACCTCACGACCGCCGGAGCAGTCGCACCGTCTGCATAAACTCGCGCACGCGGGTTTCGTCCACCTCGTTCCAGATATAACCATCACGTTTGAAGGTCGTGCCGACAATCGCGCCGTCGGCCACGCCCAGCATGGCTTCGACGTTCGACAGGCGCACGCCGGTGTTGGCGAATACAACCGTATCCGGCACGGCAGCCTTGACCTGCTTCAGCGTGTCCAGCGATGTTTCTGTCCCCGCCGTCGCGCCGGAAACACACAGCGCGTCCGGCTGCGAAACAAACACGGTCGTGCGGGCGATTTCCGCCACCGGGCGCTGCCCCAGGTAAACTGCCGATTCCGGCACGATGTTAAAAAACAGCCGGACCTTCTCACCCTGAACGTGCTGCCGATGGCGGATGGTTTCGCCGCAGTTCGTATTCCACAGGCCGTAGTCGCTGGCATACACGCCGGTGAATATCTCGCGCACGAACTGTCCGCCGGTCGCAACCGCCAGGTCAATCGAGCGAGCGGGGTCCCACAGCACATTAACGCCAAACGGCACGCGAATGTCGCCGCGCAGTTCGGCGATCACCCGCGCCATGCAGGCCACTGTGATCGTCTCGACTTTCGTCAGATACGGCAGACTGGCCTCGTTGGAAAACATCACGGCGTCCACGCCGCCGTCTTGCAATGCGCGCAGGTCGGCGCGCGCCTGTTCGACCACCCACTCCATGCCTTTACCGGCGTCGTAACCAGGGTCGCCGGGCAGCGCCTTCATGTGGCACATAGCGATAATCGGCTTATCCGTATCAAAGAGTTCGTTCAGCCAGTTCATAATGTATGTGTCCTTTCAAAAGATGATCTATTGCCGGCCCGCGCTGGCAGCATCCAGGCACGGCAGCGCCACCACAAAGCGCGTCCCTTCCCCCAGCACGCTCTCGACCGCAATCGAACCGCCGTGCAGATCAACAGCCTGCTTGACAATCGTCAGCCCCAGCCCTGTCCCTCGAACGTCTTTGGCGTTGGATGCGCGGTTAAAAGGCTCAAACAGATGCGGCATGGCATCCTGCGGAATACCGATCCCCCGGTCTTCCACCACCAGCTCAACCGCGCTGCCCTGTTCCCGCAGTGCAATTGTGATCTCACTTTGAGGGGCTGAATATTTGATGGCGTTGGAAATCAGGTTCGCAAGCATCTGGCGCAGCAGTTTGGGATCAATATGGGCTTCTGCGTGTATGTCACTGTAAAAAGTCAGCGCGTACATCTGGCCGGAAATCAGCCGGAATTCTTCGACGATTGCCTGGACGAAGGCGGTTATATCCACCGGCTGCGGCGCATATTCAATATGCCCGCTTTCCATTTCAGCGACCATCAGCATATCGTCCAGCATCTGAAGCAGCAGATGTACCGAACCGCCGATGCGGTTGTAGTGTTTCTCAATCTGTTGCGGCGACAGCCAGTCTTTATAGTTTCTTATAATGTCCAGCGACGACAGAATGAGCGTCAGCGGATTGCGAAAATCGTGCGAGAACATCGCCACCAGCCGCGACTTGAGCAGGCGTTTCTCGCGCTCTTCGCTAAGCATCGAACTCACTACGCCTATCTGCGCCTGTAACTGGGACTCCTGAGCAGCTTTTTTCTGCAATCGCGAACGGACGGCGTTCAGGATTTCATCACGGGTAAACGGTTTGGTCAGGTAATCATCCGCCCCCATGTCCATTCCCTTCCGCACCGACGCGCGGTCGGCGGCGGCGGTCAGAAAAATGAATGGGATGTGATTGATGCTGGCGTCAGAGCGCACTTCGATCAGCACCTCGTGTCCGTCCATCTCCGGCATAGCAATGTCACAGATAATCATATCCGGGATTTCCCGGTAGATGGCTTCCAGTCCCAGCCGCCCGTTTGCCGCCCCGGCGGTTTCGTAACCCTCAAAACCGAGCCAGTCCATTACCGCATCGCGGATTGGGGTTTCGTCTTCAATCACCACTATCTTGACCATGCGGTTCGTCCTCTGTTGATACTCTGGGAAATGTTACCGTAAACGTGCTGCCCACTCCGATCCGGGTATCCAGCGCGATCGTCCCGCCGTGCAGTTCGACCGCCTGTTTGGTGATGCTCAACCCCAGACCCGTGCCGGAGATCGTCCCCACATTCGCGGCCCGGTGGAACGGCTCGTACAAATGCCTGATGTCATCAGGCGGGATGCCGATTCCCTCATCTTTCACAGTTAATACGACTTGTGTTTCATCCTGCGCCAGGCGAACGTAGACATAGGCGGGCCTGGCAGAATACTTCAGCGCATTAGACACCAGGTTGCTGACGATCTGCCGCACCAGCCGCTCGTCGAAAAACCCCGTCACCGGCGGGCTGGCGCACGTGTACATGATGCGCCCGCGATACGCCTCCTGGCTGTCGAACTCCTCGATAATCTCCTGGCACAACTTGTCCAGATTTGCCCATGACGGTTTGAACTCTACCCGTCCCGCCTGAATCCGCGCTAGTTGCAGCACGTCCTCCATGATGTCCTTCATGTACATCACCTGCTGGCGGATTCGCCCCAACCGCTCGTCAATCTGCGCTTCGTCCATCTTTTGACGATAGTAAGCCAGCGTTTCGCTGACGGCCAGGATGGATGCCAGCGGCGTGCGGAATTCATGTGAAGCCATCGAAACGAAGCGCGTCTTGAGTTCGCCCAATTCCCTTTCCTGCGCCAGCGCATCCTTCAACGTCTGTTCCACCTGTTTTCGCTGGGTGATGTCAATCACGAAACTCATCACCATCGGGTCGGGCTTCAGGTTGATGTAACTCAGCTGGAGGTCCGCCGGGAACACGCTGCCATCCTTGCGGCGAGCGGCCAGTTCCATCGCCTCCGACCGGCGCTTATGCCCAGCGATCATATAATCCTCGACGTGCCGCTCATACTGCTGTCTCGCCTCATCCGGCACAAGCACCTGCACAGGCCGGCCGATCAGTTCATCCCGGCTGTAACCGAACAGCTTCTCCATCTCTCGATTAACCAGCATAATCGTGCCGGTCTGGTCGGTGATGAAGGTTGCGATAGGGGCGGCCTCGATGAACGTGCGGAATTTTTCCTCGCTCTCCCGCAGCACATCTTCCGACTGTTTGCGTTCGGTGATGTCGTGGGCGATGCCGATAAACTCCACCACTTCGCCGGTGACGGCATCCCGAACAATCGTATTCGTCGTCTCCACCCACACATAATGCCCGGCTTTATGCTGCATCCGGTGCATCAGTATGAAATAGGCCGCGCCTGAACCGACCGCCTGTTCCACGATTTCACGGGTCATCAGGCGATCATCAGGATGCACGAAATCAAGACCCAGACGCCCGACCAGTTCCTCCGGCCTGTACCCGACCAGTTCATAACATGACGGCGTGATAAAGGTGCGAATGCCCTGTGGGGAAGTTTTGACGATCACATCCCTGATGTTTTCCGCCAGCAGGCGGTAGCGTTCCTCGCTCTCCCGCAGGGCGGATTCGGCGTGTTTGCGCGCCAGCAGCGAGCCAACAGTGAGCGCATACAGGGCCAGAATATCCAGCTGCGCCCGGCTGATCGGCCGGTGATGAATTCCGTTATCCACCGCCAGCCAGCCCAGCAGTTCGGAATTCCACAGCGCAGCGACCGCCTGGCTGCCCATACCTATCGGCTTATAACCGTCATAAAGCTCCACCGCCTCATCAAGGACAAACAGCGTGCCATGTTCCGTGGTTCGCCTGAAAATCGCCGGCTGGCCGGCTGCATCCAACTTCAGGTGATACTCATTTACGACAGCCCCCGCCAAATTGGTGCCATAAGTACCGCCGGCAGCGCCGGTTTGTGCATCGTACAGCGCCAGCCCCAGGCGCTCAAAACCAAAGTACGCCAGCCCCAGTTCGACCGTGCTGCGATAAAAATCGTCCAGCGTTTCCGCGCGGGTCAGGCGCAGCGTGATGTGGTGCAGCGCCTTCAGGTACGACTGCATCTCGCGCTCTTCGCGGCGCTTCTCCTCCAGCGCGCTTTCGGCGGCCTTGCGGGCGGTGATGTCGGCAAAAGTCGCCACCGCCGCGTAGGGCTGCAGCTGGCCGGGTTCAACCAGCGGCTGGCTGTTGATGAGAATCCAGATCAGCGCGCCGTCGGGTTTGTGTACGCCCATCACGACGTTGGACTGCGGCTGGCCGGTGCGCAGTGTGACCATAATTGGATGCGTTTCGCCGGGGAAAGGCGAACCGTCTTCATGAATGGCGCGCCAGCGCGGGTCAAGCGAGGTGCGCCCCATCATCTCGTCAGCCGTCAGGCCAAGTATGCGTTCGGCGGCGGCGTTACAAAGCTGAATATCCCCCTCCCGCCCCTGCAAGACGATACCCTCGGCCATCGCAGTGATCGTTGAGTGATAACGTTCCTTGCTTTCGCGCAGGGCAATCTCGTGGGCTTTGATGGCGCTGATGTCGCGCGTGATACCCACCAGCCCGATGATTTCACCGTCCAGGTCCCGCAGCGGCACTTTCGTCGTCAGCGCCCAGATTTCACGACCATCTCGCCCAACCCTGAGTTCTTCGCTGTTGTAAAGCGGCTGGCCGGTTTCAAAGATCCTGTCCTCATCGGCCTGGAAGCCGGCGGCCATTTCGGCGGGGTAGAGGTCAAAATTGGTTTTGCCGTAGATTTCCGGCGCTTCGTCGTACCCGACAAAACGCGCCAGGGCCGTGTTCGCCAGCACTATCCGGTGCTGCCGATCCTTGACGTAGATGAAATCCGGCACGCTGTTTATCAGCGTCCGCAGCAGGTTGCTTTCTTCGGCGGTCGCTCGCTGCGCGCGCTTACGCTCCGTGATATCGAACAGGGTTGAACGGCTGTGCGAATACTGCCCGGTTTCATCGTAGATGGCCGTCGCGCTCATCAAGGCCGAAAAAGTGCTGCCGTCCTTACGTCTCATCTCAAATTCGAGGTCTTTGACCCAGCCCTGCTTTTTGAGGACGGGGAAATTTGCCTCAAAAGTGGGGCGACCGGCCGGAGTGATAATATCCAGGAACGTGAGCTTAGCGACTGCTTCTTCCCGCGTGTAGCCCAGCCAGCGCAGTTCGGTATCATTGATCTGCACGATCAGGCCGTCCTGATCCAGAGAGTGATAACCGGCGGGGGCGTTGTTGTACAGATCATGCACTTCTGCCGCGTACTTCTCAAGCGCCTGTTCGGCCTGTTTGCGGTCGGTGATGTCGCGGATGATGCAGACCAGGTTGGCGACGACCTGATCGGAGCGGTTTACCGGCGCGATGCTGATCTCCACATCCACGCCTGTGCCATCGGCGCGTTTAGCTCGCGCTTCGACGTGGAACTGCCGGTGTGCTGCCGCTGCGTCCTGAATGATGGTTTCAATGCGCGCTGCGTCTTCCGGGTAGAACAATTCTGGCAGGCGTTTGCCGAAATAGCTGTCCGCCGGTACGTCAAACAGCGCATCAAAGGCGTGATTGGCCTGTTGAATGCCGTCCTTAATATGCAGCAGCAGAATGCCGTCGCCGCTGTGATTGAAAATCGCCTCGATGCGTTTGGTGGCGGTTTCCAGTTGGCTCGTTCGTTCAACGACCCGCACTTCAAGCAGTCGGTTCGCTTCTTCAAGCGCGGCTTTCGCCTGCCTCTGCTCCGTAATATCGGTTATCGTGGCATACAGCAGCAGCCGACCTTCGATTTCCAGGGGGACGACAAATACTTCCACCTGGCGCGGTCTGCCGTCGGCAAGACGATGAACAACCTCGATTGATCGCAGTTGGTCGTCAACTACCTGCCCCAGCTTCGCTCTGATCTCGCCCTGAGGCACCAGACTGAGATCGAAGATACGGAGCGTCCTGAGCGTCGCCAGGTCATAACCGTAGAACTGCTCCGCCGCCGGATTGGCATCAAAGATGCCGCCGGTTTCGGGATCAATAATCAGTTTGGGTAATCCATGCAGTTCAAACATCTGGCGGTAGCGTTTTTCGCCGGCGTGCAGGGCGGCTTCCGCCTGCTTGAGATCGGTAATCTCAATACCTGCGCACTGCATTTCGATGGGCAGGCCGTTCGCATCGGTCAGGCAGACGAACTCCCACAATGTGGTTCGAATCCTGCCGTCGCGTCCCGGTTTATCAATTTCGATCTTGATGACTTTTCCGGGTTCGGCCAGGCACTTTTCCACGGTTTCGCGGGTTAGCTGGTGATGATGGTCACAGATCGAATCCAGGGCATTGCTCCCCAAAATGCCCTGCGGCTCGTAAATCCACCCGAATTCTTCCTCAAATTTGCGATTGCAGTAGGTGTACCTGCCTTCAAGATTGGTTCGCAAAACATAGTTGGTTTGCGAGTCCACCAGCGCCCTAAGCTGTATTTCGCTGGCGTGGAGCGCCTCGCCGGCCTGTTTGCGCTCGGTGATGTCGCGCCCAACGCCCTGGTATTCAATCAGGCGGCCATCTGTGCCAAACAGGGCGCGGTCTGTCCACTCAATCCAGCGATAACTGCCGTCCGGCATAATAGACTGGTGTGCCGAGACGGCGACGGGATGATCGGGCGTCAGCGCTCGGACGTGCGCGACGGCCTGCTGGCGATCTTCCGAAGGAATTCGTTCCAGAATATTGATCTGAAGCAGATCGTCGAGCGGCTGCCCCAGCCATTCGCAGTAGGCGCGGTTGGCGAACTTCAGCCGGAAATCGGCATCATAACGGCAGATCAGCTCGGTCTGGTTTTCAACGATGTCCCGATAGTAGGTTTCGCTTACTTCTACTTCTGCCATGTTCGCAACCTTTATCCTGCGCAAAACAGATTCTGATGGCCGGTTCTCCATTTTGCGTTCGAGACTTATGGAGAACATAAAGAGATGAGGCCGAGTTTCTGGCCGAACAGTGGGCTTAAGCCCACTGCCTGAAGCGGCGCAGTCTTTCTGGTCTATCTGTCACATTCTTACACTATTTTAACATGAATAGGTTTTGTTGAGCTGCGTGTTTTCGACAATTCTTCAAGGCTACAGCGGAAACGGTAATATAAACGGTGGCGCGCGGAACAAGCGCGGCTTACAAGCGGCGCGGCGCTCCGCCGTCACAGGCTAAAGCTGCGGCACGACGACAAACGCATCGGTGAGATAGCTCTGCAAAAAGTGCTGTGTCGCGCCCAGGGCGGCGCTGTTCGGCGATGACAGCCGCGCCTGCTGGATGATGACATGATTATCCATCAGTGTGGGAAGCTGCGCGGCAATCGCCATCCTCAGGTCGGTGAATAATTCACCCGGCATCAGGCTCAGCACCCCACCCATGACGATAATATCCGGCTGCACGAAGTAGATCACGTTGGCGACGGCAGCCGAAAGCGCCTGAATCAACTTCTGCGCCATTTCCCGGCAAACCGGCAGCCGCTCCACCGCCCCCATCAATATCAGCGGGACACGCTGGCGCGGGCTGGCGGCCAGCACCGGCAGATAAGCCTGCCGTTCTGTTTCGTTCAGCCCTTCCATGCGCCGCTCAAACATCTGGTTCAGGCCGACGATGGTCAGCAGTTCATGCACCTCGTGCCGGTCATCAACCCCATCCACATGAAGCAGCGAACTGGCAATCAGGCCAGGATTGCCTAATGAGCCTTTGTAGAGTTTTCCGCCAAAAAAGAGGCTGACCTTGACGCCTTCATCAAACCCGACATAGGCCAGATTTTGCTCGTGCGACTCGTTCGTGTGCTGGAACTCGGCAAAGGCCATGCAGTCCACGTCGTTGGCGGCATATACGGGCAGACGGGTGGACGCCTGCAAACGGCGGCAGACGGGGAAATTCTGCCAGCCCGGCACACGGCCAATGGTCAGGATGTCGCCGGTATCCGGGTCGGTAAAGCCGGGGGTAGCGATGCCAATGCCCAGCAGCGGGCGATCCCGGTAGGTCGCCTGGATTCGCGTCACATACGCTGCGATGGCGTTCACGACATCCCCCGGTGACGGCACAACCTGGCCGAACATCTCCGATTCGTCCAGCACCTGCCCGGCCAGATCGGACGTAATCAGACGTATCCCCGGAAGCTGGAAGTGAACGCCGATCACCAGATAAAAGCGATCATCCAGCCCAAACAACATGGCAGGGCGGCCCCCGTTCGCCTCTGACTGTCCGACGACACGAATCCACCCAGAGTCCAGCAACTCCTGCACCGCTTTACGCAGCGTGGGCAGGCTGACCGAAGTCGCCGCTTGCAGATAGGCCAGCGGCATCGGCTCGTTAATGAGCAGTCTGACGATAGAGCGGTGTAGGGTCATGGTCTTCCCGGCGATATTTTGACAAATATTTTGCAAAAGGTATAATAAAAGTATGGCTTCAAAACCATCGGCTTACGAATCTTAATACAAATACGGCTATAAACAATGGTCTCCCGTCCGCAGCACGCCTATAACAACCTGCAGCTCTACTTTGGGGATATTCATAACCACTGCGGCCTCAGCTATGGGCGGGGTACGCTGGCAGAGGCCATCCAGAATGCCCGCCTTCAGCTCGACTTCGCCAGCATCACCATTCATGCCGCCTGGCCTGATCTGCCGGTCAACGAACCCGGCCTGGAATACCTGGTAGATTATCATAAAGAAGGCTTTTCGCGGGCGCTGGCGAACTGGGATTCTTACCTGGAAGAAATCGAGCGCCAGAACGAGGACGGCTGTTTCGTCACGTTTCCCAGCTACGAATGGCACTCGATCATCTACGGCGATTATTGTGTTTACTACAAAGACACGCTGGACAGCCCGATCATTGACGCGCCCGATTTGCCCGCTCTCAAACAGGCGGTCAGACAGCTAAAAACCCCGGCGCTGCTGATTCCGCACCACATCGGCTACAGGCAGGGGTCACGCGGCATCAACTGGAGCGCGTTCTCTGACGAACTGTCACCGGTGGCCGAAATCTTCTCCTTTCATGGGCTGGCCGAATCGAGCGAAGGCCCCTACCCTTATCTTCACTCCATGGGCCCGCGCCATGAACACAACACCGCCCAGTATGGATGGTCGCAGGGACACATCTTCGGCATCATCGGCTCCAGCGATCATCACAATGCTTTTCCCGGCAGCTACGGATATGGGCGTCTGGGCGTCTGGGCGGAGTCGCTTTCGCGCCACGACATCTGGGAAGCTATCCGCGCCCGCCGCACCTACGCCCTGACGGGCGACCGCATTGATCTGCGTTTCGCACTGAACGAACACCCGCTGGGCAGCATCAGTGCGCCTGCCCCGGAACGCTGGATTGAAGTCGCCGTCGAGGGCGGTGACGCTGTAGATTACATTGATGTGCTGCACAACAACCGGCTCATCTACCGCGAGAACGTCCTGCCCGCCGGAGACGAAGCAACCATCTACAAGGTGTATCTCGAACTCGGCTGGGGCGAAAAGGTAGATCAGGTAGCCTGGGATGTGGACATACAGATCGAAGCAGGCCGCCTGAATGCCACCGAGCCGCGTTTTCGCGGCTACGGCCCAACCGACGCGCCCAACAATCAGGAATTTGCCTACAGTGGATGGCAGCAGTTCGAGCAGAATCACATCCGGTTCTACACCAGAACCCGTCCGAACGCTTCCTTACACACGGCCACAACCGAAGGTCTGTCGCTGGAAATCGAAGGCGGCCCGCAAACGCGCCTGCGCACGGTCGTCAATGGCCGGCTTCATGAGCTATTTCTCGGCGACCTGCTGACAGGGTCGCGCACGTTTTATCTAGGCGGCTTCGTCTCGCCGGCGCTGTGTTTTCACCGTGCCGTCCCAAAGCGGGAATACACCCGTCGGTTCGCCTTCCTGCACCCCTGCGCCTCGTCTGGACGCGATTGGTACTACGTGCGCGTCCGTCAGCGCAATAACCAGTGGGCATGGAGTTCGCCAATCTGGGTGGAGGGCCAGGCCGGCTGACGAAACGCGCCGCAGGCCGATAAACGGGGTGTGGGTGGCCGGCGGACATAAAGTGGAAAGGAGGTCATCACCACGACGAGTAAAATGCAAGGCAAATTGGCACCTGGTTTTGTATATCGTAATTTTTTGTGAGGAGAAAACAGGATGCGTCGCATAATTTTCAGTCTGGTGATTTTGCTGCTGGTTCTGCCGATGAGCATCGGCATGGCCCAGGATGCCTTCGACTGCGGCACTGATGAAGAAGTGACGATCACCTACATCGGTGACCCGGCTGGCACACACCCGCTGGCCGAAGCAGCGACCATTGAGCGTTTCAAGGAAATCTGCCCCAACATAACCGTTGAACGTGTGGAAGGCAGTGCCGTCGGTCAGGAGCTGTTGGCTTCCTATCTGACTGCTTTCGAGGCCGAAAGCCCTGATTTTGACGTGATCCGTGTGGACGTGATCTGGCCGGGTCTGCTGGCAAATCACCTGCTCGACCTGACCCCCTATGTGCCGCAGGAACAGGTGGATTCGTATCTGCCGGCGCTGGTCATCAACGACACGGTGGACGGCGCTCTGGTGGCGCTGCCGCTGCGTATCGGCTTTGGGATGCTGTACTATCGCACCGACCTGCTGGAAAAATACGGTTATGACGCGCCCCCGGCGACCTGGGATGATCTGGCGGCAATGGCACAGGTCATCCAGGACGGCGAACGCGCCGCAGGCAACCCCGATTTCTGGGGCTTTGTCTGGCAGGGGAACTCCTACGAAGGTCTGACCTGCAACGCGCTCGAATGGCAGATTTCCAACGGCGGCGGCTACCTCGTCAGCCCCGACGGCGAAATCCAGGTCAGCAATCCCGAAGCCGCCGCCGCGTTTGAACGCGCTGCCAGTTGGGTCGGCACGATCAGCCCCGACGGCGTGATCGGTTACGCCGAAGAAGATGCCCGCGCCGTGTGGCATGCCGGCAACGCCGCTTTCATGCGCAACTGGCCGTATGCCTACACCAGCTCGCTGGACAGCGAAGCGATTGGCGACAAGTTCGACGTAGCCCCGCTGCCTGCCGGTGATGCCGGTGTCGGTGCATCGGTGCTGGGCGGCTGGCACATCGGTGTGTCGCGCTATTCCGAACACCCCGAAGCGGCTGCCGCCTTTGCCGTCTACATGACCAGCGCCGAGAACCAGAAGCACTATTCGATTGATACCTCGTCGCCGCCGGCAGTCTTTGATCTGTACGCAGACCCGGACATCCAGGCTGCCATACCGTTCTCCAGCCCCGACGTGGTTGCTGTCGCCAATGCGCGCCCGTCCACGATCACGGCTGAGAAGTATAACGAAGTCTCCACCCTGTACTTCACGGCGGTTCACAGCATCCTGACCGGTGAAGAAGACGCCGATGTCGCGCTGGAACTGCTGGAACTTGATCTTCAGGCGCTCCTGGGCGGCGAATAACCGCGAAACAGCATTTCCCATGTCTGGGGCGGCGTGGGCTGCCCCAGGCACACCCTGGGATGGATTTATTCTTACCCTCATTACTCGCAAAAACAGGATCATCTACACGAAACAGTCTTTTCAATAGGACATACGCGGTTGACCAGGGGTGGGGCACACTAACATGCTAACCAACCAGCAGCCAGCGGTCAAAAAAGTATTTCGCATAAAGCCTGTTTTTTACGGAGTCGTTATGACATTTACGCCGCTCATCGAACATAACCAGGCCGCCGCCGCAGAAAACCCGGCCAGGGGGCGGCTGGCTGCCTATTTTTTAAGCAGCCTCTTTATTTTTCTGGGGCTGGCCGCCATTTTGCTGTTGATTGTGAGTGTCACCAGCAGTCCGGTCATCCGTGCAGTGCTGGAATGGGACGCCGCCTCGCCCGACCCGGCACCCTCACTCATTCTGGTTTTCCTGGCCGAATTCGGTATCATCCTCCCACTGCTGATCCTCGGCGCAGGTATCGGATTCATCTGGCTGGGTTTTCAGATGCGTGGCCGGCATGTCACCGCCGGCCACTGGGCGCATATCGCCGCGATGTGGCTGACCATCGGTTCGCTGATTCTGGCTTTCCTCAACGCGGTGCAAACCCTCAACACCAAAAGCGATACACCGGTCAACGCCGGAGCGATTCTCTTCCCGCTGGTCGCCGCCGGCGGATTCGCGGCCCTGTACGTCTGGCTGAACAACAACCGGTGGTGGGTCTTTCGGGGGCAGGAAGACTACCTGGCGCGAGAAACGCGGGTCGCCTGGAATATGCTCATTCCCACGCTGGCCGTCTTCGTCATCGTGGCCGCCCGCCCGCTGGAACAGACTTTCATCCGCAGCCTGACCGATAAACGCTTTGCCAGCCAGGAAGTTCCGCGCTTCGTCGGCCTGGAAAACTACCGGTCGCTGCTCGGCATCCGGCTGGATTCAGTCTCGTGCCGCTGGAACGAAGAAACCGGCGCCTGCGTGACCCGCAATGACGGCTCAATCCGCTGGGAGTCGATTGACCAGGGGCTGCTCGAAGAGGGCTATCGTACAGTATGGACGATTCCGCTGCCCTTTGAGGCGCGCGCGCACGCGCTGGCGATCAGCAGCCTGGATGATGACTTCCTCCAGGGTATCGGCACTACACTGGTATTCGCAGCGATTTCGGTCACGCTGGAACTGCTCATCGCCCTGTTCATGGCCGTGACCGTCAATTCGGAATTTGCCGGGCGCGGGCTGATGCGGGCGGTGATGCTCATCCCCTGGGCCATCCCGACGGTGATTTCGGCGCGGCTGTGGGAACTGATGCTTAAGGATACCAACGCCGGGATTATCAACCGTGTCCTGATGGATCTGCAGGTGATTGATCTGCCGAAGGCATGGCTGTCCGACGTGACGCTGCAACTGCCGGCGGCGATCATGGTGGATGTCTGGAAGACCGCGCCGTTCATGGCGCTGCTGCTCCTGGCCGGGCTGCAAACCATCCCCAAGGATTTGTACGAAGCGGCGGCAGTGGACGGCGCGACGCGGGTCAATCAGTTCTTTAAGATCACCCTGCCGCTGCTGCGCCCGACCATCGGCGTTGCGCTGGTGTTCCGCACGCTGGACGCGCTGCGCGTCTTCGACCTCTTTAACGTGTTGTTTGGCCGCCAGCAGTTGACGATGGCGACGTATGATTACGAAACGCTGGTCAATAACCAGCGTGATGGATATGCGTCTGCTGTGAGCATGATTATCTTCCTGCTGATTGCTGTCTTCGCCATGATCTACGTCCGCCTGCTAAATGTGGAGACCGAATGATGAGCCGACGACGTGTTAATGACATCCTGCGCCGTGCACTGTTCAACATCCTGATATTCGTGATCGCCGTCTACGCGCTGTTCCCGTTTTACTGGGCGTTCAGCACCTCGTTCAAGACTGAAAATGAAATGTTCCACCGGGCGACCTATCTACCGCAGGAGCCAACCCTCAAGAATTATAAGTATGTCCTGGGTGGGGATACGTTTCTGGTCGCGCTGCGCAACTCAGCTTTTGTCGCCGGGACTACCTCGGTACTGTCGCTGATCGTTGGGTCATTCGCAGCCTATGCCCTGGGGCGGCTGCGCTTCCGGGGGCGAACGGCACTTTTATACATAGTGCTTTCCATGACGATGTTCCCGGCCATTTCCATTCTTTCCGGGTTGTACTCAATTGTGCGTGAATTAGGGGTCTTCGGCACGCCCTTCGCGCTGATCGTCACCTATCCGGTCTTTACACTGCCGTTTACAGTATGGGTATTAACCAGCTTCTTCAAAGGACTGCCCGCCGAAATCGAGCAGGCGGCCATCGTGGACGGCGCGACGACTTTCCAGACCTTTCGCTTTATCCTGCTGCCGCTCACAGCGCCCGCCCTGGTGACGACCGGCCTGCTGGCATTCGTGAGTTCCTGGAACGAATACCTGTTCGCGCTCAACTTCACCATCACCAACCCGTCGGCGCAAACCGTCCCGGTAGCAATTGCCCAGTTCAGCGGCATTGATGCGTTCCAGGAGCCAATCGCGGAGATCATGGCGGCGGCCATGGTCGTGACCATCCCGCTGGTGACACTCGTGCTGATCTTCCAGCGGCGAATTGTGGCCGGCCTGATGGCTGGGGCGGTGAAAGGATGAAATCATGACCAATCTCATCATGATTGACTGCCATGACCTGGGACAGCACCTCGGCTGTTATGGCTGGAAAACCGTCCCCTCGCCGAACCTCGATGCGCTGGCAGCGCGCGGGGTGCGTTTCGCCGCCAGTTTTTGTACTGCGCCGCAGTGCTGCCCCAGCCGGGCGACGCTTTATACCGGGCGTCATGCTCATGCTAACGGCATGTTCGGGCTGGCACACCATCCGTTCAACTGGCGGATGCACCCGGACGAGGTTCATCTGGCGCGCCACCTGCTGGATGCCGGATACACCACCACGCAGATCGGCGTCCAGCACGTGACCGATCAGGCGGTCGGCGCGATTCAGCGGTTAGGCTTTCAGGAAGTGTGGATGGGCGACGATGCACAGACCATCGGTCAGCACGCAGCGGCTTTTCTCCAGTCCAACCCGCCCCGCCCGTTCTTCCTCAATATCGGCTTCCTGGAACCCCACCGTGACGAAAATGGCCGGTTCATGCAGGCGCAGCCGGATCGCAGTCTGGGTGTGGAAGTGCCACCCTACCTGCCCCAAACGCCGGAGGCCGAAGGTGAATTCGCCGAACTTCAGGGCGTCATCGGCAGGATGGATCGCGCGGTTGGGGTGATCTGGGCCGCGCTGGAAGCGTCCGGCCTGCTCGATGATACCTGGTTCATCTTCACAACCGATCACGGCATCGCTATGCCGCGCGCCAAGTGTACGATGTATGACCCCGGACTCGAAACGGCACTGATGATGTACGCCAGGCCGTTCGGTCTGACAGGCGGCCACGTCTATGACGAACTCATCAGCAACGTGGACATGGTTCCGACCATCCTCGACATGCTGGACATCCCCGCGCCGGAGCGGCTGCAAGGGCGAAGTTTCGCCAACCTGCTGCGCGGCAGACCGTATACACCCCGCGAGTTTCTCTTCGCCGAAAAGACGTTCCACACCGCTTACGAACCGCAGCGCGCCATCCGCACCAGGCGTTATAAGCTGATCTGGAACGCGGAAGTGGACATCATTAATGTCTCCGGCGACATCATGCACAGCCCGATTTTCCCACAGATGATTGACCAGATCACCGTTGAGCGCCTGCCGCTGGAACTGTATGATCTCCAGACCGACCCGCTTGAGCGCCAGAACCTCATCACCCACCCAGACTATGCGAAGACCACCCAGACGCTTCGGCAGCACCTTCTGGACTGGATGCAGCAGACCGGCGACCCGCTGCTGAACGGCCCGATTGCCTCACCCTATTATGATCGCGCGCTGGGCCTGCTTCGCGGTGAGCGCCATGACCTGTGAGGTGCCGGCCTGCGGCCCGATCTTCTATCATCTCATTTTTACCGGCCTGCCGGTGATGCCCGCCTTGAACGTCGAATCGTTCGCGGACGACCTGACAACTGCCATCGGCGGCAGCGTGATTGTCGCTGCCGGGCTGCACCCTACATCCCAGCCGCCGCAGGGCGGACGCGCTGCCGGCGCTGGCGTTTGCTCTGATGTTCGGCCAGGAAATAGCTGCCGATAACAAATGTCCCGGCCACCGCTTGCAGGATGATGCCCTGCCAGGTCGCAAAAGTGCCAAACCACTGCCCCATCCAGTGTGGGAAATACACGCCGGGGATCGGCGTAATCGGCAGCCAGCCCACCGCTTGCATGATGTGGACAGTATTACCAACCATCGTCAGCAGAACCACGCCGAT
This sequence comes from Chloroflexota bacterium, assembly GCA_013388735.1. Lineage (GTDB taxonomy): Bacteria > Chloroflexota > Anaerolineae > Aggregatilineales > Phototrophicaceae > CFX2. Next base: position 3,541 of record JACAES010000035.1, on the reverse strand, counting down.
CAGCACACCGGTAACGATCAGCATCTTTTTGTAGGGCAGCCGTACCTGAAGCGCAAACGTAATCAGACCCACAATCGCCGTGCCGAACAGCCCCAGCGCCACACCTTGCAGCACCACCGAACTACCCGCTTCCAGCACCAGCGATTGTAGGAACAGCACGGTTTCAAAGCCCTCCCGGTAAATGCTGGTGAAACCCAGCAGCACCAGCCCTGTCGTCTGGCCGAGGGTGATAACGGCCACGCCGCCGATTAACCGGCGCTTGCGGGCATGGAAATTTGCCATCCAGCCCGTCCAGTACACCTTGTGAAAGAACCAGTTGGTGATGAGCAGCAGCACGCCGATGGCAACCAGCGACACAATGGCTTCCAGACGTTCGCCCAGCGGCAGCAGCGCCGCCAGCAGGTTATTCGCCAGCCACCAGGATACCGCCGTCGCGCCGAGCGCCAGCACAGCCCCGGCCACCAGTGGGCGGCGGTAGCGTCGTTCTTCCGCCGTGCGCAGGCTCGCCAGCAAGGACGCCAGAATCAGCACCGCTTCCAACCCTTCGCGGAAGACAATTACCGCCGCGTTGCCGACCACGGCGCCCGGCGCGGTTCTGCCGCTGTCCAGCAGCAGACGCGCGTCATCAAAGGCCGCCCGCAGCGCCATCATGCTGGCGCTGACCGTCTCCTGCGGCGCTCTGGTCGCCAGCAGCGACGCCAACCCCGGATTTTCGCGCGTGCCTTCCCAGAACAAACTCTCAATCCGCGCTGCCAGATCAGGCGCGAAACCGCGCAGGCGCTGTTCCATGCCCAGTTCCAGCAGCGCATAAGCATCCAGGCGCGACGATTCCGCCAGCGTGTATTCATGCTGCGCCACTGCCGCTTCAAGCTGGTCAAGCAGCGACAGGATAACATCAATATCCGAGCCGGTGCTGCTGCGCCATTCGGGGGGGATGATGCCGGACAGCAAACCGCTGATTTCGTCTACCGTCCCCTGTAAGACCCCCGGCTCAACTACGCCGCGAATCTGTGCCACGACCTGCGGCAGCAGCTCCGCGATGCGCCCGGCAGCCTGCGGGTCGCGGTCGGCCAAAGCAGGCTGAACATCGGCAAAGGCGGCATAAGCACCCTCGTAAAAAGTCAGGGCTTCCTGAATTTCGATGTCGTTGGTGACCACGCCGCCGCGAACGCCGCGCGCATATTCGACCGGCACAAGCGCGATGAAGCGCGAAAGCTGCCCGGCGCGGCGCGCCAGTTCGTCGCTCGAAAGCGGCGCAGCGCGGAAACCGGCCAGCCGTTTATCAACCTGGCTGCGTGCGATCTCGTAGCGGTTTCCCGGTACAGCGGCCAGCGCAGCAAACGCTGCCCGCACATCCGTCAGGGCGGCAGCGCCGCGCTGCTGCTCGTATGCAGGGGCGAGAATCTCAAAATAGCCGGCGGCCAGCGCCGTTTCCTCGGCCTGCCGCGTGGCAAATCCGTTGCTGTGTGCCTCGTCGGCGGCGGCCAGCGACGCGGTGAGCTGTGCCTGGTACGTGTCCAGCAAATCCGCGCGGACGGCTTCCAGCGCGGCAGCGGGGAGCATTTTCCCCTCTTGCAGCGCCTTCACCGCCAGCGTCGCATCCGCGCCGGGGCGCGAAAAGCGTGTTGAGACGCGGAAATCACGCAGGGGCAGCCACAGCGCCGCCGCGCTCGCATCGTTCGATTCCACCGCAGCGGCGACCATGCGGCTGCTGCCGTCCAGCAGGCTCGTCCAGATCATGCCGCGGGCCGCAGCAAGCTGTACCCCATCCCCGGCCTGTGTCCCGGCCAACGCCCGGTCAAACGCGGCGGTGATGCGGCGTTCTATATCCCGCAGATTTCCGGTAAACGTTCCCTCAAATCCGGCGGCGTACAGGGAGCGCGCATCTGTGACAGCACTTTCTGCTGCCGCCGTGTCGCCGCGCAGCAGCGCAACCTGTGCGTCAAACAACCGCTCCTGAACGGCGCGGGCAACCTCGACCGGATTCGCCTGTGCCTGAACGCCGGACGCAATCAGCAAACTCAGCAGTAGTACAGTTATTCCAATAGCTCTCATCGCCAACCGACCCTTTTTATAACACCCGTCTTATTCCGGCAGCGACACATTCAACAGCGCGGCAATCTGCGCGATCTGCCCGGTGATGGCCTGGGCGCGTTCCTGGGCTTCGCTACCGAACAGATCGGCTTCTTCGGGCGTAAAACGATATCCGGCCTGTTCCCGGCTGTACAGATCTGCGACGTATTCCCGCAAGCCGGTCAAACCCTGCTGAATCTGCGCGTGCTGCGCCGCGTCCACGCCTTCGACCAGCGGACTTACGTTGTCGTAGATCACTTGCAGACCGCCCAGAATATCCTCAATATCGGCCAGCCGCGAGATGACCACAAAATCCACCTGGGTGGAAGCCTCTCCGCTGACAAACCGCGAATCCCGCCACGAACCAAAATATTCGCTCATGGTCGGCACCATGACGACCAGCGCCGTAAATGCATCTTCGACAGTGGGAGTCCACTCGTTGGCCGCCGCAGCGAGATCAGTCGTGTAGCGATTCATGCTGTCCGCCGCCGAGAGCAGGACGTTAGCGTCCGGCAGCAGTTCGCCAAAGTCCTGCCCGCCGTTCCGGTTCAGGTCGCCCCAGATGCCGCTGCTGTAGTCCGCGCGCGTCCCCCATAAGGTGCTTTCCAGCACACCAAACAGGTTGCCGGGGCGTTCCAGCACGCGGCCATCAGGCAGGTTCAGGTCAAACGGGACGCCATTTTCCGGGTCATCGGCGCCGGAAGCGCCCGCGTCCAGTATCACGTCAAATTCCGACAGCACCGGCACGCCGGCGACAATGCCTTCCACCTGTTCATACAGCGGGCTGGCCGCCATCCAGGCGTCCTTCGCCTTCAGCAGCGTTTCGGTAGTTTCGGCGCGCCGGTTCGCCCACAGGGTTTCGTAATCAAAACCGGCTTCATTCGCCAGATCATAATAAGCCTGGGCCGCCGCGCGCAACCGTCCGGATTCTTCCTGCAAAACCGCCAGCGTTTCCAGTAAATAGATTTTGATGGCCGACAAGTCAGCCGATGGCTGCGCCATCACCGGAGCGGCCAGCGTCAGCATCAGAACCAGAATAAGTAGCATCCGCTTCATATCGTCAGTCCCCTCAGTTACCTGCTATAAATTGTCATCACAATAATAAAAATTACCCCCGTCTGTCTACAAAGTCGGGCAATTCCAGGTTTGTAAGCATGAGCAGAGGCGGCGATACAAGCCGCAATTCCAGAATTGCGCGTTAATGCGAGCGGTCTGCAACCGGGATTAAATCAGAAACCACACCACAGGTGATCGGGCTTATTTCCCTCGTCACAATTCCGACAGCGCGAATCAAAAACGCCTCCGGTCGAGGCGTTTCGCTTTCACGTACAGAATACGGTTGGCGGTCTTTAGATGTCCAGGTTGCGGACGCTGCGAGCGTGCGTCTGGATGAACCGCTTGCGCGGCGGCACACTGCTGCCCATCAGCATGTCGAAGATACGGTCGGCTTCCGCCGCGTCTTCAATCG
>JACAES010000034.1 GCA_013388735.1 Chloroflexota bacterium | reverse complement strand
ATTTCCACCTGCGTGCCGCCGTTGGTTTCGATGGCGTCAATCGAATTGTTGACAAGATTCTGGAAGACGCGCACGAAACGCGGGCGGTCTACATTGATGGTGAAACCGCGCGCGGTTTCGTAGTTCATCAGGATTTTGACCGGCTGCTCCAGCCCTGGCGGGTTGAGCAGATCGGCGACCTGCTCCATGATGTCGTCCACGCGGGCGGGGGCTTTTTTCACGTTTTCGTCGCCCTGGATGTAATCCAGGATTTCCTGCGCCATTGACGAAAACACGGTCACGTATTTGATGATCTGCCCGGCATACTGGTAGCGTTCCTCAAAAGTGACGTTTTCTTCCTGGAGGATGCCGGCGTAGCCCATGACGTTGTTCAGGGGGTTACGCATGTCGTGAACCAGACTGCCGACGGTCTGCCCGATGATGCTCAGGCGTTCGGCACGGCTGAGCTGGTCGCGGGTGGCCTGAAGTTCGGCCAGAGCAGTTTCAAGCTGGGCGTTGCGCTCGGCGCGTTCCGCCAGCAGGCGCACGGCGTAGATAAAGAGCGAGGTATTCTGCGCCAGGGCGGTCAGTAAATTAACGTCATTGGCTTTAAACGTTTTGTTTTCGGCCTCGTACAGCAGCACCAGGATACCCAGCAGTTGGTCGTCGTAGCGCAGCGGCGCGCAGATAATCTTCTCGGCGTCAAAAAGCTGCGTTTCTTCATAAGCATACAGCGTGCTGAGCGCCAGTTCCTGCACCCGTCCCTGCCAGAAGTCCGGCGCGATCTGGTCGCCGAAGTAGCTGACGGGGATGAGCGTGGACTGCCGGGCGTCCCAACTGTAGATAATCCCGGCGTCGGCGCGGACGATACGGTTGGTTTCCAGCAGGACGCTTTTAAAAATTTCGTCCTGCGGAACACCCTGGACGAAACTATCGCCCAAGTCGTAGATGAGGTTCAGTTCGTCGTAACGCGCCAGCACCTCTTCGGCCAACTCCTGCCGACGCCAGGTTTCGGTTGCTATCTGGGATAACACCTGCGCCATAAATGCGGCGGCGGGCGCAGCCGGCGCTTCGGGTGCAGCGGCGTACACCAACACCTGCCCCACCTCATGATGGTCTACCTCAATGGCTGCCTGGGCGCGGCAGGGGTGGTCGCCTGGATTTCCGTAATAAATGTCTCCCTGCGTATCGGCGATAGCAATGGAATATGCTGCGCCGGTGAAATTCTCGAAGCAAGGGATCACATCCTCCAGAACCGATAGGGGTAGAATGGTATTTAGATTGATTTTCCCCGACACGGCTTTCCCTCTGTGAACTCTGATCGTTGGCTATTATTGATAATATAACAAGTTTTCCGGCAGCACAATCGGTGATTAACGCTTCTGTCCCCACAGTTCGGAGAGCTGGTTGGTCAGGCCAGATGGGTTGAACGGCTTGGTCATGAAGTCGTTTGCGCCGATTTCCTGCGCGCGCTGGCGGTCGTTCCGGTTGCCGCGCGCGGTCAGGATGATGATGTACGGATCATAGTCGGGAATCCGGCGCACGACCTGACACACGTCGTAACCGTTCATTTTGGGCAGCAGCACATCCAGTAAAATCAGATCGGGACGTTCGCGGCGGGCAATTTCCAGGGCTTGTTCGCCGTCCTCGGCCAGAAAGATGTCCGGCGCAGAGATCTGCATTCGTTCGAGAATATGCGTCAACAGCACGCGCGTCATATCCTCGTCATCCACGATAAGGACTTTTCGCGGTTTTCCATCCAGGTTGGTTTGAAGCATGGCTGGCCTATTTGTAGTGAACACGAGTCATTCGTTGCACGAGGTCCCGCACAGGTCTTTTATCATTATATGCCCGAATTCTGAAACAAACTTAAAAGGTTTGTCCGAATGCGGGAACAAAAAAGCACGGTTTTCACCGTGCCTTGATGCGCGCCAGGCGCATTTTAATCGTTTTAGCCCATATTGCGGATGATCGCCGTGGCAAATTCGCTGGTTTTGACCTCGACCGCGCCGGCCATCTGGCGGGCGAAATCGTAGGTGACGATCTTTTCGTCGAGCGTCTTTTCATAAGCAGTGCTGATGAGGTCGGCGGCTTCCTGCCAGCCGATGTGTTCCAGCATCATCACGCCGCTGAACAGCAGCGAGCCGGGGTTCACCTTGTCCAGGTTTGCGTATTTGGGCGCGGTGCCGTGCGTGGCTTCAAACATGGCGATGGTATCGCCGATGTTCGCGCCGGGCGCGATGCCCACGCCACCGACTTCGGCGGCCAGCGCGTCGCTCAGGTAATCGCCGTTAAGGTTGGGCGTGGCGATCACGTCGAATTCCGACGGGCGCAGCAGCATCTTCTGGAACATGATGTCGGCGATCACATCCTGGACGAGCAGTTTGCCCTCCGGCACTTTGCCGCCATGTTTGGCTTCGACTTCTGCCCAACTGATGGTCTGATCGGCGAATTCCTCGGCGGCCACTTCGTAACCCCACTTCTGGAACGCGCCTTCGGTGAATTTCTGGATATTGCCCTTGTGCATAAAAGTGACGCTTTTACGCCCATGCTGGAGGGCATAGCGGATGGCGGCGCGCGCCAGGCGTTTGGTGCCAAAGGCACTGATGGGTTTGATGCCCAGGCCGGCCCCTTCAAAAAATTCCGCGCCCATTTCTTCCCGCAGGAAGCGCGCGAGTTTAGCGTTTTCCGGCGTTCCGGCTTCGTATTCGATGCCGGCATAAACGTCTTCGGTGTTTTCGCGGAAGATCACCACGTCCACTTCTTCGGGGTGTTTGAGCGGGCTGGGAACGCCGCGATACCAGCGCACCGGGCGCACGCAGCTGTACAGGTCAAGCACCTGGCGAATGGTAACGTTGAGGCTGCGGAAGCCGCCGCCGACCGGGGTTGTCAGCGGGCCTTTGATGCCGATCAGGAATTCGCGCATGGCCTCGAAGGTTTCTTCCGGCATATAGTTGCCGTCGTAAACCGAGGCGGCTTTTTCGCCGGCGTAAACTTCCATCCAGGCAATCCGGCGGCTGCCGTCATAGGCTTTTTCGACGGCGGCATCCCAGATACGTTTGCTGGCTTTCATGATGTCCGGGCCGATTCCATCGCCTTCGATGAAGGCGAGAATAGGGTTATCCGGCACATGCAGACGGCCATCCTGAGCCGTGATCTTCTGTCCATCTGAGGGAACAATTACCTTCTCGTAAGTCATAAATCCACGATCTCCTGGAGCGCGCAAAGTTTGGCCGCCATTATACGACTTCAACCGGGTTCTGGCTATAGGTGGCGCGTAAAATTTGTCGGGACTCCGGCGCGGGTGCTACACTATACAGGCTCAGAAGCAGCGCACCAGGAGGAACAGCGATGGGTTCCGCGATTATTGAAGTCGGCCTCGGCCTGGTTATGGCGTATTTTGTGTTGAGCGTGGTTGTGACCCAGATCAACAATCTCATCATCAACAGCCTGAATCTGCGGTCTGAAAATCTGCGCGCCTGGTTCCATAAGACGATCACAGATGAGTTCGTGCTGAACGAGGTGCTGGCGCACCCGATGATTAACATGGCGGAAACGCAGACTGCATTCAAGCGCCCCAACCGCTTGCAGCGGTTGTTCAACGGCATCAAGCGCCGGATGGTGGGGCTGCTGGTGCCGGGGGCGCAGAAGTTTTATTCCACCACCGACGTTTCGTATATCGCGCCCAGTGTGTTTACCGATGTGCTGGTGAGCCTGTTCATTCAGGATAGAAGCAGGCTGACCGATCTCTCGGATGCGGAAAAGGTGATCGAACTGGTCAAGGCCATGAAGGAGCGGGTGGAGAATTCGCCGCTGGAGCAAACGCTGGAAACCGTACTGTCTACGGCGCAGTCCATTCAGGATGCCGAAGCCAAGCTGGCAGCCTGGTTTGATAACGCCATGAGCCACCTCAGCAACCTGTTCAAGCGGCGGGTGCAGTTCATCGCCTTTGTGGTCGGGCTGCTGGTTTCGATTGCCCTGAACGTAGACAGCCTGCACCTGGCGCGCACGCTGTGGAACGACCCGGCGCTGCGGGAAACGGTGGTTTTCGCGGCGGAAAGCGCGGCGCAGAGCCAGCTTGAGACGACAACCGAATCCACCGGCAGCACCGAAGAAGACATCCAGCGCCTGCGGGAAACGGTGCAGGGCTTCCTTGATCTGCGGCTGCCGATTGGCTGGGAGGTGAACGCATCCGACCAGGCGGTTGCCCTGGGCAGCCCGCGCAACGCAGCCAACTTTTCACCGGTGGTTAATCCGGCGGGCTGGCTCGGTTTCCTGGTCTTAAAGCTGGTGGGGTGGATTATCACCACCTTCGCCATCATGCAGGGGTCGGATTTCTGGTTTAACCTGCTGGGGCGGCTGACCTCGGCGCGGGCTGCCGTCTCCAAACCCGCCGAATCCAGCGGACAGGTGGGTGGAGCCGGATAACACGAAACGTCTATTTAATCACCTGGCTGCCTAATTCGCTGCCCAGCCTGAGCAGCGCATCGCGGAATTCCGGCGAACGCGCTTCGGCATAAATCCGCAGCACCGGCTCGGTGCCGCTGGGGCGGATGAGCAGCCAGCTTTTATCGGCCAGGTAAAACTTCACGCCGTCCAGGGTATCCACCCGGATGATACTTTCGCCGCCGACCTGGGCCGGCGCTGCCGCGACCAGCCATTCGACCATCTGCTTTTTAGGGACAGGATGCGGCAGGCGGGCGTCAATGCGGCCATAGTGCGCCGGGCCGTACTGGGCCTGCAAGTCGGCGACGATCTCGTGCAGGGGGGCGTTGTTGGCGGCCATGACTTCCAACAGCAGCAGTCCCATCAGGATGCCGTCGCCTTCCGGGATATGGCCGCGAATGCTGATGCCGCCGCTTTCCTCGCCGCCCATCAGGATGTCGTTCTGCATCATCAGGTCGGCGATATAGTTGAAGCCGACCGGCGTTTCATGCACCTTCATGCCGCATTTCTGGGCCAGACCGTCAATCATAAACGTGGTCGAAACGGTTTTGACCACCTCGCCGCGCTGCTGGCGTTTTTCGACCAGATGCCGCAGCACAAGCGCGAAGATGTGATGCGGGTCAATGAAGTTGCCCAGGGCGTCCACCGCGCCAATGCGGTCGGCGTCGCCGTCGGTCGCCAGCCCCACATCGGCTTGCTGGCGCTGCACAGCGGCCACCAGGTCGTTGAGGTAGCGCGCAATCGGTTCCGGATGGATGCCGCCGAAACCGGGGTTCAAAACGCCGCGAATTTCGCTGACGTGACAACGGGAACGCGACAGGATGCTGGTGAACGCGCCGCGCCCCGCGCCCCACATGGCGTCCGCCACGATGTTTAACTCGCCCTGGGAAATCAGGTCGAGGTCTGCCAGCGTGCCGAGGTGCTGGTAATACGTCCAGGACGGGTCGAAGCGCCGGATCAGGTCGAGATCAAGCGCACGCTGGAAGTCCATCATATTCGGGCCGCGCGCCTCGCGTTCCATGATCTCCAGTTCTTTTTCGACCAGCGCGCATTGTTCGGCGTTGGCACTGCCGCCGTAGGCTGCCTTGAGCTTAAAGCCGTTGTAACGCGGCGGGTTGTGGCTGGCGGTAATGACGATGCCGGCGTCGGCATTTTTCTGCTTGACGTTGAAGGAGATGGCCGGGGTAGGGGCATCGGTGCGCGTGAGCCAGGCGATGATGCCGTTGGCGGCCAGCACGCGGGCGGCGTCGGCGGCGAAGCGGTCGGACAGGAAACGGGTGTCGTAGCCGACGACAACCTGCGGCGGCTCGCTGCCGACGTGCTGCTTCAGCACCGAGTCGGCAACCGCCTGGGTAATCAGGCGCAGATTACCAAAGGTGAAAGTATCGGCAATGACGGCACGCCAGCCGTCGGTGCCAAAACGAATCATCGAGCGTGTATCCTTTTCAACTTGAGTTCAAACGTTAATGTCGCTTATCGGCGCCGCCCGGCTGTTTCCAGCCCGGTTTTCGTCAGCAGTTCGGTGATCTGGGTCGGTCCTGTCTCCAGATCGTTGAGAATGCTGTACGGTAGTTTGTGCAGACGCACGTATTCCGGCAGCCGGTTAAGCGTGTCCGCGATGTCATCCGGGGGAAGCTGCCCCAACCGGATGCCGGCCGACTGGATGGTATCGCGGATCGGCGCGACATCTTGGCCGTGCAGCGCCGCCGCGATCAGAATGCCCGGCCCAACCAGGTCGGCATATGGCACGCCGTAGCCCCGGTTGACGCGGCGCTCGATGGCGTAGGCGAAATACTGCTCGCTGCCCTCCTGTGGGCGGTTATGGCCGAGCTGGTTGGTGAGCTGGACTTCCAGGCAGATCAGGTCGAGCAGGTTGGTCAGCGCATCCACGCGGCCCTGGCCGACGCCGGCAGCGATCTTAAACGCCTGCTGCGCGATGCCTGCCGCCAGCCCCGCCGCCCAGGGTTGGAAGCGGGTATCCGGCGTATTCTGATTGCGTTCGGCAGCATAACGCCAGTCCAGCAGGCCGGTGACGATGCTCAGCAGTTCGCAGATGCCGGTGCCGCGCAGGTGCGGCGGGGCGTTGCGAATGATCTCCCAATCCAGGATGACCTTTTCTGCCGGGCCGGTGGTGACATAATGCACGGTGCCTTCCTCGCGCACGGCCACCAGCGCCGTGAAAAAACCATCTACGCTGAGGGCGGTAGGGATGAGGACGACCGGTAGTTTATGTACCCAACCGACGTATTTGGCGGCGTCGCAGGCCAGGCCGCCGCCCACGCCGTAGATGACTTCGACCTGTTTCGGCAGGCCGTCGGCCAGCACTTTAAAAAACTCGTGATCGGCAGTGTGCGGCTCCGCCTGGATGACCAGCGGCAGGTTGAGAAACGGCCCGGCAACCTGCCACGATGCGCCGCCGGTGAGCAGAGCGGTCGGACGATTTTCCGTGATACTGCTGATTTCACGTATTTCAATCTGGGGCAAGGGCCAGATTGTTTTCATAGGGGCGCTCCATAATTCAACGGTTCAAGCCTCAATGGGTTAAATATAGTCCGAAAAATCCTAAATTACCATTTTCAGTATCGCTACGAATTTTAACCGGATTGTCACTTGAAGGAAAATGACGAATGGGTGACAATTGTTAAGCACCGGATTATTGCGGGGGAGTGTGGTCTGATGGAAACACCGCTGCCGTCGAATGAAACGCTGTTGGCCTATAGTTCGGCAGTTCCCTGGCGGGAAGTCGAAAACCAGAAGCGGAAATTTAACCAGGCGCTCCAGCAGCTTAACATCGGAGCGCAGCATGATGAACTGCCCCTCGACCGTTTTTCGGAAGCGGTGGGCGTGCCGGTGACGGCCTATTTTGACCCATCCGATACAGGTCGGGCCAATATCCTGCTGGCGGCGGTGGATGGCAAACAGCACGTCCTCGCCAGTGCGGTCAGCGCCCGCTACCGGGGCCAAAAGACGCTGCTGCAAAGCCTGGTGCCGTACAACTTTAATCCCAGCGTCAATCACAGCAATGTGCAGGAAACCGATGACCCGGTGACGCGAATGCGCTCATTGGGGGCTGAAATCGAACTGGGGCTGGTGAACGCCGACGGCGCGCCGCCGACCGAAGATCAGATGCAGAACTATATGCGCATCTACCGGGAACATGCGCAGCGGTTGGGCATCAGCCCACAGCTTGACCGCGAGGCCGGCCAGTATCAGATCGAAGCGCATATCGCGCCGGTCATCGGCTATCAAAAGACGCGCGCGGCCATGTGGGGCATCTTTACGGCGCTGGCGGCTACCAGCGAAGAAACCGGGCTGCTGACCACGATTTTACCGGCCTACCCGGTGCTGTCCGATTTCCGGCTGACCAACGACCCGAAAGTGCAGACGGCAGTTGACCTGATGCTGGAAGTAAACGGCTACTTCCCGGAATATGCGCGGCGGCTGGCCGAAGCCCAGGCGCGTTATCACACCGACCCGACGGACTGCAACTACGTGCAGATGTTCCGCATCCAGGGCTGCCACATTCATCTGGATCTGGCGGGACGTTCGGAGGCGCTGGGGCTGCTGACGTTTTATACCATGCTGCGCAGCGCGTCGGCCATCGCCAACGCCGCCGTATTAAAAGGCTCACCGTTCGTCAATGGCACCTGCGACCCGGAACTGCTTTGCACCCGCGAGTATCTGCGGCAGGTGACGGTGACGGGCCGCTACCTGCAACTGCCGACCAGCCCGCATTTGACCCCCAACGGCCTGGAACGTTACGCCGCTCTGCTGCGCTTCGAACGGGTGAACGCCACCGGGCGGGCGATGCTGTACGACGACAGCCTGGGCGACATGGTGTCGGTCATGCACAACCCCATCGGGCGGGTACGGCCAGACCTGACGACCAACAAACGCATCTGCACGCTGGAAAGTACCGGGATGCCGGCTTCGATCAGCGGCTCGCGCATGGCGGCGGTGCTGACCGATTTCGAGTACAGCCACGTTATCATCGAGGACTACTTCCGCAAATACGGCTGCGACCTGGAGCCGATGTTTAACGATAAACTGATGTGGGCAGTGCTTGGCCCGCTTGACCAGGAGACCTACATCGGCCTGCAAAATGCCTCTGACCGGGAATGTACCGATATAACCGTCACCACTGCCGTTGGCACCCAGATGACGCTGGCGGAGTTTTACGAGATGAAGCGCGTGTTCATGCATCGGGCGCTGCTGGCGGTCGAGTCGGTAGACATCACCCCGCGCGATATTGACGACGTGTATGTGAGCCTGAGCCGGATGTTAAACCCGCCCAGTGGACGGTCGGCGCAGACCATTCACCAGTTCGTGGCCGACCAGAAACTCAAAAGCACCGGCAACTGGGGGCGCATCCTGCGCAATGCCTTCGTCGAAGCCGGAGGGGTGCCGGGGGAACATAACCCGGAAATCGTGATGAAGATCGTCAAACAGCTTCACGAGGCGCTGCGCCTGCGCTATCTTAATAGCCAGGCATGAGCCGTTTGCGTGCGCTTGTTCTGCTGCTCATGTTGGCGCTGGCCGGGACTGTCGGCGCGCAGGATTTGCCGCCCTGCCTTCAGCGCCCGACGTTTGTTGACCCGCCGCAAGTCAACGGCGTTTTATGGTGTCTGGAAGAAGTCATCCGCGACGAGAGCGCGGGGGAACTGGCCTTCACGGCGCTGGCCGCCGCGCCGGACGGCACGCTGTACGCGGCGCGCCCGCTGTACGGGCAGGTGCTGGCGCTGACCGATGGCGACGGTGACGGCCTGCCGGAAGCGGCGCGCCTGGCCGCCGAAGGGCTGACGCTGCCCAACGGCCTGGCTTATTATGACGGCGCGCTGTATATCGCCGGCGGGGCGTTTATTTACCGTCTGGCCGGGGATGCAGTCGAGGTGCTGGTGGATGATCTGCCGTCCGGCGCGGGTTTCTGGACAGGTGGGTTGACGGTCGGGCCGGACGAACGGCTGTACGTAGCGACCGGCGGGCCGTGTGACTACTGCCTCCCCGATGACCCGGCCAGGGGCGCGATCCTGAGTTTTGGCCTGGACGGCGGCGACCGGCGGATAGTCGCCACCGGGCTGCGCCAGCCGGGCGACGTGGCTTTTCTGAACGGCGCGCTGTGGACGACCGACACCGCCCGCAGCGGGCTGGCCGGTGTGGCCGACCTGGACGAACTGAACCGCGTGACACCAGGTGCGTTTTTCGGCTGGCCGTACTGTGTCGGGCCGGACAACCGTCCAGACTGGCCGGGCGACTTCGACTGTGCGGCGGCGGCGCGGCCCGCGCTGGCCTTCCCGACGCACAGCACGCCGGTCGGTCTGGCCGCCTATACCGGCGAACCGTTTTCCAATATCGCGCAAACGCTGCTGGTGGTTCTCAATGGCTCGTATAACCGGGCGGCGCTGGCCGGGTTCGCGCTGGCGGTGGTGCGGTTTGACGAGGCCGGAGACCCGACCGGCTATGAAGTCATTCTGCCGGAGCAGGCCGACAAAAATAATCCGCCGGGGCTGACACTGCAAGATTTACAGTATCGCGGCAGCGGGCTGTGGCCGCGCCGCCCGCTGGATGTGACCGTCAGCGCCGAAGGCTGGATTTACCTGAGCGTTGACGGCGGGCGGATACTGGCGCTGCGCCCGCGCTGATCGTTAACTTGCGCGGGTTAAAAAGCGGTTTAAGATGAAAGAGTGCCGCGCTGCTGAAGGATGAAGCCCACCATGCAAATCCCATTCAACCGCCCCTGTTTTACCGGCAGAGAACTGGACTATATCGCCGAAGCCGTGAAGGTGCGCGGGCATATCTCCGGCGATGGGTTTTTCACGAAAAAATGCCATACCCTGCTTGAAGAATCGCTGAACGTCAGAAAGGCGCTGCTGACGACTTCCTGCACGCACGCGCTGGAGATGGCTGCGCTGCTGCTGAACATCCAGCCCGGCGACGAGGTGATCTGCCCGGCCTTCACATTTGTTTCGACCATCAATGCGTTCGTGCTGCGCGGCGCGCGCCCGGTGTTTGTGGACATCCGCCCGGACACGCTGAACCTGGACGAAACGCTGCTGGAAGCCAAAATCACGCCGCGCACCAAAGCGATCCTGGTGGTGCATTATGCCGGGATCGGCTGCGAGATGGACGCCATCATGGAGATCGCCAGCCGGCATGGCGTGGTGGTGGTGGAAGACAACGCGCACGGCCTGTTCGCGCGTTATAAAGGGCGCTACCTGGGGACGTTCGGGCCGCTGGCGACGCAGAGCTTTCACGAGACCAAAAACTTCCACTGCGGCGAAGGCGGCGCGCTGCTGGTCAACGACCCGCAGTATGTCGAACGCGCCGAAATCATCCGCGAAAAAGGCACCAATCGCAGTCGGTTCTTCCGGGGGCAGGTGGATAAATATACCTGGGTGGACATCGGCTCCAGCTATCTGCCGTCGGACGTGCTGGCGGCCTTTCTGTACGCGCAGTTGGAAGCGCGGGACGCCATCCAGGCCAAACGCCGCCGCATCTGGGAGCGGTACTATGATGCGCTGGATGGTTGGGCGCAGGAACGGCAGGTCAAACTGCCGACCGTGCCGCCGCACTGCGAGCAGGCATATCACGTGTTTTACCTGCTGCTGCCGTCGCTGGAAGCCCGGCAGGCGTTGATCGCGCATCTGAAGGCGCAGGGCATCCTGGCCGTATTCCATTATCTGCCGCTGCACCTTTCCGATATGGGGCAGCAGTTCGGCGGGCTGCCCGGCGACTGCCCGGTGACAGAGCAGGTGAGTGATACGCTGCTGCGCCTGCCGTTTTATAATGATCTGAGCGAAGACGATCAGCGGCAGGTGATACGCGCGGTTCAGACCTTTAAAGACTGGCCGTAAACCGCGTTCAAAACGCGCAAAACTTAGGGTCTGCTGAATGTTGATTTTTGCGCATCTCATCTGGCGCGAAATGTGGTACAATGCAGCCTGTAATTAAAGAATAATAATCTTATTTGAGGCTTTTTAGGCAATTGAACCAGGAAGCAAAACTCGGCATACGAGCGTGTGCCGGGTAATTTCCGTTTTTACGTGTCAAGGAAAGGAGAAGCTCCGCAGCTTTCAGGTCTAAAGGGAAGCGCGGCGCAAGACGTACTGGAATATGGCAAAAAACTCGAAAACGCAAAAGCTGCGAATTGTTCCCCTGGGGGGTCTGGGGGAAATCGGCAAGAATATGGCTGTGATTGAACTGGGCAACGATGCGATTATTATTGACTCCGGCATTATGTTCCCCGCCAATGATATGCTGGGTGTGGATTATATCATCCCCGATTTTCGTTATCTGCTGGAACGCACCGACCTGAAGATACACGGCATTCTGTACACACACGGCCACGAAGATCACGTCGGGGCGGTGTCGCATGTGGTAGAGGCGCTGCCGGGCGTGCCGCTGTGGGCGACGCCGCTGACGGCGGGCTTCATCCAGGTCAAGCTCAAAAATGCGCATCTCAAAGCGGCGTCGGTCAACGTCTTTCAGGCCGGGGATGTGCTGAAGGTTGGGCCGTTCACGGTTGAAAGTTATCATGTCTGCCACAGCATCCCGGACTGCGTGGGTTTTGGCATCAACACACCCTACGGCATCGTCATTCACAGCGGCGACTACAAGTTCGACCCTGCGCCGGTAGATGGCAAAAAAACCGATTACGCCAAGCTGGCGGAGTTTTCCAAACGCGGGGTGCTGCTGCTGATGGGCGACAGCACCAACGCCGACCAGGCCGGCTGGACGCCTTCCGAAAGCGTGATTGACGAGGCGTTCGATAAGGTCTTTCGCGCCGCGCCGGGGCGCATCATGGTGGCGACGTTCGCCTCGCTCATTTCGCGCATTCATCAGGTGGCGAAAGCCGCCGAACGCTATGGGCGCAAGATCGCCGTCGCCGGCCACAGCATGGCCGAAAACATCAAAATGGCGCGCGAACTGGGCATCCTCAACATTCCCAACGAAATGTTCGTAGACCTCAATCGTATCGGCTCGATGCCGCCGAGTAAGGTTGTCATCCTGGTGACGGGCGCGCAGGGCGAACCGTCGGCGGTGTTAAGTCGGCTGGCGACCGGACGCCACCGCCAGCTAGACGTTGAAGAAGGCGATACGATCATCATCTCGGCGCACACGATTCCCGGCAACGAAGAAACCGTCAGCCGCACCATCAACCGGCTCTTCCAGCGCGGCGCGGAAGTCATCTACGACCCCATCGCGCCGGTACACGTTTCCGGCCACGCCAGCCAGGAGGAAATGCGGTTGCTGATTAACCTGACCATGCCGCGGTATTTCCTGCCGGTTCACGGCGAACTGCGCCATCTGAAGGCGCACGCCAAACTTGCCATCCAGTCCGGCATCCCGGCGGAAAACGTGTTCGTGGCGGAAAACGGCATGGTGATCGAGGCCGACAAAAATGGCGTGCGCAAGGGCGAGCGCGTGCCGGGCGGTTACGTGTTCGTGGACGGCAGCGGCGTGGGCGATGTCGGCAAGGCCGTCATCCGCGACCGTGAAATGCTGGCGCGTGACGGTTTTATGATCGTGGTCGTGAATGTGGACAAAAAGAGCGGCGAACTGCTGGGCAACCCGGAGATCATCTCTAAAGGGTTTGTCTACTTACGTAATGCCGATGAACTGATCGAACAGATCAAGGAAACGGTCAGCGACGTGCTGGCAACGGTCAACGGGCATAACGGCAAACGCCGGGAAAAACTTCAGGAAGGCATTGGCCGGTTCATCTACAACGAAACCAAACGCCGCCCGATGATCTTCAGCATCATCAATGAGAAGTAGGGGCCGGTTTCTAAACCGGCACCTACCGCCGACGCCGGGGAATGAGGCGGCTTAAGAACCGCTGCAGGATGTTGGCGCGGGCGTCCGACCAGGCTTCATCGGCCATTTCGGATTGGAGTTCGGCATCCTGCGGTGTTTGCGTGCGCTGACCGCTGTACCGCTCCAGCGTGTACATCTGCGTGATGGTGGATACCGGCGGTTCGGCCTTTGGCAGCACGCGGACGATCATCTGGCGGCGCTCATCCGGTGTTTGCTGAGGCTGCAGGCGCAGACCGATCAGCCCAAGATAACGCTCCAACCGGGCATAAGCGCGGGTGATCGGGCTGAGGCCGCGCAGACCGCGCCATTCCCACCACCACCAGATGAATATCCCCAGCGCCACCAGCAGCAGGATCAGCAGCAGGCCTAGCAGCGCCAGTCCCAGAGCGGACAGAATCGCGGAAACAGGGTCACGCGGCTGCGGTGTCAGGGGCGGCGGCTGCGTAGGGATGATGACGGGCGTGGCCGTCGGGGATGGCGTGTAAGTCGGCGTGGGGGTCGGCAGAAGCTGCGCGTTCTGCGGCAGGGGGGTCGGCGGCACCAGGCTGGTCGGCGTTGGCGAAGGCGTATACGTCGGCGTGGGGGTCGGGCTGGCGAGCGGCGTGGCGCTGGGCTGCAAGCCCGCCAGGGTGTCATCGGCGCGGTTTAACGGCGACTGCGCCGCCGTTGGCTCGAACTCAATCCAGCCATAACCGGGGAAAAAAACTTCCACCCAGGTATGCGCGTCGCGCTCCTTAACGACATAGGTGTTTTGTACCGGGTCCCATTCGCCCTGCGCGAAACCGGCGGCCATGCGCGCCGGGATGCCCAGGCTGCGCAGCATCATCACCATCGCCGAGGCGTAATAGTTGCAGTAGCCCTGCCGCAGATCAAACAGCACCCAGTCCACCGGGTCCTGGTTGCGGGGCGGCTGCGGAATAGACTCGTTGTAGACGATGTTGGTTCGCAGCCAGCTTTCGATGGCTTTGGCCTGATCGTAGGGGGTGGCTGCCCCGGCTTCGGCGGCGATGGCCTGCGCCAGCCGTATGGTGCGGTCGGTGATGGACGGCGAGATCTGGAGATACATGCGCGCCAGCCACTCAGGATAACCGACCCCGGCGGCGCGCAGCTGGTTGGCGCTCGCGCCGCTCATCAGGCTGGTGACGGTGTAGGTGTCGCCGCGCCGCAGCACGCGCGTCGGACGGATGACGGAAATATTCATTGAGGTGCGGGTTTCGTCGTCCGGGGCGTAGCGCAGGTCGGTGCGCGTCGGTAGGTCTACGCGGGCCGGCTGCGGCGCGGTGTAAATCAGCCGCGAGGCGTTCAGCCCGATGGTGAACTGCTGCGGGACGGCATCGCGCGCGCCCAGGAAGGCCGGGTCCTGGACGACGTTGAGCGGCCCCTGTTCGACCGTCAGGCGCGTGGTCGCGCCCGGCACCCAGCGCCCGCTGTCGTAAATGTCGAAAATGCGCGACCGCCAGTAATACCGGCGTCCCGGCGGCGCGCTCACCACAAAAACCACCTGCTCGCCCAGTTGAATCGCGCCGCCAAGCTGGAGCGAATCGCTGCCGTAGTAATCGGCGGTGGTCGGCCCCTGAGTTTCGACGGTGGTGAACAGGCGATTCCATAGTTCGCTGAGCTGGGTGAGGGGGTCGGATTGCAGAAATTCCTGGAACTGGTTCAGACGTTCCTGCAAGTCCTGCGACGGCGCGAACCAGGCGACGGTCATTGCGATCAGCGCCAGGATGATACCAACGCGGAAAAACTGGCGGCGCACGCTGCGCGGCACGCGAATGCCGTTGACGTACCAATCCCAGGCGCGGGCGTCCAGATTGGAGCGGATGACCAGCAGCAGCGCCACAAAGATAAAGACCACCAGATAGGCGTCCAGGTTGGTGCTGCCGGTGTAATAGATGCTGTTGGCGACCAGGATGAGCGCGGGGGGCAGGATCGCCCGCCAGACGCGATCCATGCGAAAGATGTGCCAGGCCGCGTTGTAACTCAGAAACCAGAACAGCGCCGCCACCAGCAGCGTGAATACCAGTTCGTCCTGGTTGATGCCGCCGGAAATCGCGTCCAGAATCCAGCGCAGCAGGCGGGAAAACACGGTATACGCGCCGTCGCCCAAGCCGCCCGCCTCATTGATGGACGCCACCAGCAGCACAAAACCGAGGCCGTAAATGCCGCTCATAAAAAGCGCCAGCAGTTCGTTGTACTGGCTGCGCGCCAGCAAAAAGCCAAACCCAACGCTGAGCAGCAGCACCGGCAGGATGGTATTCAGCGCCAGCGGCCAGCCCGCCGCCGCCAGCGCCAGCACCGGCATCATCAGCAGCAGCGCGACGGCCAGCAGCGCCAGTTCGTCGCCGGGGGCGAACAGATGGTTCCAGCGGAAGGCCAGCCGTCGCCGCCAGCGTTGCAGAGGGGATACAACCGGATTAACACGAGTGGTCATGCGCGAACTCGTACTCGAAAACAAATGAGGGATAGTAAAATTCACTATCCCCGCCAACATTTTCATTGTAGTCGGATTGTCGTAAGCTGGCAACCGTCGCCTGACCTACGCCAAAAGGGTGCATTTCATTTCAGTGCGATGTAGCCCTCATCCCCCTGACCCCCTTCTCCTAGCTGCGGAGCAGCGGTCGGGAGAAGGGGGAAACCACGGCGACGGTGCTGATTTTCGCCCCTCTCCCAGTGCCGAAGACCCGTTCGGGAGAGGGGACGGGGGTGAGGGCTGTCCCCTGAGTGCGAGGGGGCGAGGGCAAAAGGACTCTGCACCAACTTGAAATGCACCCCTGACCTACGGTTAATACGACATCACGTCCAGCCGCAGCAGGGGCAGCAGTCCATCCTCGTTGACGCCGGGCGCGGCGATTCGCTGCTGATCCTGCCAGAAGTAAATCGCCAGCGCAATCGTGTAGGTCGTTCGGGCGGTGGGGAAGGGCAGCGTCAGGATGCGCTCTTCGATATAAAATTCGCCCGGTTTCCAGCGGCTTGTTTCCGGGGGCGCGCCCGGCGGGTAGACCGGCTGCGGCGACTGGTCTACGCTGTCAGCCAGCCCGAAGCGCGGGTGCAGCAGATACAGCCCGACGCTGTAATCCAGCGCCGGCGGCTGGTCCACCGACCACCACAGCCGTAGGTGGACGCTTTCGGCCTCCCGCCGCACCAGCGGCCCCGACCGGGGCAGGTCATCTTCCAGCACATCCACGCCATGAAAACGCATCCCATTGGCGAAGGGGATGCCCTCGGCGTCCGGCGGCGCTTCGTACAGGCGGAACAGGCAGCCGGGCGGCCCGACGAACTGCCGGCTGATGCGCCCCGCGCTGACGGCCTGCTGCATCTGCGCGTCCTGCGCGCCGTCGAAGATGATGTGCCAGACGCGGCGGTAGCCGGTCGGGTCGGCCACGAAGGTCAGGCCGTTGGGGAAGTACACACGCGTATAGTAGTCCCATTCTTCCGGGCGGCCACAGCGGTTGCCTGGGTCGGCTGCCAGGACATCACCGGGCAGCAGGTGTGTTTGCAGCCAGCGGAAGTTACGGTTCAGTTCGGAGAGGTTGGGGAAGATGTTGTATTTCTGAAACGGCACCGCCACGAACAGCAGCCCCGCCAGCAGCCCCGTCGCGGCGGCAGCCGCCGGGCGCGGCAGTTCGGACAGGCCGTAACCGATCAGCAGCGCCAGGCCGAGCATCACCCACCAGGCGTAGCGGGCTGAAAAAAAGCCCAGCAGCGGATTGCTGAGGTACAGCAGCAGCGGCGCGGCAAAAGCCCACACCAGCAGCGCCAGCGTGACCGGACGGCGGCCACGCCGGTAGATCAGCAGCCCGACGGCGGCGGCCAGCAGAATAAGCCAGACCGGAAACGCATAACCGGCCCAGTTCCAGAACAGGTCGTAAAGCGCCTGGGGCAGCGGCGGCAGGGTTAGCTGCGTGGTGGCGGCGGTGCGGGTGATTGCTACCTGCGATTTTGACACGATTTCCGGCAGCGCCAGCGCGACGGCGGTCAGTGCCGGCAGCCAGCCGCGCCAGATCGCGCGCCGGTACACCAGCAGGGCGTACAGGCCGAGCAGCGCCAGCGCGCCCGCGCCGGTTAACGAGGTGTAAAACAGGGCGGCCAGGCTGAGGCCCAACAGCAGCCCGCGCCGGAGGCCGGGGCGGTCGAAATAACGCTGCATCAGCCAGAAGGCCAGCGGCATCAGCGCGAGCGCCAGGGCATACCCGCGCACCTCGATGCTGATGAGTTTGGCGTAACCCAGGCCGGCATAGACCAGACAGGCCAGCGCGGCGGCGCGTGGGCTGCCAATGCGCCGCGCCGCGCGGTACAGAAAAGCGATCCCCAGCAGGAACAGCAGCAGCGACGAAAAACGCAGCACGACGGGGTGCAGTCCGGCCAGGCCGCGCCATGCGCCCAGCGTCAGGTAGTAGAGGGGCGGCCAGTCATAGGGCGTCCACCGGATGATCTGCTCCGGGCTGCCGAGTGTCTGCCAGACCGACCAGATTTCGTCCTGGTTCATCTGCGGCTCGTGCAGAATCAGGATGCGGCTGGCGACAACCAGCAGCGGCAGTCCCACCAGCGGGATCACCTGGACGCGCGGTCGGTTTGGCAAGGTCATGGCGTTTTTCTCCCGGCAGCAAACGATGCTCACCGGCGGCGAATTATACCCTACTTTGTGAGGCGATTATTACGTATACTATAAATGTATCCAGGTTGGCCGGGCGGTCGCTCCTCTGTTTTGGCAGAGGGGAGGAAAGTCCGCTCTCCATAGGGCAGGGTGCTGGCTAACGGCCAGGCGGGGCAACCCGACGGAACAGTGCAACAGAGAGGTACATTGCCCCCTTGTGGGGCGAGGGTGAAACGGCGGTGTAAGAGACCACCGGCGCGGGCAGCGATGTTCGCGGCCAGGCAAACCCCACCCGGAGCAAGGCCAAGCAGGCGCATTGGGGCGGCCCGTCCCGTAAAAAGCGCCGGGTAGGCTGCTAGAGCTTCAGAGTAACCTGAAGTCGAGAGAGATGACCGTCACCCCGCAAGGGGTACAGAAAGCGGCTTACAGGCTGACCTGGATACGCCTTTTTCATCTTCAGCCGCGTTGATCGGCAGGTGTGATGTGAACCCTCGCAGCTTGCGTCGTCGGTTGTGACAATCTACACGGAATTTGCCTGACAATCTCCCTGAATTTGTTCACTGTTTTACTGCTGATGGCAAAGATGATTACAATTCTTAAAATTGACACACTATCAGATGACTGAACAAATGCCGTTTTCGGGATAGGATTTATCAGGAGGGGCCAATCCAGCCATGAGCATCAGCCATTTAGCCAGATCTATTGCAGAATCGGCCACCCTTAAGCTTAATGAGCAGGCCAAAATGCTGGCCGACCAGGGGCAGCCGGTTATCCATCTGGGCGGCGGAGAGCCGAAGAATAAAGTTCCCATCACCGCCATCCTCAGCTCTGCTGCCAAACTGACCGCCGGAGACGTGAAGTACGTCCCTACCGATGGGACTCCGTCGCTCAAAAAGGCCATCATCCGGTATACCGAGGAGAACTATGGCTGGCTGGTCGCGCCGGAAAATGTGATTGTTTCGTCTGGCGCGAAACAGTCCTTGTTCAACGTGCTGGTTTCGATCCTTGACCCTCAGGACGAGGTGATCGTCCTCGCCCCATATTGGGTGAGCTACCCGGAGATGGTCAAGATGGTGTATGGCCGCCCGGTCATCGTCAGGCCGGAGGATGGTACGTTCCAGCCGCGCCTGGAGGAGGTCGAACGCGCCGTCAGCAGCTATACCAAAGCCATCATCGTCAACAGCCCCAACAATCCTTCCGGCGCGGTGTATTCGGAGGACTTCATCGCCGGGCTGGTTGAACTGTGCGAGCGTCGGGACATCTACCTGATTATGGACGACATCTATCACAAGCTGGTGTTTGACGGCATTCGTCCTCCTTCGGCCTATCGCTACACCGACAAAACCATCGAGACGACCAAAATCATCGTCATCAACGGCGTTTCCAAACTCTACGGCATGACCGGTTTCCGCATCGGTTGGGCAATCGCCAGTCGCGCGCTGGTGGAAGTGATGAAAAATGTCCAGGCGCAGACCACTTCCTGCCCGGCCAATCTATCTATGGCGGCGGCGGAGGGCGCGCTCACCGGCGTGCAGAGTACCGTCGAGAGCCTGCGGCTGGGGATTCAGAACAACCGCGACGTGATGATGAACGAACTGCGCACCTTCCCCGGCGTGAATGTGACCAAACCCTGCGGCACGTTTTACTGCCTGCCGGACTTCCGCGCCTTTAACGGCAATTCGGAAGAACTGGCTGCCTTCCTGCTCAGTAAGGCGCTGGTCGTGACCGTGCCGGGCAAGGAATTCGGCGCCGACGGACATTTACGGCTGAGCTACTGCGGCGCGGTGAAGGACATCACCGAAGGCATCAAACGTATTCGCTGGGCGCTCGACCCTGAAGCTCCGAACGAAATTTATATTGGCGACCGTCGCATGGTGAGAGACTGGCTATGAGTAACAACTTACTGAACATCAAAACGCCCGCTCAGGATCAGGCGAAAGAGCTGAAGGCCGACTTCGGATTGGAAAATCACGGCCTGACGAACCTGAATACGATTTACTGGAATCTGCCGCCGGAGCCGCTGTACGAAGAAATCACCTTCCGCCGTGAGGGACAGATCGCCAAACACGGCCCGGTGGTGGTGAATACCGGCAAGTTCACCTCGCGGGCGGCGGCGGACAAATTCATCGTGCGCGAGCCGAGTTCGGAAAACCACGTCTGGTGGGGCGAATATAACCGGCCTATCGCCGCCGATAAGTTCGCGGAAATTTTCAGCCGGATGCAGGGTTTTCTGCAAGGCAAGGATGTTTTCGTGCAGGACTGTTTTGCCGGGGCGCAGCCGGAATACCGGCTGCCGGTTCGGATCATCACCGAGTATGCCTGGCACAGCCTGTTCTGCCAGAATATGTTCGTCCTGCCCCAGAGCCGCGAAGCCTATCGCCAGCATATCCCGGATTTCACGCTGATCTGCGTGCCGTCGTTTAAGGCTTACGAGCCGATTGATTCAACGCGCACCGGCACGTTTATCGTCCTGAACTTCGAGCAGCGGCTGTGCCTGATCGGCGGGACGGCCTACGCGGGCGAGATCAAAAAGTCAATCTTCACGGTGTTAAACTATCTGCTGCCGCTCCAGGGCGTGATGAGTATGCACTGCTCGGCCAATACCGGCGCGGAAGGTGACACGGCGCTGTTTTTCGGCCTGTCCGGGACGGGCAAAACCACGCTGTCCGCCGACCCGTCGCGCGGGCTGATCGGCGACGACGAACACGGCTGGAGCGACGAGGGCATTTTTAACTTCGAGAACGGCTGTTACGCGAAGGTCATCCAGCTTTCGGCAACGGCAGAGCCGCAGATTTACGCCGCCATTCACCGCTTTGGCGCGATTCTCGAAAACGTGGTTTACGACCCGGTGACGCGCAAGATTGACCTGGACGACGACCGCCTGACCGAGAACACCCGCGCTTCGTACCCGCTGGAATACATTGATAATGCCGTGCCTAGCAAGGTCGGCGGGCATCCTAAAAACATCCTGCTGCTGACCTGCGATGCCCAGGGCGTGATGCCGCCCATCGCGCGGCTGACGCCCGACCAGGCGCTTTACCACTTCATCTCCGGCTATACGTCCAAAATCGCCGGGACGGAAGCGGGGGTCGGCGCGCAGCCGGAAGTGACCTTCAGCACCTGTTTCGGCGCGCCGTTCATGGTACACCATCCCTGGGTCTATGCCGATCTGCTCAAGCGCAAGGTGGAGCGTTACGGCGCGACCTGCTGGCTGATTAACACCGGCTGGGTGGGCGGCCCGTATGGCATCGGCAAGCGTATCAGCATCCGGTATACGCGGGCGCTGCTGAACGCGGCGCTGTCCGGCTCGCTGAATAACGCTGAGTTTTATACCGACCCGGTGTTCGGCTTCGAGGTTCCCAAACAGCTCGATGGCCTGCCGGAAGATGTGCTGTACCCCTCGCGCGCCTGGAACAACCAGGATGCCTACTGGGATCAGTACCGTCAGCTGGCGGCGCGTTTCATCGCCAACTTCAGGAAATACGCGGCGGAATGCCCGCCGGAACTGGTGATGGCCGGGCCGCTGGCGCACGGCGAATTATCCACTGCCAGGCTGGATTGATCGGTAAATCGAGGGCGCGTCACAGCGCCCTCATTCTTTTGGGTTCTGTCTGTAAACAGATTTTGGGACAAGGGTCTTATTAGGGGATGGTCTCAGACCTTCCCCTACATGTCCAATCCGCTTATGGGCAGATCCTTAATCACGCCGGAAGGTTTGCAGGGTTTCCAGATAATAATCCGGCAGGCCGATGTCGTAGCGTTTACCGGCCATGATTAACCCCAGGAAACCGTCCTCGCGGCGCAGCCGGTCGAGCGCCGAAGTCAACTGAAACTCGCCGCGCTCGCGCACGTTGTTCTGGATATGTTCTTCCAGGTAATCGAACACCTGGGGTTTGATGATGTACTGGCCGAACAGGGTCAGGTATTCGTCGTCCGGCAAAACCGGCACGCGCAGGTTTTCGCGGGCATATTCGACGGTCGGCTTTTCCGCGAACTCGGTGATATTCAACAGTTGGTTCGGGTTGAGCCAGACGCCGGTCACTGTGCCGAAGTTGAAAATCTGGTCTTCAGGCGTGCGGCGCAGGCCGACGACGCTGGTATTGTGCTGGTTGTAGGCGTCCACCAACTGCCGCGCGCAGGAGCGGTCGCCGGTTGAGCGGTAGATGTGATCGCCCAGCATCAGCAAAAACGGCTCGTCGGCCAGCGCCTCGCGGGCGCAGTAGACCGCATGTCCCAGCCCTTCCTGCGTGTTCTGGACGATGAACCGGACTTTGCTGCCCATATCCAGCAGGCGGCGCGAATATTCCTGAAAATGCGGCGGCAGTTTATTGTAGTTTTCGATGGACACCTGTTCGTTGAAGAAGGACTGGAAAGCCGGCAGGTCGTGTTCCTGGACGATGATAATCACCTCGTCCAGGCCGGCTTCGAGCGCCTCTTCGACGATGATGAGGATGGCCGGTTTGGCGATGCCGTCGTGATCCACCACCGGGAACAGTTCCTTCTTGGTGGCTTTGGTGGCCGGGAACAGGCGCGTGCCAAAACCCGCCGCCGGGATGAGCGCCTTACGCACCTTCGTGCTGGGCGAAATGGTGAGCCTGAGGCAGGGCATTTTCAGGTCGCGTTCGATGATTTCGATGACGGCCTGCTGGTCGGCGGCGCTGCGGGCGATGAACTGCGCGGTGCCGTCTCCCTGCGAGCCGACGCCTTTGCCGCCCCAGATGTGCGGTTTAAGCGGCTCATAGTTAAGGACGCTGTGCAGCACCGGCGCGGTCAGTTCTTCCGGGCAGGCGGGGGTGGCGTACCAGTCGAAGTAAGCCTGCGCTTCGGTCATCAATGCGCCGAGGCGCTGCGCGTCGCCGGCTTCCAGCGCCTTGATAGCCTCATGCACAATGCGTCGGTTGATCGGCCCCAGTAGTTCCTGAACGCCGCGTTCGACATCCGTTTCGGCAAAGGGATAGCTGCGGTTGAGCCGGGCCAGGATTTCCATCGTGTCCTTTTTGGCCTGTAAGTCCACGATGACGAAGTGCAGTTCGCCTTTGACGCGCAGTTCGTGGGTGTCCAGACGGTCGCCGTCGAAGGTCATCAGAACCGGTCGCTGGCCGAAAGCGCAGCCCTGATCCATGCGCCCGCAGCGTGACGGGGTGAGGATTTCGCCCCGGTAGGCCATCTCCATTTCGCCGCGCACCGTCATCTTCAGGTCGTAAACGCGGTTGAAGGCGCGCGCCGTTAGCACGCAGATGGCGGCGCTGGATGACAGCCCTTTTTTGACCGGCATATCGGTTTTGTAGTTGTTGATGACCAGCCCACGCACGTGATAATGCGTCAGGACTTCGTAGGCTACCCCGGCAATGTAACTCCAGAAGCCGCCTTTCTGAGCTTCTTCCAACAGAGCTTGCGGCTCCATCGGAATTTCGTAAGGCCCGTGCGAAGTGCCGTCGGGCGTGGTCGAGGTCAGCACCAGCGCGTTTGGGTGCGGCTGAATGTCGGCATAGATGCCCTGGTTCGTGCCGGTGATGAGCGCGTATCCCTTTTCGATGTCGGTATTGATACGGCGGTAGCCGCCTGCCCAGTCCGAATGCTCGCCGAGCAGGCAGATCCGCCCAGGAACGAATATTTTCAAGGAAGAAAACTCCTTCCATTTATGGAAAAAATCAAGGCTTGTTTAAATGCTATTGTATCGAGTTCCGGTGGTCTGCGCAGCAAGTGAAGGGTGCGTTCCAGGGCAATCGCATATAAATGGTATAAGTGTTCTAAATCTGCTTTTCGACCCCCTCCGTCCCTTTGGGACACCTCCCCGTATACGGGGGAGGATTAATGTCTGTGTGACTCGTCCCCCTGCCCGTATACGGGGATGGCCGGGGAGGGGTCTGAAAGGGCCATGAGTTGGTTAAGATTTGATATGCAATCGCTCTGGGGTGCGTTCAGGTAACAGGTCGGCCAGTGGCGCAGGGCGCGCACGCTGGCGCGCCCCGGCATCGGCATCAACGAATCGTCCCCCCGGCTTAACGCGGGGCGACGGTCAGTCCCAGCGCGTCGGCGATGTCGCGCCAGGAAACAAATTTGAAGTTCTGCGTGGCCTGCGGGCTGATGTTCAGGTCATCCTGTACGACCAGCACGCCGTCGGGGAACAGATCGCCCAGGGCGAAGGCCGTCACGTCCAGACCGTCCGTGCCGCTGACGGCGTCCGCCGCCGCGCTTTCAACGATGCGGAATGTGCCGATATAGGCATTGTCGCCCTGGCGCTGGTAAACGACGAAGGTGCTGCTGCCCTGGCTGGAGACGATGATATAACCCGTTTCATCATCAATCGGGTAAATTGTCACGCCTTCAACATCGGCGGTCAGGTGGCCGTCTTCGCCCGTGCTGTCCACCAGGATGCGTTCTTCGCCGGCGTCCGGCTCTGCTCCGTACTTCCACAGACCGGCGGCTTCCTCGCCGATGTAGACCACGCTCTGAGCATCGTCCGCCGCGCAGCCTTCGGTCTGGCTGCCGACCACAAACGAGCGCACCAGGCGGGCATCTACCCGTCCATCCTGTTCAAACAGTTCATACTGTTCAACCTCGCCGGTGTCGGCGCTGTTGACAAAAACATAATGATTGCCGCTGATGGCGCTGGTATACATGCAAACGCCGTACACCTCTTCCACGCCGGGGATGATGGCGCGCGCGGCCACATCCACCAACTGGCGCGACGCCACATCAACGGCGTAGATGACCAGGCTGCCCTCGCTGCGGTTGGTGGCCGTCACCAGGCTGATCGGCTGTCCGTTTAATGAAAAACCATCGCGCACATCCACGTTGTTCACGCGCCCGATGTTGATGGTCTGCTGCACGCTGCCGTCGAGGTTGTACGTGACCAGGCCGTTGCGCTTGTCGGTGCCAATGATAAGACTGAGGGCGCGGTCTTCGGGATGCACCCAGATAGCCGGGTCGTCGGCGGCGTCGGTGGCGGTGGGGACGGGGATGGTTTCCAGGCGGGCGGTCACTGCTGCGGCGTCCTGCGCCGCCGCTGACTGTCCGGCGCGGGGGTCGTAAGTGGTATCTACCGTCAGGCTCAGACCCGCCGCAACATCCGCCCAGGAAACCAGTTTGAAGTTATTGTTGCCGTTGGGGCTGCTGTTCACGTCGTCGCTGGTCACAAAAAGCCCCTGGGGAAAACGAGCGTCGAGCGGAAGATTACTGACGGTCACGCCGGTCGGTTCGCTCACCGCATCGGCGGTTTCGCCGGCGCGGACGCGGAATTCGCCCACGAAACGGTTATCCCCGGCACGCTCGTACAGCAGCAGGGAATCGGCTTTTTCGTTGGTCACAATCAGGTAGCCAGCCGCATCTGCCGTCGTGTAGACCGTCAAGCCTTCGATTTCCTCGGAAATATGCCCGCCCACGAAGTCCACAATCCGGCGCTGGATGCCGTCTTCCGGCTCTGCGCCGTAGCGCCAGACCAGATTTTCGCCTTCTGCAAAGTACAGTCGGCGCAGTGCATCATCGGTCGCGCAGCCTTCCAGTTCGCCGCCCACATTAATGGCGCGTGCCAGCGTCGGTCTCAGTTCGCCATCATCTTCGCTGAGGGCGTACTGCTCCACCTCGCCATACTCGCTGAAGCCCACCGCGTAAAAAACGCGGGTGAGCGGGCTGTGATACAGACAGACGCCGGCCAGCCGGATGTTGGTCGCCACTTCGCCCACCAGTACCAGCGCGCGTGTCTCCGGCTCGATGGTGAAAAACACCATCCGCGCCTCGTCGCTGACGCCAGCCGCGATCAGTGCCGCGCCCTGGCTGCCGAATCCGTAGCGCAGATCAGCGCCGCCCATCGGCCCATACTGCTCCTCGAAACTGAGCAGCCGCCCGTCCAGATCATAAACGCCGATGCCGCTGTTATCGTCGGTGCCGATCACCAGGCTTTGCACCAGATCGGTGGGGTGCAGCCAGATCAGCGGCGCGGTCGCGCCGTCGCCGGGCGAGGGGTCTGTCTCGGCCACCGCGAAAACGTCCAGCACTTCAGCGTCCTGCGCGGCGGCGGGAAACACGACCAGCAGACCTAAAACCAGAAACAGCAGTTTAACGAACATGTCACTTTTTACCTCGTTAAATAACGATGGGGCGACCGCAGTCGCCCCATCGCAGTCCAGCCAGGTTAGCCAAAGACTACTGAATTTCGTAGATGGTGGTCGTGCCGCTGATTTCGTTGGTTACAACCAGCAGATTCGCGCCGTTGGGGCTGGTGGCCGCCGGGATGAACAGCAGGCCTTCCGGCCCCAGGTCGCCAGCCGTACCTGCTTCGGCGTCGCCGCTGAAGTCGCGGTTGTTGACGTAGGTCACGTAGCTGACGGCCATCGGGTCGGTGATGTCATAAACCATAACGCCGCCGATGCGTTCCAACCCGATGAAGGCGTACATGCGCCCGTTGATTTCACCCAGCGCGACGCCTTCCGGTTCGGGGCCTTTGTTGTCGCTGCGACCGTCGAAGTCGCCGTTTTCATCGTTGGTGCTGTTGAAGTCATCGGGGAAGGCTTCCGCCGTGATGCGCTCGAAATCCGCGCCGCTGTCAAACACCAGTGTCCCGTCGCTTGCCCAGATGGAGAACGAGCGCGCGCCGGGCAGGTACAACTGGTCAAGATCGCCGTCGCCATCGGTGTCGCCGATGGAAGTCACGATCTCCAGGCCCAGGATGGCGTCTTCGGTCAGCAGGTCGGCCAGGCCGGGGAAGTCTTCGTCAACCGGGGTTTCGCCCAGTTCGCCTTCTTCGCTGTAACCGTCATACTCGCGGGTGTCGCCTTCGTTGGCCGTCACCAGATACAGCGCGTCGCCGACGTTATAAGCGGCGATGCCGTCCGGCTGGTACATGCCCAGCAGCGGCCAGCTGGCGATGTTCACCACGCCATCATCTTTGCCGGCATCGAGTTCGTTACCGGGCTGGCTGTGGTCTTTGAAGCCCAGCGGGATGACCGATACGATCGCACCGGCGTTGATGTCAATCACGGCCAGGGCGTTGTTTTCCTGAAGTGTTACGTAGGCTGTGCTGCCGTCGGGCGATACGGCGATATGTTCCGGTTCGATGTCCTGGGCGGCGCTGGCACCGGGGCCATACACCCGAATGGTCGGGTCGAGTTCGATGCCCTCAAAGGTGAGCGTGCTCACGGCGGCATTTTCCACCCCGCCGCTCAGGTCAATGATGCTTACGCTGCCGAGCGGGTCAACAGTGTAATCGTCGCTCGGTTCGCCTTCGTCGGCGGTCAGCACTTTGCTGCCATCGGGCGTAAAGGTCAGCATATCGGGCAGCGCGCCCACCGGCACACTGCTGATGAAGCTGCCGTCAGCATTAAAGAAGCCCACCAGCCCCGGTTCCTGTTTGGGGTCGGCCTCGATAGCCACCGCGACCAGGCCGTCATAAACCGCCACGCTGTTGGCGCTGTCCCCGTAGGCGGTTACATCAATCTGGCTCTTCAGCGCGGGTGCTGCCGGGTCGCTGATGTCGAGCAGGTCAATGGTCTTGCTGTCGCCGTTCACCACATAAACGGTTTTGGAGGCGGCGTCGTAGGCCGCGATTTCAGCCGCGCCTTCGTCGTATGCGCCGTGATTAAAACTGCCCAATACCGTCAGGGTGAGGCCGTCCTGCGCGTGGAGCGGCGCAGACAGTACGACAATCAGGATAAGCAGCAGAATGGTCTTTTTCATGGTTTCTCCCACAAAGTTGGTCAATCAAAGCCCGTCAAATCTGAGATCATACGGGTTATGTGTTAAGACTCGGCTGCAAATGCTTTAAAATCCAGTTCGCCCCGGCGGTGAATCCAGGATACGGCCAGGCGCCGGCAGACGGCCAGTTATTCGCCGCGACTCTGGAAATACAATACAATTAAACTCGAAATAAGCACATGGAAAGGTCGTCGGGGTTATGGAGTCGTTTTTTAAGCCGGCGGTCCTAGTGATGAGCCGGCTGAAGTATCCGCAAAAATTCGCGCTGGTCGGGCTGCTGCTGCTGCTGCCGCTGCTGGTGGTGGGCAGTCAATTTCTGGTGCAGATCAACAATGACATTGATTTTGCAGCCAGGGAGCAGCTTGGCCTGTATTACGCTGCGCCGGTGATGGGTTTTCTCCAGCAGGTTCAGCAGCACGGGGCGCTGAGCAGCGTCGTCCTGAGCGGGGCAGAAACGTTTGAAACACAACTGCTCAAAGAACAGGTGGACATCGAAACCGCCATCGCGGCGATAGATGCTGTTGACGGCAGATTGGGGGAAACCCTGGGGATCAGCGGCCAGTGGGAGGCGGTTAAACAGGAATGGACGCGGCTGAAAGAGCAAGCCATGTCGCTGCGCCCGGCGCAGAGCATCGCGGCGCATATCGCCCTCAGCCAGCACATCGTGAACCTGCTGACGATCATCGGCAATACATCGAATCTGATCCTCGACCCGAATATTGACAGCTATTATCTGATGGATACGGTGATTACTAAACTGCCGCTGGCGACGGACTACATGAGCCAGATTCGCAGTTACGGCCTGCGGACGGCTGTCACCGGCGTGCTGACCCGCGAAGATCAGACCCGCCTGACCATCCTTTCCGGGCTGGTGAAATCCACGCTGGAAGCCAACCTCAGCGGGCTGGGTTATGCCTTTGGGGCGAATCAGAACTTGCGCGACCGCCTGCAAGCGCCGCTCGACGCGCACCTGCGGGCGATAGATGATTATCTGGCGCTGCTGGAGCGGGAGATTTTAAGCAAGGCCGCCGAAAGCAACCTGCGGGTGGGCGCGGTGACGGTCAGCCCGGATGATTTTCTCACCGCCGCCACGAGGCTGATAAATGGGAGTTTTGCCTTTTACGAAACGGTCTGGCCGGAACTGGACGATCTGCTTCAGGAACGGATAAACCGCTTTGTTCAGCGGCGGAACATGGTCATTCTGGTGGGGCTGGCGGCCCTGAGCGCGACCGCTTACCTGTTCGCCGGCTTTTATATGGCCGTCGTGAAGACGATTGCCAGCCTGGAACTGGCCTCACGGCGTATGGTTAAGGGTGATATGGACGGCCAGTTCGAGCCGGTCAGCCGGGATGAACTGTCGCAGGTGGCGGTGGCGTTCAATAATATCGCCGGGGAACTGGTGGCCGCGCGCGACCGGGCCATCGAGGCTAACCGCGCCAAAAGCACCTTCCTGGCGAACATGAGCCATGAACTGCGGACGCCCCTGAACGCCATCATCGGCTACAGCGAACTGATCGAGGAGGAGCTGCACGAGCGTGAGGACGACGAATTTATACCCGACCTGAATAAAATTCAGACGGCGGCCACGCATCTGCTGGCTTTGATTAATGATATCCTTGACCTGTCGAAGATCGAAGCCGGCAAGATGGATCTGTTCCTGGAAACGGCTGACCTGGCGGCGCTGATTGACGGTGTGGTGACGACCGCCATGCCGCTGGTGGAGAAAAACGCCAACCGCCTGGAAGTCCGCCGCGCTGATGATCTGGGGCAGATGTTTACGGACGTGACGAAAGTCCGGCAGACGCTTTTGAACCTGTTAAGCAACGCCGGTAAGTTCACCGAAAAAGGGCAGATCACCCTGGAAGCGAAGCGCGTGATCGAAGGCGGTCTGGAATGGATGGTGTTTGTCGTCGCCGATACCGGCATCGGCATGTCAGAAGAACAGGTCGAGCGCCTGTTTAAAGAGTTCTCGCAGGCGGATTCGTCCACCACGCGCAAATATGGCGGGACGGGGCTGGGTCTGGCGATCAGCAAGCGGTTCTGCCAGATGCTCGGCGGCGACATCAGCGTAAAAAGCAAGCTGGGCCAGGGCGCGACGTTCACCGTCAAGCTGCCGGCCATCACGCCGAAAACGCTCGAAGCGCAGCCCGTCGCCGAGATCAACGCTCCGGCGCTGGCGGCAGGGGCAAGTACGGTGCTGGTGATTGATGACGACGCCTCGGTGCGGGATGTCGTTTCGCGTTTTCTGGCGAAAGAGGGTTTTAACGTGCGGGTGGCGGTTAACGGCCAGGAAGGGTTGCGCATCGCCCGCGAGTTTAAGCCGGATGTCATCACGCTGGACGTGATGATGCCGGGCATGGACGGTTGGTCGGTGTTGACCAGCCTGAAAGCCGACCCGGAACTGGCGACGATCCCGGTGGTGATGATGACCATCGTCAGCGATAAAAACCTGGGTTACGCCCTGGGCGCGTCCGATTATCTGACCAAACCGATTGACCGCGAGCGGCTGGTGAGCGTGCTGCGGCGCTATGAGTGCAAGCGCCCGATGTGCGACATCCTGGTGGTAGAGGACGACCAGCAGACCCGCGAAATCCTGTGCCGGATGCTGGACAAAGAAGGCTGGCACGCCCGCGAGGCCGAAGATGGCCTGATCGCGCTGGAAAAAGTGGCCGAGGAAATGCCGGAACTGATCCTGCTGGATTTGATGATGCCGCGCATGGACGGTTTTGAATTTTTAGCCGAACTGCGCAAGACCGAAGCCGGGCGCGCCGTCCCGGTGATCGTGGTGACGGCGATGGATTTGACGCCCGACGACCGGCAGAAGCTGAACGGGCAGGTCAAGCAGATTTTGCAGAAGGGCGCTTTCCGGCAGGATGAACTGCTGTCGGAAGTGCGGCGGCTGGTGCTGGAGTTGATTCACCAGCGGATGCCGGACGAAGATAAGGAATGGTAGGGGCGGCTGAAGCCGATGGCGAAACTCATCCTGCCCGGACGAAATGACGCGATTGTGCCCGCCGGCGAGCTGACGTTTAACTTTTTACTAGCGCTGCCGGGCCGCGCCAGCAGCCCGCACACGCAGCGGGCCTACTTCCGCTGGGTAGACCAATACCTGTGCGACGTGGCCGGGCTGAGGCCGACCACCGGCGACGCGCGCATCTACCGGATGCAAGCCCTGCCGGTGGCGGCGCTGCAAGCCAGCCTGAACGCGCCGCAGTTCCGCGCCTGGCTGGGGATGCTGGCGCGGTCGGAACATGGTAGGCAGGGCATCGGGCAGGCGCGGGCGGCCATCATCACGCTGGCGAACCTGCTGTCGGAAGCCGGGCTGCTGGACGATTACAGCAGCGTCAGCCTGACCAACGTGCGCGCCCCCAGAGCCGAAGAAGGCCAGCGCCCCGGACGCTGGCTGTCGCCGGAACAGATCAGACTGCTGATCGCCGCCGCGCGGCAGATCGCCACGTCGGAAAATCAGGCGCTTCGCAACCACGTGGCGCTGACGATTTTATGCACGCTGGCGCTGCGCCGGGAAGAACTGGCCGCCGCGCAGTGGGGCGACCTGAGCGCGCAGAACGACCGCATCGTGCTGCGGGTGCATGGCAAGGGGCGCAAAGTCGCCATGATTGACGTGCCGCGCCCGGTGTTCGGCCTGATTCATCGCTGGCGGGCGGCCATCAGCCGCGAACAGCCCACCCCGGAAAAAGAGTCGCCCCTGCTGCGGCGGCTGGGGAAGGGCGGTCGCATCGGTCGCCGGGGGCTGACGCCGGACGGCATCTGGTGGATTGTGTCTGACGCGGCGCTGATGGCCGACCTGGGACACGTTGCCCCACACGACTTGCGGCGTTCGGTGGCGGGGGCGCTTCAGGAAGCCGGGACGCCGATTGAAAAAATCAGCCGCCTGCTGCGCCATTCCAACGTGGCTGTCACCGAACGCTACCTGAGCCGCCTGCCACAGCGCAACGAAGGCGCTGTGCTGATGAGCGACATGCTGGGGCTGGACGATGACGATTGGGAGCTGCCCGGCTGATTACCCGCCAACGACCACCACCGAGCTGCTGTCTTCATAGTGTTTAACGATCAGATACCAGCCCAGGAAGATCAGCAGCGTGGGCGCTTTGGCATCCTCCAGCGCCGCGTCGAGGCTGATGTCCGCGCTCAGTTTAAGGCCGCCGCGCGTGTGGAAGCCGACCAGCGGCTGGCCGGTTTCGTCCGTCCACACCCATTTTGTCCCCCAGAAGTTACCCTGCTTCCAGTGGAAAACCCGCCCGTCCGGGTATTCCAGGCGGCCCGTACCGCTCCAGTTGTAATGAAAAACCGCCGTCAGGTCGCCTGTGCCGACGGAGCGAATTTCCACCCAGTGCCGCCAGAAGCCCTTGCGCTCGAACGTCCAGCGGCAGCCCACGCCTTCCACCTCGGCCAGCGAACGCCACCAGCGAGGCTGCCGGACGGTGGCGATCACCTCGCCGCTGCGGGTGCGCAGTTCAAAATTCTGCTTCCAGAAGTTCGACTTTTGCCAGCGAATGTCCTGACTTTCCAGTTCGGCCAGCGTCTTTTTCATGATTTTCCCTTTCATCCTGTGAACGAAGCGCCGATCTACACTATTTATTACGTGGGCGTTCGGGGCGGGTTTCGCTGCCGGGGTGATTTAAACCGCGCTTAACGTTCGCATCTGGCGGGCGAGGGCTGTACAATTAGGCGTTAACCACGATTGGAAGGAAAAATGATGTCTGAAAATCGCGCTGTGGAACTGGCTCGAAGGGTTGCTGTGTCTTATGCCGGGCTGCCGCCGGTGTTGGCGGTGGCGCTGGCCGGGTCGGTGGCTGCCGGTGTCGGCGACGCGAATTCAGATATTGATCTGTACGTTTATTCAACGACGCCGCTCGAACTGGAAGCCCGCCGCGCTATCGCGGAACGGGACGCGGCGCGCGCCGACGTGGACAACCGGTTCTGGGAGCCGGGGGACGAGTGGATAGACCGTGAAACAGGCATTAAAGTGGACGTGACCTTCCGGCATCCCGGCTGGATTGAGGAACAGCTTGACCGGGTGCTGCGCCGGCACCAGGCTTCCACCGGCTATTCGACCTGTTTCTGGTACAACGTGCTTAACTCGCAGAGTCTTTTTGACCGGGACGGCTGGTATGCGCGGCTTCAAGCCGGCGCGCAGCAGCCCTACCCGGAGGCGCTGCGGCGGGCGGTTATCGCCAAAAATTACCCGATTTTGAATCAAAAGCTGTCGGCCTATTCGCACCAGATCGAAAGCGCGGCCCGGCGCGACGACTGGGTGAGCATCAATCACCGGGTGGCGGCGCTGTTGGCGAGTTATTTTGACATCCTGTTCGCGCTTAACCGGCTGCCGCACCCCGGCGAAAAACGCCTGCTGCGCGCCGTCGAGGAAGGCTGCAAAAAATACCCGCCGACCGTGCGTGCCGATGTCGAACGGTTGGTGCGGGCAAACGCTTCTGATTCGGTACAGTCCGGCGTTACCGGGCTGGTGCAAGGTTTGGATCAACTGCTGGCTGCTGAAGGGCTTCCTGGATCATCAGAATGAGGGGAACAAAAGATGTTATTTGATGTGACGATTTTTCCGACCGATTTAAACGCCGCCGGCGACTTGGCGCGCCGGGTTGAGGATTACGGTTTCGACGGGCTGTGGACGGCGGAAACCGCGCATAATCCATTTCTGCCGCTGACGCACGCCGCCGCCGCGACCGGGCGCATCAGCCTGGGGACGGCCATCGCGGTCGCCTTCCCGCGCAGCCCGATGGTGACGGCGGGCATCGCCTGGGATTTAGCCGAGCAGTCGAAGGGGCGGTTTGTGCTGGGACTCGGCACGCAGGTGAAGGCGCATATCACCAAACGTTTCAGCACGGAATGGAGCGCGCCTGTGCCGCGCCTGCGCGAGTACATCGAGTCCATGCGCGCCATCTGGAACGCCTGGCAGAACGGCGCGCCGTTGCGCTACCTGGGCGAGCATTATAAATTCACGCTGATGACACCCTTCTTCGCGCCCGCGCCGATGCCGTATGCCGACATCCCGGTGTATATTGCCGGGGTGAACGAAGGGCTGTGCCGGTTGGCCGGTGAACTGTGCCAGGGGTTTCACGTCCATGCCTTCCATACACCGCGCTACCTGAAAGAGGTAATCATCCCGGCCATCGAAACCGGGCTGCAAAAGGCCGGGCGCGCGCGAGCAGACATCAAGCTGTCGTGCGCGATTTTTGTGGTGACGGGCAGCAGCGCCGAGGAAATGCAGAATTACGCCGTGATGGCGAAGTCGCAGATCGCGTTTTATGCCAGCACGCCCAGCTATGCCGCTGTGATGGAACTGCACGGCTGGGGCGACCTGGTGCAAAAGCTGAACGCTATGAGCCGCGAGGGGCGCTGGTCGGAAATGTGGCAGGAGATCGGCGACGACATGCTGAACGAATTCGCGGTGGTCGCCTCGCCGGACGAACTGCCGCACAAGATGAAGGAACGTTACGACGGGCTGCTCGACCGGGTGGGTTATTACCTGCCGTTCGTGCCGGAGGAAACCGATAAAAAAGTGATCTGGGACAGCGCGGCCCGCGTGTTCGGTCAATAGCAGCATATTTGCTTCACGCGAAGCGAGCGGTTTATGGACGCCAGCGACTACATCACAACCCATGCTGAACAATTCAAAGAACAGTTGAAAGACCTGCTGCGCATCCCCAGCGTCAGCACGCTGCCGGCGCACAAAGCCGACGTGCAGCGGGCAGCCGATTGGCTGGTCGAGGACATGCGGCGCATCGGCTTTCGGACGGCGGAGGCCATCCCCACCGCCGGGCATCCCATCGTTTACGGCGAGTGGATGGGGGCGGGGGCAGGCGCGCCGACGCTGCTGGTGTACGGGCATTACGACGTGCAGCCTGCCGAGATGGCCGACGGCTGGCTGACCGAGCCGTTCCAACCGGTGGAGCGCGACGGCAGAATTTACGCGCGCGGGGCGATTGACAGCAAAAGCAACGTGATGGCGCAGCTTAAAGCTGCCGAGGCGATGCTGGCGACCGGCGGCGCGCCGGTAAACCTGAAGCTGCTGTTCGAGGGCGAGGAAGAGTCAAACTCGGAAAACCTGTCGGCCTTCGTCGCCGCCAACCGTGAACGGCTGAAGGCCGACGTGGTGGTCATCTGCGACGGCAGCATGGCCGACCGTGAGCAGCCGGATATGTATTATGGACTGCGCGGCGTGGTTTCGATGGAACTGGAAGTGTTCGGCCCAAAGCAGGATTTGCACAGCGGCCACTTCGGCGGCACGGTGCATAACCCGATTCAGGCCTTGGCGGAGATCATCACGCGGCTTCATCACCCGGACGGCAGTGTGAGCGTGCCGGGTTTTTACGACGATGTGGAGCCGCTTTCCGACGAGGAACGCGCCGAACTGGCGAAGGCGCTGCCCTGGATTGAATCGGAATGGCGGGACGTGGCCGCCGCGCCTGCCCAGTGGGGCGAACCGGCCTACAACCTGCACGAACGCATCGGGGCGCGCCCGACGCTGGAGATCAACGGCATCGCCGGGGGCTTCGCCGCCGAGGGGTTTAAAACCGTCCTACCGGGGCGGGCGCTGGCGAAAATAAGCTGCCGCCTGGTGCCGCACCAGACCTCGCACAAAATCTACGAGCGGGTGCGCGCTTATGTGATGCAGATCGCGCCGCCGACCGTGCGCGTCGAAATGCGGCTGGTGTCCATCGGCGAGCCGCTGCTGATAGACCGGCACAGCGCCTCCGTGCAGGCCGCCCTGCGCGCCTATGAAACGGTCTGGGGCAAACGGCCTAACTTCACGCGGGCGGGGGGCAGCATCCCGGTGGCGGTGGATTTGCAGCGCGAACTGGGCGCGCCGCTGGTGCTGCTGGCCTTTGGTTACAAGGGCTGCGGCGCGCACGGGCCGAACGAACACGTCTACCTGGATATGTGGTATCGCGGCATGGCGACGATGATCGCCTTCTGCCGGGAAATCGCCGGGTAAAGACGCTTAAAAACAGAACACAAAGACACAGAGAGAGCAAAGCCGTCCCAACTGTTCCGACGCGGAACTCGGCACTTGGAACTCAGCACCGATTTTAGGAGGAATTGAGTGAACGCACACGATCATGCGCGCGGCCAGGCGTCGGCCTACCTGGCGCAGTTGAAAGACCTGATCCGCATCCCCAGCATCAGCACCGACCCGGAGCGCAAGGGCGACATCCGGCGCGCGGCGGAATGGCTGGCGGATGATTTGCGGCGCATCGGTTTTGAGCGGGTCGAAATCAAACCCACCGCCGGGCATCCGGTGGTGTATGCCGAATGGCTGGGGGCGGGCGAGGCCGCGCCGACGGTGC
This sequence comes from Chloroflexota bacterium, assembly GCA_013388735.1. GTDB lineage: Bacteria > Chloroflexota > Anaerolineae > Aggregatilineales > Phototrophicaceae > CFX2. Next base: position 10,065 of record JACAES010000034.1, on the reverse strand, counting down.
TGGTCTACGGCCACTACGACGTGCAGCCCGCCGAAATCGAAGCCGGCTGGACGAGCGACCCATTTGAGCCGGTGGTGCGCGACGGCAAGATTTACGCGCGCGGCGCGGCGGACGACAAAGGGCAGGTCTTCGCCCAGGTGAAGGCCGCCGAGTCGCTGCTGGCCGCCGGGGGCGCGCCGGTGAACCTGAAGTTTCTGATCGAAGGCGAGGAAGAAATCGGCTCGCCGCACCTGGGCGCGTGGGTGCGCGCCAACCGCGACCTGCTGAAGGCGGACGCCTGCGTGATTTCCGACACCAGCATCCTGGCGATAGACCAGCCTTCGATCTGTTACGCGCTGCGCGGGCTGGCCTATATGGAAGTCGAGGTTTTTGGCCCGAAGCAGGATTTACACAGCGGCGGTTTTGGCGGCATTGTGCATAACCCGGCGCAGGCATTGGCGGAGATGATCGCGCAGCTTCATCACCTGGACGGCAGCGTGGCCGTGCCGGGCTTTTATGATGACGTGCTGCCGCTTTCCGACGACGAACGCGCCGAACTGATGAAAAGCGCCGCGCCGGAGGATTACTGGCGCGAGATGACCGGCGTGCCGGCCTTCTGGGGCGAGGCGGCCTACGCGCTGCACGAGCGCATCGGCGCGCGCCCGACGCTGGAGATCAACGGTATGGTGAGCGGCTTTTACGGCGCGGGTTCAAAAACGGTGCTGCCGGCCAGGGCGCTGGCGAAGATAAGCTGCCGGCTGGTCGCCAACCAGCAGCCGCGCCGGATTTTCGAGCAGGTGCGCGACCACATCGCGCGCATCACGCCGCCGACCGTGCGGAGCGAGGTGCGGTTAATCGCCGAGGGCGTCCCGGCGCGCACCGACCTGCACAGCCGGCCCATGCAGGCGGCCATCGCCGCTTATGAAAAAGGCTGGGGCAAACGCCCGCTGTTCGAGCGCGGCGGCGGCACGCTGCCGGTTATGGCGGACATCCAGCGGGAATTAAACATGCCGGTGGTGCTGATGGGCTTCGGCCTGCGGACGGACGGCGCGCACGGGCCGGACGAACATTTCCACGTCGAAATGTTCCACAAAGGCATCAGCACGGCGATACATTTTCTGGAACTGATGGGGACTTAAAAAGCCAGATCAGTCGGGCAGGCGGGTTCGCAGACCCGCCTTTGTTGTGCTGTCTTGCGGCGGTTAAGTCCTCCGTCGAGGAATTTTGCAAGCAGAGGCGGCATTCAAAGACACCACCTCGGCTTGGCGTCAGCGCAGCCAGGAGTCCCTGAACTGCGTCCAGTCGGTTTCGTCGGCGTCCCATTCGGCGTAGATGGCGAGTCCGCGCACGAACTCGGCAGCCTCGCCCGCCGCCAGCAAACCCTGGCGCACGCCCTCCACCGCCGAAGTGATATTCTCTACGGCGGGGTTGTGTTCCGGCGTTTCGGCATCGTAGGCGGGAACGCCGACGATGATCTCGGTAGCGGCGTCCATTTCGGCGACGACCCCGGCGAAGGTTTCGACCTGGTAGGCCACCCAGGCGGCGTAATCGTCCGGGGTACTCAGGCCGCTGTTGTAGGCGGTAATCACCATCTGGTCGGCCAGCAGCGCCACGCGCTTTTTGTAGTCCGGCTGCCAGTAGGTATCCGGCGCGATCTGCGGCGGCTGCGGGACGGTATCATCGGGGGGCGTCCAGTCCGGGGGGACGGCAACGGACAGAAACACGTCTTCGCCCAGGGTGGCGCGCACCCGGCGCAGCAGGGCGAGGAAGTTTTCGTCGCCGTCCAGCACCGGCACGATGTTCAGGAACAAGCCGTCGAAGTCAAAATCGTCCACCATGCGGCGGCTGAAATCCGCCACCTGCTGCTGGATGTCCGTGCTGCCCAGGCGGTTGCCGCCGTCTTCGCCCTGCGAGGCGATGCTCAGCCAGCCGTAGAGCCGCGCTTCCGGGTAAACCTGGCGGAAGACCTGGACGAACTCGCGCACGGCGTCAAGCCTGATGGTTTCCGACCAGGCGCCGTCCGGCTGTAACAGGCTGACCCAGGCGTACACTGTGCTGATGCGGTTTTCGCGCAGGCGGTCGGCCAGGGCGTTGATGGCTGTTTCATCGGGGCGGTCATATGTCCATTCGGTGCCGATCCAGATGGCGTTAGCAGCCCTGGTTTCGGTTTCGCCGCCGGTCAGCCGCCCCAGGATGACGATCACGGCTCCGATGAGCAGCAGCCCGGCCAGGCCATAGAGGGCGATTTTGAAGCCGGGCAGTTTGATGGATGGCAGTTTAAACCCTCCAGGGGGGGTGAGATGCCGGAAATCTGGCCGCGAAACGCCAGGTCGGGAAAGTCCCTGCTGGCGGATTTTGCGGCGTTCATGGCGCGCCCGGGCGCGGTTCTTGCGTTCGGATGACGATTCCACGACAATCCCTCAACCGGTTAAACGGGCGAGCAGGGGCGGCCCCAGGATGAGCAGGCCGATGATAATTGAAGCGACAACGCCCAGCAGCACCGCCGCCGCCGCCACGTCCTTGCCGACTTTTGCCATCGGGTGATAGGTGGGCGAAATGAGGTTGATGACTGCTTCGACCGCCGCATTCAGAAATTCGGCCATCCAGACGATAGCGATGGTCAGCGTCAGGATGGCCCAACCGGTCAGGTCAATTTGCAGCCACAGCGCCAGGCCGAAGATGATGGCGCTGGCGAAACCCATGATGCGGGTGTTCTTCTGGTAGCGCAGCATATACAGCCAGCCGGCCAGGGCAAAACCCAGGCTTTGCAGACGGTTGGGGCTGGTGGTGAGCGCGCTGTAATCGTTGGGATTGATCTTCATGGTGCTGGTGAGTGTGTCCAGCAGCTTTTTATTCCAGGTGGTCATGGCCGTTTCCTTCCAGCGCCGGCACGATGTCCGGGGAAATGCCGAGCGCGCGCAGGGCTTCCGCCTGCGCGTCCCACATGGCGGCGCGGTTTTCGGGCGTGTCGTGGTCGAAGCCGAGCAGATGGAGCGTGCCATGCACGACCAGCAGCGCCAGGCTGTCGTCCAGGGTGTGACCTTCGCGGGCGGCCTGGGCGGCAGCATACGGATAGGCGATGATGAGGTCGCCCAGGTAGGGCGGCTCGCCTTCTTCCTGCACTGGCGGCGCGTCCGCCGGGAAAGACAGCACGTCAGTCGGGGAATCCACGCCCCGGAACCGGCGGTTGAGGCCGGCAACATAATCATCGTCCGCGATGACCACGCTCAGGGCGACTTCGGGAGGCGCGCCCTGGCGTGACAGCACGACGGCGGCGGCGGCGTGCAGACGATTTTCATCCAGGGTATAAGCTGCTTCGTTATAAACGATGATCGTCGGAGTCATGTTTTAGTCGAGTTGACCCTTCGTCAAGTCCTCTTTTTCGGACTTTTTTGTTTCTGTGCCGTTATCGTTCAGGCGTAGGATAGGCTGCTCGCCGCTGGAGCGTGGCAGCGGCGGGACTTCCGGCAGGGGGGAGTTATCGTCTTCCTCCAGAACCGGCTTCGCCGGCGGGATTTCGCGGGTCTGAACGAAGCGGCGCGGGCCATCCACGTCCGGCAGGGGCGGCAGTTCGGTTTTGCGGTTCGTTTCGTCGGCGGCGTGGCCGGCGGGCGGGCGTTCCTTGTCGCGTTCGATGGACTGCGCCTGCCCTGGGTAGCTGATGCGCGGATGGAAGACGGCTTGCAGCATGTCGGTGATGATGCGGCGCACCGTTTTGATGTCGTTCAGCGTCAGGCCGGAGTCGTCAAGCTGGCCGGTGCGCTGTTTGATCTCGATGATCTGCTGCACCGTGTCGGCGATTTCCTGCTTGCGAGTGGGCTTGCGCGAGCGCACCGCTGCCTCGCAGCTGTCGGCGATCATCAGGACGGCGGTTTCACGAGTGCGGGGGCGTGGGCCGGGATAGGTGAACAGTTCGACATCCACTTCTTCATCGTCGCCCGCCCGCTCGACGGCCTGCTGGTAAAAGTACAATACCTGCGTGCCATGATGTTCCATGATGAAGTCGCGGAAGCGAGCCGGCAGGCGGTACTGCCGCGCCATCTTTTCGCCTTCGATGACATGACCGATGATGATGTCGGCGCTGCGGGCGGGGTCGTCCAGCGCGTCGTGGGGGTTCAAGCCTTCGACCTGGTTTTCGGTGAAAAAGGGCGCGTTGACCATTTTGCCGATGTCATGGTAAAGCGCCGCCACGCGCACCAGGTCGGCATTGGCGCCGATGGCATGAGCGGCCTGTTCGCCCAGGTTCGCCACCTGGAGCGAATGCTGGTACGTGCCGGGCGCTTCCCGCAGCAGCCGTTGAAGAAGCGGCTGGTTGGGCTGGCTGAGTTCGATGAGTTTGAGGCCGGTCGGCAGGTTAAAAAGCTGCGTCACCACGTACAGACCGCCCAGCGCGACTGTTGCCGCCAGGATGCCGTTGAGCAGGCTGTAAATGACCATCTCGATCACGTTGGCGTCGGATAAACCCTGGTAAAAGATGGCGACGATGGCGACGTTGCTGATGCCGACCAGCAGGCCGGGCATAAAAAAGCTGTTCAGCCGTTCGGCGCGGCGCAGGGTGAGCGAGGCCATCAGGCCGCCGGCAGCCACCAGAAAAGCCATTTCCAGCGAGTTGTTCTGCATCAGCCCGACCAGAATCGCCAGGCTTAATGTGCCGATCACAGCAGTGCTGGGGCCGACAACTGCCACATACAGCAGCGCCAGCGCCGCCGTCGGGAACAGGTAAATCTGCCCGTAGATGCCGGAAAGCCGCATCCCGAACAGGATAATCAGGAACACCGCGCCCAGCAGCACCAGCATGTTCGGCGAACGCAGCAGCGCCGGGCTGAAATGCGCGATGTACAGGCCGGTGATGACCATCACCAGCACGCTCGCCAGCAGGGCGCGGAAGATTTCGCCCAGACGGCGGTCGGCGGGTTCCAGCAGCCCCAGCCGTTCCAGCGCCTCGTAAGCTGCCGCGTCTATCCGTTCGCCGGCGCGCACGACGATCTGGCCGCGCTCGAAACTGCGGCGCACCTCGACCTGGGCGGCGGCCTCGTTGCGGGCCTGCTCGGTGGCGTCGGGGTTCAACAGTGTATTGGGGCGCACCAGGTCTTTGACGATGGCGACGATGACCTGCGCCATATCGTCATCAAAACGCACGCTGACCTGCGTGGGCAGTTGGGCGCGGATAGAAGGCAGGTTCGACTCGCGGATTTCGCCCTGCATCACCCGTTCCAGAATGCTGGTCACCTGTTCGCCAGCGTCGCTCCAGGTCTGGTCGTCCAGCGCCAGGATGTCGCCGGCGATCTCGTCGCTCAGGTCGAGATGGGTGATCTGCTGGAGATCATGGAGTTTTTGTTCCGGCGTACCGAATGCGTCCCGCCGGATGTTGGTGATGTAATTGAGAATCTGGCGCGCAAGCTCGGTCTGCTGCCGGGACACGCCGGGGTCGGGCAGGTAGTACACTTCCGCCACGCTTTCGCGGACGCGCTCACGCTGCTGCTCGGTCAGAACCAGGCTGACGTAAGAGGGCAGGTCAACCGGGGCGCGAATGTCCTGCGGGGCGATGTCGTCCACACGCAGCACGGCGATATTGTTCGCGCCCAGGAATACGCTGTCAAAGGCGACCAGGATGGTCGTCATCAGCACGAACAGAGCCGCCGCCAGCGCCGTGCCGGTGATCCACAGGCCGCGCCGCGTCCGCGCCGACGGCACGCGAAAGAATCGCTGAAGAAGGTCGGCCAGCCAGTTCACCATCATAGGCCGTCTAGGAATTCAACAACTCGCGGACGACATCGTTAACGAGTTTGCCATCGGCCAGCCCTTTCACTTTTGGCATCAGCACGGCCATCACCTTGCCCATTTCCTTAACGGACGATGCGCCGGTTTGCGCGATGGTGTCGCGGGCCAGGGCGGCCACTTCTTCCCGGCTGAGCTGGCGCGGCAGGAAGGCTTCCAGGATGTCCAGCTCGAATTTTTCCTGGGCGGCCAGGTCGGCGCGCCCGGCTTTTTCCATCTCATCAATGCTTTCGCGGCGCTTTTTGGCTTCCTTCTGCAGGACGCCGTAAACTTCATCGGCGCTTAATTCCTTGCGCTCGTCTACCTCGACCTGCTTGATGGCGCTCATCACCAGCCTGATGGCGTCGCGGCGGGCGCTGTCCTTGCTCGCCATCGCTTCTTTTAAGGCGGCCTGGAGTTTTGCTTTTGGATCGTCCATGACGGTAACTGCTCCTGGTCAAAAAATCATTTCGTCCGGGCCGGCAGTCCGGCCTGGCTGCCTGCAACAGCTTCCAGAACTGGCGCGGCCAACATCTGGTCGTCCTCGTGGCGGCAGAGCCGCGCCGGTGTGATGTGGTCGGTCAGCGCGCGCGGGTGGATGCAAAACGCTCGGATGTAATTATCAGTATAACCCACATTCACAAACCCGGCCTCGGTTGCCCCGGCCACCTGTTCCCACAACACGTCCATCGTGCGCCCGATGAAACGCTCGTTAAAGCGCCGTTCGCCCTGGGCGGCCAGTTCCAGCAGATGAGCGGCGCGCGTTTTTTTGTCCGCTTCAGGGACGTGACCGCGCATCCGCGCCGCCGCCGTGCCGGGGCGTTTGCTGTACCGGAAGACGTGCATCCCGGCGAAATCCATTTCTTCGATGAAGGCGCGGCTGATGGCGAACTCGGTGTCGGTTTCGCCGGGGAAACCGACGATCACATCGCTGGTGATACGCATGTCGGGGATGCGTTCCCGCGCGGCGCACACCAGGGCGCGGAACTGTTCCTGCGTGGTGCGGCGCAGCATCCGTTTGAGCGTAGCGTCGCAGCCGCTTTGCAGGGGCAGATGCAGGTGGCGGCACAGACGCGGCTGCTGCCACAGGTCGAAAAATCCCGGCGATAAATCCCAGGGTTCGAGGGATGAAAGCCGCAGGCGCGGAATATCGGTGTCGGCCAGGATGGCGCGCACGAGGCGAACCAGGCCGTCCCGGTCGCCCAGATCGTAGCCGTAGCTGCCCAGGTGAACGCCGGTGAGGACAGCTTCCTGATAACCGGCGGCGTGCAGGCAGCGGATTTCGTCCACCACTTCGGCCAGCGCCCGGCTGCGCCCCGCGCCGCGCGCGACGGTCGTCACGCAGAAGGTGTAGGCATTGTCGCAGCCGTCCTGCACTTTGACGAAAGCGCGCGTCCGGCCAGCCGCGCCGCGTTTGTCGTCGCGCTCAAGCGGCTCGCGGTCGAAGGTTTCGACCGGAGACCCGGTGATCGTTTCCACCAGCTTGTCTTTGTGGAGGTTATCCACAATGCCGGATACGCCGGGCAGGACGGCGATTTCCGCCGGGGCGATGTGGGCATAACAGCCGGTGACGATGATCTGCCCGTCGGGTTGGGCGCGGTTCAGTTCGCGGACAAGCTGGCGGCTGGAGCGGGCGGCATCCCCGGTGACGGCGCAGGTATTGACCACCAGCCAGTCCGCCGAAGCCGGGTCGTCCACGATTTCGTGTCCCTGCTGGCGGAACTGCCGCGCCATCCTGTCAATTTCTGCCTGGTTCAGGCGGCAGCCCAGCGTGCGAAGATGTACTCTCATTCGGTTTCGTTTTCCGGCCCCAGAATTACCAGATTATCAAAATCCACCATCACGCCCGGCTCGTCGGCGCGTTTGTCGAAAGCGTGAATGATGAGGCCGACCTTGCCACTGCTGATCGAGTCGTCATCCAGCGTATCTACCATCTGCCCGCCCACACATTCACCCAGGGCGGTGAATGTGCTTTCGCCCGCCGGGTCGTCCGGCACGCAGAGCGGCGCCGGCTGGTTGTTGATGTAAAACCGGAAGGTGCCGCCGACCGCGACGACACGCAGCCAGTTGGTGACGCCCAGCCCTGGCCGGATGGCCGGTGAGGGAATCCAGTCGCTCAGGCGCTTCCGGACGCCGTTGAGGACGCGCATCACCTGGTAATAACCGTCGCTGCTGATGAAAAACCAGTAGTAGCTGTCGTCAGCCAGGGTTGCATTACCGTTGTCTTCCAGCCGGAAGATGACACCGTAGGCGTTATCCAGCGGCCCTTGCACCGGTTTGGCCTCAACGCGCAGGTCAAAATCGGCAAAATACGGCCTGGCCGCCGAAAACGGCCCGCTGTTGGGGCTGGCGGCTTCCAGGCGCAGAAAACCTTCCGGCGCAATCTGCGCGGAAAGCACCCCTTCGTAAAGCTGCCAGTCGTCCACGAAGCCGTCGAAGGCCGCGATATAGGCGACCTGCCCCGGTTCGACCGGGATGATATAGTGCCAGTTGGCCGTCAGCCGGTTGAGGGTATAGACCGCCGCCAGTAACAGCGCCAGCGCCAGCAGAATGATTAACCGACGCACAGGGTTACATCTCCGCTCGAAAACACCTGCGCCGGATTTTAACATGCTGATAATGGGGCGTAAACGTTCAGTTCGGCAGCACGTCGGCGTAGAAGGCGTCCAGCAAACCCTGGAAGCGGGCATCGTGGCCGGACAGCGCGACGGCATGTTTGAGCCATTCTTCGGCCTGATCGAGATCGTCGGCCAGGCGGTAGGCCGCGCCCAATTCGGCGGCGTAGGCCGGGTTGGTGGGGTCGAGGGCGGCGGCAAGCTGGAAAGCCGCCAGGCTGCCGGTCAGGTCGCCGGCGGCGCGCCGGTGCAGTCCGTCCAGGTAGCGCACCAGAGCATTTTGGGGCGCGAGTTCGAGGGCGCGCGCCAGGTCGGCGCGGCCATCCTTGCCCTGCCGGTCACGCGCCAGCGCCTTGTAAGCCAGCGCCTCGGCCAGCGGACCGTCGCTTTCGGCGGCCTGTTCAAAGGCGCGTTCGGCATCGGGCCACAGGCCAAGCTCCGCCAGCGCGATGCCGATCTGCATTGGCAGATGGGCGGTCGTGGTTTCAATCACGTCCAGCAGCGCGGCTGCCGTGTCCCGGTAGAGCGGGTCGGCAATGACGCGCAGCAGATGATCGCGGGCGGCGGCGGGGTCGGCGGCCTGGATTAAACCAAGCTGGTAGTGCGCCCGGCGGTCATCCGGCGTCAGCGCCAGCAGGCGTTCCAGCGTCGCGGCGGCGGCGTCCCAGTCTTGCAGTTCGATATAAGTGTCGGCAAGCCGGCGCAGCAGGGCAGGTTCATCAGGCAGCGTCGACCAGTAAGCGGCGGCGCGGGACAGGTCGCCGGTGGCATACCAGGTGTCACCGGCCAGCCGCAGCAGGTCGGGCGTCCAGCCGTCGCGCGCGGCCAGCGCCTCGGCCTGATAGAGCGCCTGCATCAGCCGTCCCTGGCGCTGATTTTCCACCAGCCGCAGCAGCAGTTGATCTTCCGCCAGCGGGCGCGGCTGGCCCAGCAGCAGAATCAAAACGAGCAGCACCAGCGCCGGGGCTGCCCGCCAGAAAATCCGCCGGTTTTTCATGGCCGTCACACGCGGCCCAGCGCCCTGGACACCACCTTTTCCACGTCGCCGGCGGTGAAGGGTTTGATCAGATAATCGAAGACTCCCTGGAGTTTGCCGACCAACCGGTTAGCTGGGTCGCCATAGGCGGTGATGACGATGATGATGGGCATCCGGTCTTTATGTTTTTCCTTGATGGTTTCCAGGAACTTCCAGCCGGTCATGTCCGGCAGGCCGATGTCCAGCAGCACGACATCGGGCAGCATTTCATCGAAGCGGCTGAGGGCTTTCGCGCCGTGCGTTTCATGCACGGTTTTCATGTTCATGTTTTCCAGGGTAGCCTGGATGATTTCGCCCAGTTCGGTGGTATCCTCGATAATCAGGATGGCCGGTGTATGCGGCGCGCCGCCTTCCGGTTCTTTCTGCGCTACAGGCCGGGTTTCGGCAGTCGTGCGCGAAGCATCCTGGCCTTCGTTCACGTCCCTGCCTTCGCTGCCGGTGATAACGACCGGAGAGAGGCCGGTTTCGGCGGCGGGCGAGGTTTCCGTGCCGGTTTTCAGAGCAGGCACCAGCATGGTCTGAAGGGGATTGTTCGGTTCGCGCATCTCTTCGCCGTCGGGTGAACCTTCGGCGGCGCTGCGGTTCGCTTCAAACTGAAAGGCAAAAGTTCGTGTCATGAGAAACCTCTACCGGCACGCTGGTAATCTCTTAAACCTTAAACTATCATAGCACGCGCAT
>JACAES010000024.1 GCA_013388735.1 Chloroflexota bacterium | reverse complement strand
TCCGGCACGCGCGCCGCCAGCCGGTCGAGCGCCGCCAGAAGCTGCGGGCTGCCTTTTTCCCGCGTCAGCCGCCCGGCGAACAGGATCACCCGGCGGCCATCCAGCCCCAGGCGCGCCCGCAGCCGTTCGACCGCTTCCGGTGAGGCCGCCCAGCGTTCCGGCGCGACGCCGTTATGCACCACGCGGAAGGGCGGCAGGCCGTTGGCCTCCAGCGCCGCTCGCAGCGCCTCGCTGACGCAGGTGCGGGCGTTCGCGCCGCCCAGGATGCGCCGGATGGCCGGATTGCGCAAGGGGTTATACCGCAGCCGCGCGCTCCGCAGGTTGTACAGCGGCGGCAGCCGATACAGCTCCGGCGTCACGGCGTTCACATCCGGGCCAGCGAAGTGCGTCAGCTTGGCATAGGCGAACGGCATCACGTCATGGGCGGAAAAAACGGTCGGGATACCCATCCGGCGTGCCAGCGTCAGGCTGAAATAGGTCAGGTACGAATGCACGTTATGGGCGTTGACGACCTCCGGGCGCAGGCGTTCGTACAGGGCGCGCAGCCCCCGCGCCGCCGCCGGATGGTAGAGCGACAGATACGCTCGCCAGCGCGGACGGTAGGTCGGCACGTGCAGATGGTAAGTCGGGATGCCCTCGCGCACGGCCTCGAAGGCCGGCCCCGGCGTGGCCGCCGCAACGTGAACATCGAAGCCCAGGTCGCGCAGGCCGCCCGCCAGCCCCCAGGCGATGGTTTCCGCCCCGCCCGCATGTTCCGGCGGGATGCGGTCGCTCAAAATCAGAACCCGCATCACAGGCGCTCGTTGATGAACAGCAGATTGAACTTGTGCCGGTAAAGCTCCCGGAAGCCCGCGCCCGCCAGCCGCGCCAGCAGGCTTTCGACCGCTTCAGCGCCGGTTCCGTGCCGCCGCAGCATCGCCCGGGCGGCTTTGAATTTTCGTACCATCGTCAGGGGCCTGCCTCCCACAACACCCGTTTCCGGTAAAAATGCCAAAAGACGTAACGCCAAGATGCAAAGAAGCCAGGACCCAGACGACAAACCCCTTGCGCCTTTGCGTTACACTTTTAAAGTCTCCCCGCCGCGCGGGCGCGCCGCCAGCGGCGACAGCCCCAGCCGGGGCAGCACGTAAACCACGTTCACCAGCACCGATACCACGATACCGAAGGTGAACCCGATGGCCGAGCCGACCGCGCCGAGCGCGTAGATCAGCGGCACGGCTGCCGTAAACCGCAGCGTGAAGGACGCGAAGCCGGAATACGTCACCAGCGACGGTCGGTTGTAAATCAGCGCCGCCTTGCGCACCCAGCCCATCACCACTTCCAGCGCCGTGCCGATCATCATGATGTAAACCAGCGCCGCCACCGGCAGGTAGTTGAGGCCGTAAACCAGCGCCACTAGTTCGTCCAGCGCCACCAGGAACACCAGCGAGATGGCCGCCGCCAGCGCCGCGCTGTAACGCATGAACTGGCCGATCAGGTAGCGCACCCGCGCCGCATCACCGCGCGCCTGCGCTTCGTTGAGCAGGGGGTAAATCACGGTGCTGACCGGCGCAACCGGCAGCGCCATCAGGTTCACCGTGCTGCGCGCCAGCTTAAAAAACGTCACCTCGCCCGCCGGGCGCATGGCCCCCAGCAGCAGAATATCCAGGTTGACCGCCAGCGCCTTCAGCGACCCCATCAGGCTGGTATGGAAGGTGAACGGCACAATCTGCCGCCAGGCCGCCCGGTAAGCCCGCCCGCGCGCCCCGCGCAGGCCGCCGAACAGGATGGCCGCGCCGACGCCGCCCACCAGCACAAACGACACCCCCGCGCAGATCACATAACCCCACGTTACGGCGATCAAACCCTGCGTCGCCAGCGCCGCCAGCAGCACCAGCGAAAATACCTGGACGATAGTGGTGAGCGCCGTCAGCAGTTTAAAACGTTTGAAGGTATGGAAGGCCGACTCGAAGGTGTTTTGCAGCAGGTTAAACGGCACGCTGATGACATAAATGCTCACCAGCGTTTGCAGCACTGCGCCGTTTTCGTATGTGCCGATGACCGGCGGCACAACCAGCAGCGCCAGCAGCACCGCCAGCGCCGCCACCAGGCCGTCCAGCGCCAGGCCGACCGCGAAATACGTCAGCGCCGCGTCCCGCTCGCCGCGCGCCAATGCCTGCCCCATAAAACGAATGAGCGCCTCGCTGGTACGCACGTCCAGGAATTCGCCGATCACGTTGACCGAGGTCATCGCCAGGATGACCAGGCCGAACGGCGCCGGCCCCAGCAGCCGCGCCAGCAGCGCCGAGGTGGCGATGGCGACTGCCAGCGTCATGCCGTTGCCAACGAACACGACCGAACTCGTCCGCAGCACCCGGCTGCTTAAAACGCGAGTGGTTATTTTTTTCACCTGGGCAAAGGGGCTTTGTTTCATGACCTTTATTGTGACACATGCGCCCCGGCTTTAGCCAGAGCTTTTCTGGAGCGCCGCGCCGTACAGGGCGGCCATCTGCTCCGCCACGCGCCCCCAGGTCTGCGCCCGCGCTTTCTCGCGCCCTGCCGCGCCCATACGCGCCGCCAGCGCCGGGTCGCGCAGAATCCGTAGAATCGCGTCCGGCAGGTCTGCTGCCAGGTGTTCCTGCCGCGCCAGCAGGCCGGTCACGCCATCGCTGATGGCGTCCTCCGCGCCGCTTTGAGTCGTGCCGATGACCGGCAGCCCGGCAGCGCCGGCCTCCAGATAAACCAGCCCGTAACCCTCGAACTTCCAGCCGTCGCTGATGGACGGCATCACGAACACATCCGCCCGCGCGTACCAGTCCGGCAGGTCGGCTTCCGGCACGCGCCCCGGCAGTTCAACACAGCCTTCCAGCCCCAGCCGCGCGATTTCCGCCCGCACCCGCGCCGTGTAATCCGGCTCCAGCGTCAGGCTGCCGACGATGGCGCAGCGCGCCGCCGGGATTTCCCGGCGAACTTCGGCCATCGCCTGTACCAGTTCCAGCGTCCCTTTGCGCGCCTTAACCGCGCCGACCGACAGCACCAGCGGCGCGCTTTTTTCGGCCTTCGGCGGGCGTTCCAGGGTCAGAAAACGCCCCGCCTCGACACCGTTGTTAACGACCGTCGTCCGCACGCCCGGCAGCGCCTCGCCGGCCACCGATGCCGTATAGCGGCTGACACATACCAGCATCCCACGCCGGAACGCCTGCCGGTAAATCATGCTGGCCGGCCAGCGCCGCGCGCCCGCCAGCCGCACATAGCTGCCATGCCCGGTTATAAACAGCGGGCGGCCTCCGGCAGCCCAGGCCGCCAGCGGCGCGTAGGGTTCGACGGCGGCGTGAATCACGTCGCAGCCGCGCAGCAGCGCCCGCGCGCGCGGTTGCACCGCCGCCAGCCGGGACAGGAAAAATCGCTCAGGAGGCGTGACGCCGGGCAGGATGGGGTGAATATCTAGGTCATCAACCGGCGGGCCGCCGCGGGCGGCCAGGATGGTCAGTTCGATGCCGTGTGCGGCCAGGGCGCGAATCAGATGTAGGCTGTAGCTGCCCCAGCCGTGCCGGTCGGTCAGGTCGGATGCCAAAAAACCCACGCGCATCGTTTTATTGCACCGCCGCAGAATATCCGGGCCGGTTTTTTGCGCTCATGTCGCCTCCGCGATTTTGCGTAAAATCGCGCGCGCCCGCGCGTCCCAGGTGTACACGTCCAGCGCCCGCGCCCGCGCCTGCTGCCCCAATCGTTCGCGTTGGGCGGGGTCGTCGCGCAGCCGCGTCAGCGCCGCCGCCAGCGCCCCGGCGTCCCCCGGCGGCGTCAGCAGCGCCGTCTGGCCGTCCTGCACCACGTCCGCCCATCCCGGCAGATCGGACGCGACGATGGCGCGCCCCGCCGCCATGTACTCGAACAGCTTGAGCGGCGAGGCGAAAAACGCAAAATGCGGGGTGAAGGGAAACGGCATGGCGCACACGTCGAAGGCGCTCAGGTACAGCGGCACGCGCCCGGATTCGACCTGCCCGGCGTACAGAAAATGCGCCCCGTCCAGCCCCAGCGCCAGCCAGCGGTCGCGCAGCGCGGCGGCCATCTCGTCCGGCCCGCCCACCAGCGCCAGCGCCGCGCCGTCCACATCCCGCAGCGCCTCGATCAGCGTCCCGACGCCTTTGTCCATCGCCATCGTATGCAGCCGCCCCACGTAGCCGACGATGAACAGCCCATCCGGCCAGCCGATTTTTTGCCGCGCCTCGGCCTGCGACGGCAGATCGGCGAAACGTTCCCGCCGGAAGCCGTCGTGCGCCACCAGTACCCGCGCCACCGGGACGCCCAGCTTAACCAGTTCATCGGCCAGCGGCGGCGTGACGGCGATCACCGTCCCCATGCGGCGGGCGGCCAGGCGTTCCAGCCAGCGACCGCGCCGCGACGGCGAAAACTGGTGCGCTTCGTAAGCCAGCGCCCGCCGGGGCTTGACCAGACTGAGCGCCAGCAGCGCCAGCCGGTCGCGGCTGTAATACACGTCGGCGCGGGCGAACAGCGCCAGCGCCAGCGCCGCCAGCGCAAACGTCAGCGCCTGAACATAAAACACCAGCCGCGCCGGCAGACCGGCCTGCTCCGCCGCCGGCGGCGTGAAATCCAGACATGGTACGCGCCGCAGTTCAAAGTTGCGCCGGACGCCGTAATACGCCCAGGGGTCGCCGACCGCCCGCAGCGCCGGGGTGTTCCGGCGGCGCGGCACCCACAGCTGCACCTCCGCGCCCGTGTCGGCCAGCGCCTCGCAGTTCTGCATGATCTGTAGGCCGTGCGCTTTTTCGGTCGGCACGCGCATATTGGCGATGTAAATCAGCCGCATCAGGCCGGCTCTCCCGTTTCAAACACGCGCGCCAGCCGCGCCATAAGCTGCCGCAAACTGTGCTGTTCGACGGTGTGTTTTCGCAGCATGTCGCCCATCGCGCGGGTATCGCCCTCCGCCAGCGCCAGCAGCTTCAACAGCCTGGCCGCCAGCCCGTCCACGTCGTCCGGGTCGTTGATACGCAGGGTGGGCTGGCAGCTGCCCAGCAGCGGATCGAAAGCCGGGTTACAAACGATGGTCGGCGTGCCGCAGGCCAGGCTTTCCAGCACGGCTTTGTCGAACAACCCCACCGGGCTGAGGTTGACGGCCACCGCCGCCCGGCGATACCAGTCGCGCACCTCGGCAGCGGGCAGCCCGCCGGTGAACAGCACCGGCACGTTCAATTCCTGCGCCAGCGTCTTCAGCCGGTCGGCATAACCCGTCCTCTGTTCGTCCGCGCCGACGAACACCGCCCGCGCCGGGACGCCTTTCGCCAGCGCGCGAATCAGCGTTTCCTGCCGTTTGATCGGCATCAGCCGCGCCACCTGCAAAACTACCGGCAGGTCATCCGGCGGCGGACAATCGCCCGGCGCGAAGAAGTCCGTATCAATGCCGTGTCCCAGCGCGCGCGCCTTGCCGGACGGGATGCCGTAGCTGTCCGGCACGGCGGTCGTAACCCGCCAGGCCAGCCGGTCGGCCAGCCGCAGCGCCGTATCCACCTGCCGGTGCGTGTACCACAAGACCTGCTTTTTGCCGAACAACGCCGCATAAGGCGCGGCCAGGATGGTATACAGCGGCGTCATGTGGCTGAAGATCACGTCCGCGCGCGGGGCGAAACGCAGCATCCCGCGCTGAAAATTCCACAGTTCGCGGGCGCGGTTTTTGCCGCGTTCCTTGCCCATCGAAAAAACCGTCACGTTGTCCGGCAGATCGGTCGGCGCGGCCTCCAGCGCCAGCACGTCCAGCGCCGCCACCTGCGCCGCCAGCGCGCGAATCCAGCCGACCGTAAAGCCGCGCAGCCAGTGGCTTTCGTCCACCTGCTGCACGATCATCAGCACGCGCATGATGCCTCCCGCAGCCGTTCGATGAGGGCGTGGTAGCCGCGCGCGTAGGCTTCGATGACCGCTTCGGCCTCGAAACCCTGCACCGAGGCTCGCCCGGCTTCGCCCATCAAGCGCCGCCCGGTTTCATCGTCCAGCAGTTGTCTGATTTTGCCCGCCAGTTCCCCGGCCTCCCAGTTAAACAGCAGCCCGTTTTCGCCGTCGCGCACCAGTTCCGGCATCACGCCCACCGGCGTCGAGATGACCGGCACGCCGCAGGCCATCGCCTCGACCGTCACGCGCGGGCCGCCCTCGGCAGTGGAGGCGCACACCAGCATCCCGGCCTGATTGTACAGCCGCGCCAGGTCGTCCGGCCCGTCCAGGCGCGGAATCCAGTCCACGTTGGGCGACAGCTTCAGCGCGGCGATGCGCCGTTCCAGCGCCGGGCGCAGCGGGCCGTCGCCACGAACACCCAGCCGCACCGCCGGATGAGCGGCCTTCACCCGCGCCAGCGCGTCCAGCAGCGTGAACAGCCCCTTGTTGGCCGCCAGCCGGCCCACAAACAACACATCGTACCGGCGCGGCTCGTCCGGCAGCGGGCGAAACCGCGCGTAATCCAGGTACAGCGCCGACAGCACCAGGATTTTATCGTCCGCCACGCCCAACCGCCGCAGCAGTTCCGGCATTTCGACCCGGTTCATGGCGCGAAAGGCGGCGGCGCGGTTTCTGGCCCAGCGCACGTAAACGAACGCGGCAGCTCGTTGCAGGCGTTCGCGCCGGGTGGCCGCGCGCGGGTAGCCTTCGATGTGGAAAATCTCGCTGACGACCGGCAGCCCCAGCGCCCATACACCCAGGCTTTGCACGAAGAAGCCGTAATCGTGGCTGACCGCCAGCGCGTAGTCGCGTTCCGCCAGCAGCGCGCGCCCCTGCCGGTAGACGAACCAGGGCTGCAAACTTTTGTGCCAGGGCGACGGATGCACGTACACGTTGTCGAAAAGCTGGCGCGGCTGCGCCCCCGGCGCGCGCGGGCAGAGGATGTCAATCCGCGACCAGTGACGCGCGAAGTGCCGGAGCATCTGGTAAAACGCGCCGTCGCGCCCCTGCGCCACCGACGAGTCGCCGCTCACCATCAGCAAATTCACGTTTCGCCTCCAGACCTTTTCACCCCGGCGGCGAAGCGGTTTGCTGATGACCCCCTCCGGCGCGCAGCGCGCACCACCTCCCCCGAATTCAGGGAAGGGAAAAGCGGTCGCCATATTCCCCCTCTCCGAGTTCGGCGACTCGAATGGAGACGCATATTCCCTGAGGGAGCAGGGTCAAAGTATTTGCATTCGCGTCCCGCCGCTTATGCGCGTCCAGCGTAGCAGACTTGGCGGCGATTATCCAGGCATGAGTCCATTTCGGCAAACGGTCTTATTGTGACGCGCGTCAGTCGCCCTCTATAATAAATGTTAATCTATGCGCTTTAACCGCCCAATCGCGTATATCGGTTTTCACTATCGGCACGTTCGGATCGGATTCTATGACAAGCCTGGCTACTTCTTCCTCCAACACCGGCCTGCGCACCAGCACGCTGGCCGCCCTGCGCTACCCCAACTTTCGCCTGTATTTCGTCGGACAGTTGATTTCGCTTTCCGGCTCCTGGATGCAGATCATCGCCCAGGGCTGGCTGGTGTTCCAACTGACGCGGGAAGAACTGTGGCTGGGCATTGTAGCCTGCGCCGCCGGGCTGCCGTCGCTGCTGCTGTCGCCCTTCGCCGGCGTGCTGGTAGACCGCATCCCGCGCCGCCGCCTGCTCATCTTTTCCCAGACGGCTCAGATGACGCTGGCGTTCATCCTGGCGGCGCTGACCTTCAGCGGCACGGTGCAGGTGTATCACATCGTCGCGCTGGCGTTTCTGCTGGGCATCACCAACGCGGTAGACGCGCCCTCCCGGCAGACCATCATCGTTGATCTGGTGGGGCATGATGACCTGTCCAGCGGCATCGCCCTCAATTCGATCATGTTTAACGTTTCGCGTATTATCGGGCCTGCCGCCGCCGGCGTCCTGCTGGCGCAGGTCGGGGCGGCCTGGTGTTTTTTCTTCAACGGCATCAGCTTCCTGGCCGTCATTTTTATGCTCTCCATCATCCATCCTCAGGCCGCTCCCCCGCCGACCGGCAGTCTATCCCCCATCCGGCGTTTGAAGGAAGGGCTGCGCTTCTCGCGTTATCACCCCACCATCGCGCCGCTGCTGCTGCTGGCTTTCGTCAGCGGCCTGTTCACCGTCAACCTTTCGACGCTGTTCCCGGCTTTCGCCGATGAAGTGCTGAAGTCCCCAACCGAGGGATACGCGGCCATCAGTACGGCGATGGGTTTCGGCGCGGTGGCCGCCGGGGTGATGATGACGCGGCTTGGCAAATACTTCGGGCGCGGGCAGGTCATCGCGGCGATGGTGGTGTTTGTGATGCTGGTCGGCCTGCTGGTTTCGCGGATGAATACCGTCTCATCGGCGGTAGCGTTGATGGTGCTGTACGGCTTCGGCATCATTTTGCAGTTCGTCACTACCAATACGCTTATTCAGAGCGAAGTGCCGGACGAGTTTCGCGGGCGGGTGATGAGCCTGTACACGCTGACCTTTTTCGGCCTGTCGCCGTTCGGGGCGCTGTGCCTGGGTGCGGTCGCCAATGTCATCGGCACGCCGGACGCGATGATGCTTTACGCGGCGGGGGGTGGGCTGCTCAGTCTGCTGGTGGTGGCGCGTTTCCCCAGGATGCGGGCGCTGCTCTGAAGCGAGGCAGAATTCAAACGAAATCCAGGCTCATCCCGCCGCAGCGGACGCCATGCCAGGCCAGCGCCGCCGCGATCACCAGATCGTCGTGGCCGCCCGGCAGGGCGCTGTAACGATAGCCGCCGCCCGGCAGCCGCGTCAGGCTGTAGGTCGCCAGTTCGTCCAGCAGGCGCTCGTCCGGCAGCAGCGCCAGCTCGCCGCGTTCAACGGCCAGCGCCAGATTTTCGATCAGCGGCGGTTTGCTGCGGGCGGTGGTGGCGAAGGCGCGCACCGGCAGCCCTGCCGCCTGGAGCGCCTCGATATTGACCGAGCCGATGCTGTTGCTTTCCGCCCACACCACCGTCGGCTGCCAGCGTTCGATGAGCGCCTTCAGCCGCCCGCGCTGGAGCGACCAGGTCACCTGGTTGAAGCGGTCGAGCGCCACCATCTGCCGCATCTCGGCATCTATCACCACCAGGGCGGTATAATCGTGTTCGCGCCCCCAGTCCAGCCCGGCGCTGTACCGCCGCCCGGCCACCGGCTGAACACCCGCCGGCGCGGTGGCCGCCGCCCGCACGCCGCGAAAAACGCTGCCGCCGTCGTCGCCGAACTGTGCCAGATATTCCTGCTGCCAGATGCGTTCCGGCGTCTGGCGGTGGATCGCTTCCAGTTCCTCCGGTGCGATCAGCGGATTGTCGTAAGAGGTGAAGTGGAAAGACTGCCACTCCGGCTCTGCCGGCTCCAGCCCCAGTCTGAACACTTCCCAGAACCAGTTGCGCCCGTTCGGGGACGACAGGAACAGCGCCCCGCCGCGCCGTTCGGTTAACATCGGGCGCACCACTTCCGGCCATACGTCCGGCGTCATGAAGGCCGCTTCGTCCAGCACGGCCAGGTCAAGGCCCGCGCCGCGCAGCCGGTCGGGCGCGTGCGCGCTGTGGATCGCCAGCCAGCCGCCGCCGTAAAAATCAATCCGCCGCTCCTGTTCGTGGATGACGGCATCCTGGCCCAGTTCCCGCGCCACGCGCTTCAGGTCGCGCCAGACCTGGCTTGCCATGCCATACGTCGGCGACAGCCACCAGCAGCGCCCGCCCCGCGCCGCTGTCTCTAAAATAGCGATCTGCCCGGCGGTGGTTTTGCCAAAGCGCCGCCCGCAGGCCACCACACGAAAGCGCGCCTCAGCTTTCAGAACGCTCTCTTGCCCAGGGTGGGGTCGCATGAACCGAACCATCGGGGTCTACGTACTCCATTCGCAACACGTGATCGCGCTGCTCGTCCGGCAGTTTGTCGGCCAGCTTCAGCAGCCGGTCAATCAACTGCGCCAGGGCGCTGGCGCGCTGGTTCAGCGGCGCGTCGTCAATGGTCGCCTCCAGCGAATCGGCCAGCCGCAGGATGTTGTCCATCAGCAGGTCGCGCAGCCGCGCCTCGACCGGCTCGCTTTCCGGCGGCGGGGCCGGGGCAGACTGCTGGCGCTGCGCCCAGGCTCGCAGCGTGCGCGGGTTGATGCCCGTTTCGGCGCTGGTGATGCGGACATTGCCGCTGTTTTCCCGCAGCCGCGCCAGCGCCGCCTGTTTTTCCGCTGCGGTGTATCGTCTGCGGTGCATCCTCAGAACTCCTCCTCCGGGAAAGCAACAACGTAGGGGCAAAGACAGCTTTCCCTTGCCCCTACATCGCGTCCTACGTCCCGGCGCTCCCTGCCGGCAGACTCGCCTTCCGGCTGATGGCGGTACGCGGCCCATACGCCTGTTTGCCGCCCGCGCTGCCCGGCATCCGGTATCTGATATTCAGGATAGCACAAATGTTCTAAAAAAGGGTAGACAAATGTTCAGACATTTGTCGCGTTTTGGGGCGAGGTTGGAAGCAAAAAACCCATCGAACGCGGCTTGCGCTCGCTGGGCGTGGCGCGGCGTGCCGCCGCGCCTTGAGGTTATGTGTTTTCCCGGCGTTCGCGTTCCAGCAGGGCGGCCTTGCGCGCCAACCCCCAGCGATACCCGCCCAGGCTGCCATCTTCCCGCACCGCCCGGTGACAGGGGATGAGCAGCGAAACCGGGTTGTGCGCGCAGGCGCTGCCGACCGCCCGCGCCGCCTTCGGGCTGCCGATGCTGGCCGCGATCTGGCTGTAAGTGCGCGTCTCGCCCGCCGGGATGGCCTGGAGCGCCTGCCATACCCGCCGCTGGAAGGCGGTCGCCCGCACGTCGAGCGGCAGTTCCAGGTGCGGCTGCTGGCCGTCCAGGTGGCGCAGCAGCGGTTTGACCCACGCGCCCAGTTCACCCTCGTCGCGGGTGATGGCGGCGGCGGGGTAATCCGCCCGCAGTTCCCCTTCCAGGTAGGCCGGCGTATCACCCAGGCTGACCGCGCATACCCCGCGTTCGGTGGCCGCCACCAGCAGCCAGCCCAGCGGGCATTCTTCGACTGTATACCGGATGTCCATATCCTGTCCTCCTCTGCGATAAACGGCGGGCGTCATGCCAAGCTGCCCCGGCGCGCGTTCGTATAAGCGGCTGCTGGAACTGTAGCCGACTTCGTACAGCGCGTCGGTCACGGCCCGGCCTTCTTTAAGCCGCGCCTTCAGCCGTTCCAGGCGGCGCGCATCGGCGTACTGCCGGGGCGAAATGCCCAGCGCCCGTTTGAACACCCGCTGTAAATGCTGCGGGCTGAGTCCCGCCGCCCATCCGAGATCGGCCAGCCGGGGGTTTTCGTCCAGGTGGGTTTCGAGATAAGCGCAGACCTGCTGCACGACCGCCGCCTCGAATGCCTGGGTGTTCGGGCTGCACCGCTTACAGGGGCGGAAGCCGTCGCGCTCCGCGTCGGCGGGGCAGGCGTAAAAATGAACGTTCTCCCGCCGGGGATGCCTGGCCGGGCAGGACGGGCGGCAGTAAATGCCGGTCGTGCGCACCGCCATGACGAACGCGCCGTCGAAGCGCGCATCCCGGTCAAGGACGGCCTGCCAGCGGTCGGCGTCGCTCATCACCTGGGGACTGTCGAGGGTCATGTCGCCGCGCCTCCTGTGGTCTTTTCACTCAGCACTTTTCTCTACCCTACCGGAAGGCGCGGCTGCCGTCTATCCGCTTCTTGCGATCAAAGGCGGGGCGCTGCTCACAGCCGGCACCGGGTCGTTTATGTTTCTGGCTTCCGTTTGGGCAGCAGCGGTTTTTCAGTCACCAGATCATATCCCAGCGACTCGCTTACTTCTCTTGCTTGCCTGCCAATCATTTTGGCGACTTCCCAAACAATTTCCATTGCGACCGGCATAGGGACAGTTTCGGCTGCACCGAGTTTATCGGTCGAAACTTCTTCTGCTATCCGCGTATAAATCAGCGCATATTTTCCAAAATGGTCACGCGGATTGGCCTTCTGATCAATATTCAACTCACCTCGCAATTGAGCCGTAGTTCGCTGCCACAAACCCTTATACAGATTTTCGGTGGCCGTCAAATATATTGTTGAAGGCGCATTGAGAACAGCTTGCTTGAGTGCGGCGACGAACTGCTTGCGCGTCACGATGCCCTGGACACGGGCTTCGATCCAGCTTTCAGATTTTCCTTGAAAGCGATACTGCTCGATTGTGCGTTCAAACGACCGAAACAGTCCCAGTTCAGGGTCTTCGGTTTCTTCCAGACGATCTTTGCCCACGTGGGCGAGCCACAGCTTTAAAGGCTCAACTTTCGGCGAAGGGATGGATTGAATGAGCCGAAGAACTTGCTCTGTATTCATAACATCCGTCCGGTAGCGTTTGCCATCGGCTGCAACTAACCTCAGTTGCTTACAGTTCGTAAGAGACTCACCGCCCTCTCTCTTGAGGCGGTTCTTCAATACGTGATAATAGTTACGGGCGGCTTTCAAGTCTGCATCCAGTAAAACGGCAATAATATCTATGACGCTATAATACCATTCGCCCTCATGCCACTCTTTACGGATACGGCCGTCATCTATCTGATGAGCAGGAACAAGGTGCGTCATTATGCACTCCAGTTATCTTGAAATATCAGATAACTGGAATTATAAGTTAACTTAGAGATAGAATCAACCCAACGCTCATTGGCTAAAGCTAAAGATGACCTTAACCATTCTGTTCAATTCGGTATGGGCAGGTTTCCACACAAAGGCGCGGCTGCCGTCTATCCGCTTCTTGCGATCAAAAGCGGGGCGCTTACGGCGTAACCACCGGCAGCGCCATGAAGTCCGCGCCTGCTTCCACCGGCTGCACCGTCGCCGCGCCCATCCAGACAATCTTGCCGTCGGCGGTGCGGACTTGCAGCCAGTCGCCCGCTTCGGTGCGCCCGGTGGCCGTAAACGTATCGCCCGGTTTGGCCGCGCCCAACAGCGCCGCCGGGTCGGGCAGGTCGAACAAACCCGGCAGCGACAGGCTGTTCTGCGGCACGATTACATCCAGGCTTTCGACCGTCACCGCCGGCAGCAGACGCTCCGTCGCCATTGCCGGCATCCAGCCGGTGATGTTCAGGCGTTCGACCTTCAGCCACAGCCCGGACGGGTCGCTGCCCAGGACGGCGATTTCCCCATCTACCGGGCCGGCCGTGCCGACGATTTTGGAAGCGCTGTCCGGTGTTTCATAAAGTGTGGTATTACCGACGACCACACGGCGCATTTCGTTGAAGGCGCGCTCGGCCTCCGACGGCTCGACCACGCCCGACGGTGTGCTGTAGTCTGACGAGTTGAATCCGGCATAAAATATGTCTTTTCGCCCGTCCGACGTTTTCCAGACCAGATGCGCGCGGCCATCCGCCCCGATCACCAGCGCCGGGCCGCTGCCGACTCCTACGCCTTCCGCCAGTTGATAAGGTCGCGTCCAGCCGCCCTCTGGAAGCTGCCGGGCATACCACATCGCCGGCCCATGCCAGACCAGATGCGCCAGACCATCCGGCCCGACGGCCAGCCCCAGCGAGGTGGACATATTGCGGGCGGCGCTGGCGCTGTCGGTCAGCATGATCGTCACCGCCGCCGACCAGCCGGTTTCCGCCGTCCATTTGCGGTACTGGAAACCTCTGCCGGCATAATAGGCCATATGTACGCCGCCGAACGCATCGGCCACCAGGCTGGCCGGCCCGACCGTCGTACCGCGCCCCAGAAAAGCATCGTCGCTCAGGCGTTCCGGCGCGCTCCACGACTGCCCCCGGTCGGTCGAATAGCGGTGTTCGACACTGTATGGGTTGCCCTGCCGCACGAAGATGACGTGGTACACGCCGTCCGTATCAATTACAAAAAACGGAAACGTCCCCAGGAATACGCCGTCGCTCAGGTCAAGCGCATCGTTAAACATGACGTTGCCCGCGTTGACGAGGTTCACCATCGGCATCGAGCTGTCGAAGTCGAAAGCCGGCTGGTAATCGCGTTTATTGGTGAAGGCCGTCCGGTTCAGCTGTTCCGGCTCCGACCAGCCCGGCCCGCGCTGGCATTTGCGGTATACGCCAATCGTATCGTTGTTGCTTTCGTCGGCTGCGCCCTGGAAGATCAGACACAGGCTGCCGTCCGGCCTGCGCGCCAGATGCCAGCTGTTCGTAAACACCAGGTCTATATCTTCGGTCACACGCTGAATGTCCGTCCATGTGCCATCCGGCCTCAACTGGCGGTTCATCAGTTCGCCGTTTGGGTTTAAACTGCGGTCCCACCAAACCACCTGGAGAAAACCATCGGCATCCAGCGCCATGATGGGGTAATCGGACTGCCCCTCGTTTTCGCTGACGTTCGTTACCGTCAGATTTTGCGCCCGCGCCGGCAGCGCCGCCAGGCCAAATACCAGCAAAGCCAGAATAACCATTTTCCGCATAGTGTGTCCCTTTCAGACAATGACCGAAGCCCCTTCGCCATTATAGATAATTCTGGCGCGCACGATTGTTAAAAGATTGAAAAGCAGCGGCTGTACGTTTGGTGAGAAATCCCGCCCCGGCGCTTTTTCCGTCGCTATAATAAAACTATGATTTGCACAGCTATTGAAGGAGTTCTGCACAGATGATGAACAATAAAGTGGTGCTAATAACCGGCGCGACCAACGGCATCGGCAGGGTGGCTGCCCTGGAACTGGCGAAGATGGGCGCGCGGGTGGTGATCGTCGGGCGCAGCCGCGAAAAGACCCAGGCCGTCCGGCAGGAAATCCTGGCCGCCGGGGGAAACGCCGACAGCCTGCTGGCCGACCTGTCGGCCCTGGACGAAGTGCGGCGGCTGGCCGCTGAATTCCGCGCCCGCTACGACCGGCTGGACGTGCTGGTCAACAACGCCGGCGCGATCTTCGCCCGGCGGCAGGCGACGGCGGACGGCTTCGAAATGACCTTCGCCCTCAACCATCTCAACTACTTTCTGCTCACGCATCTTCTGCTGGACGTGTTGAAGGCCAGCGCCCCGGCGCGCATCGTCAACGTTTCGTCGGATGCGCACCGTTCGGCGCGGCTGAACTTCGACGACCTGCAAAGCGAACGTAACTACGGCATGAGCGGCTTTCAGGCTTATGGCCGCTCCAAGCTGGCGAACGTCCTGTTCACCTACGAACTGGCGCGGCGGCTGGACGGCACGGGCATCACCGCCAACGCCCTGCACCCCGGTTTCGTCGCCACCGGCTTTGGCCGCAACATGCCCGGTCTGATGAACCGCGTCATGGGCATCATGCACCGTTTCGCCCTCACGCCGGAGCAGGGCGCGCAGACGATCATTTACCTGGCCTCGTCGCCGGAAGTCGAAGGCGTGACCGGCAAATACTTCGACAAAAACCGCCCGGTGCGTTCGTCCCCGGCTTCCTACGACGAAGCCGCCCAGAAACGCCTGTGGGAAATCAGCGAGCGGCTGACCAACCTGCAGCCCGCCCCGGTTTCGTGAACGCTGCCGTGTGAGTTCGCGCATCTGCGCAGAAAAATTGCGTGGCAGAGCAATGGCTGTAGATACGCGGTCTCAATAAACCCACCACCGAACTCAGGGCGGGGGCTTCATCACATCGGCAGCAAAGTCTCCCCCGAATTCGGGCGAGATTGAGAGGGAGTCATCCTATGCCCGCAGGAAATCCTTTAAGGCCGTGACGAAAGACTCGAACTGATCGAACATCAGGAAATACCCGGTGTCCTCGAAATGGATACGCCGGCCTTCGCGCCAGTGTGTTTCAAAGGCCGCCAGCCCGGCGGTGATGTCTCCGCCCGGCATCATCGAGCGGGCGGTCAGCAGCAGCACCGGCGCGGCGATCTGGGCGATCACGTCCGGTGCTTCAAACAGATAGCCCAGCTTCGCGGCATGGCGGAACACCGCCGGGTCGAAGGCCGCCTGCGTTTCGACAAAACTCACGTAAGATATTGCTGCTCGCCCCTCATCGCAGCGAGTCGCGCAGGCGTTCCACCAGCGCCTTCTGCTCGGCATTCAGGTGTTCCGGCACCGTCACCAGCACGCGCGCGTACAGGTCGCCGAACTGATCCTTGTGCCGCAGCACCGGCATCCCCTTGCCGGACAGCCGGAACCTGCGACCGGACTGCGTGCCGGGCGGAATCCGCAGTTTGACCGGGCGTTCCAGGGTGGGGACTTCCACTTCGCCGCCCAGCAAAGCCGCGAACATATCCACCTTCACGTCCACGTACAGGTCGTCGCCCTTGCGCTCGAACTGCGCGTCCGGCGCGACCTCCACGATCAGATACAGATCGCCGGGACGACCGCCGCCCGCGCCCGGCATCCCCTCGCCGGACAGCCGCACCTTCGTGCCGGTGCTGGCCCCCGCCGGGATGTTGACTTTCACCGTCCGGTCGCCTTTGGTGATGAGACGGCTGGTGCCGGTGTAGGCTTCCTTCAGGCTGATGGTCACGTTATGGCGGATGTCCTCGCCATCCATGCTGACCGCCCCCCCGAACGGGCTGCCCCGCACGCCGCCGGACGCCCCGCGCGCCCGCCCCGCCCGGCCAAAGCCGCCGAACAGCGAGTCCAGGATGTCCGCGAACGGCGAGTCACCTATGTCCACATTGGTATAGGTGTACGACTGCCCGGCGAAGTTCGGGTCGAACTGCGGGTTGGCCGTGCCGAAGCGGTCGTAGCGCGCCCGTTTTTCCGGGTCGCTTAACACCTCATACGCCTCGTTGATCTCTTTAAAGCGCGCCTCGGCGTTGGGATCGTTCGGATTGGCGTCCGGGTGATGTTTTTTCGCCAGCCTGCGGAAGGCGGTTTTAATGTCTTTTTCGCTGGCGTCGCGTTTGACGCCCAACAGTTGATAGTAGTCCTTCGCCATAGGTTATGACTCGAAATTCCTCTGACCGAAGTATAGACCCTTACATAGTATTTCAGCTCACCTTAATTTTAAGTTCAACCAGAAGGCGAGTCAATCGGGCGCGGATTTTTCTTAGACATTATTTACGCTTTCGCCATCCCGGCGGGTAGACCGCCGGCGGCGGATTAGAATTTGCTGCCGCCGGGCGCGGTTGCGAGTACAATGGAGGTGTGTCTGTCTGGACAAAAAAACAATTCTGTGTGGAGCAATAATTTATGCACAAACGAGATCGCAGAGGTTCACTTTTAGCGGCGGCGCTGCTGCTGGCGCTGGCCGTCCTGCTGGTTATCGGCGGCCAGCCTTTTGCGCTGGCGGCCCAGTCGGAAGCCACGCCCGAACCGACTGCCGAAGCGACCGAAGAATGCGCCGAAAAAGCCGAGGCGTGCGCCATCGTCGTGCCGCTGGACATCCCGGCGGGACTGACGCCGGAAGCTGCCCCCGCGGCTGACCCCGGCATCAACCCCGGCGCGCTTTACCACGACAGCCGCTCCGACCTGTACCGCACCCCCGGCGGCGCTGCGCCCTTCGGCACGACCGTAACACTGCGCCTGCGCGCGGAAGCGGGCAACCTGGACACGGCCACCGTGCGCGTCTGGAACACCCGCGAGGAAGCCCAAAGCCTGCTGCCGATGCAGGTCGTCGCCACCACGCCGGACGGTTACGACCTGTGGGAAACGACGCTGGACGTGGGCAGCAAGGGGACGGTGCTGTGGTATCGTTTCATCGTCACGCGCGGCAACCAGACGCTGTATTACGAAGATGATACACGCCTGGCCGCCGGCAGCCCTTACCTGGCTTACCGCGAAGGTGGCGCGGGCATGGTTTATGCTGAAAGCCCCGACCTCAGCTACCAGATCACGGTTTACGACCCGGCATATTACACGCCGGAATGGATGCGCAACGCCGTTGTTTACCAGATTTTCCCCGACCGCTTCCGCGACGGCGATCCGTCCAACAACCCGGCGGACGGCGATGAGGTCTTTTACGATGCGCTGCCGCTGATCTTCCACGACATCTGGAACGAACCGCCGGTGGATGGCCGCACCACCCTGGCCCCGGCAGGCGATCAGGGTTACTTCAACAGCGATTTCTACGGCGGCGACCTGGCCGGCATCACCGAAAAGCTGGACTACCTGCAAGACCTGGGCGTGACCGCCATCTACCTGAACCCGATCTTCCTGGCGCGCTCCAATCACCGCTACGACACGGTGGATTACCTGCAAATTGACCCCATCCTGGGGACGCTGGAAGATTTCCAGACGCTCGTCAGCGAGGCCGATAAACGCGGCATGAAGCTCATCCTGGACGGCGTGTTTAACCACCTGTCCAGCGACAGCCCCTACTTCGACCGCTTCGACCGCTTCGAGGGGGACGAGGGCGCCTGCGAAAGCCTGGAGTCGCCCTACCGCGCCTGGTTCTACTTCGCGCCGCCGCGCGCCAACCAGCCCGCGCCCTGCGCCGGCGACCCCGACCCGCTGTATTACACCTCGTGGGCGGGTTTTGATACCATCCCGCGCATCAACAATACCATCGTGGAAACACGGCGCTTTTTCTTCCTGGACGAAAACAGCGTCGCCCAGACCTGGATACGGGAAGGCATCGGCGGCTGGCGGCTGGACGTAGCCCCGGACATTGACAACGGGCGCGACCCGAACAACATCTACTGGGAAACCTTTCGCGCCGTGCTGCGCCGTCTGAATCCCGAAACGGTCATCATCGGGGAAGAATGGAGCGACGGTTCGGAATTTTTCGACGGCGACGAGTGGGACTCCACTATGAACTACCGCCTGCGCGCCGGCATCCTGGGTTTCGTGCGCGACACCGACTTCACCGACAACGACTCCAACGGCGACCGGGTGATGTACGCCCTGGCGCCCAGCGAACTGGACAACACCATCCGCTCGATTGAAGAAGACTATCCGCAGATGGCCTACCACGCGCTGATGAACGTGCTGTCCAGCCACGACGTGTCGCGGCTGTTTTTCGTGGTCGGCGCAGACCCGCAGGCGCAAAAACTGGCGGCGCTGACGCAGTTCGCGCTGCCGGGCGCGCCGACGATTTACTACGGGGACGAAATCGCCATAGATGCGCCCAGCATCCCCGACAGCGGCGGCAACTACCAGGACGACCCGTACAACCGCGCGCCGTATCCCTGGCCGGACACGGAAGGCGATTATTACCCGCCGCCGGATGAGGATATGCTGGCCTTCTACCAGGGGCTTGGGGCGCTGCGGCGCGACAACCCCGCCCTACGCACCGGCGAGATGGTGACGCTGCTGGCCGACGACCAGAACGGCCTGTACGTGTTCGCCCGCCTGAGCAAAGCCGACGGTAACGCGGCACTGGTGGCGCTCAATCGCAGCGCCGACGACCGGCAGGTCCGTCTGGACTTCGGCGGTCTGCTGCCCACCGGCTTAACGCTCCGACCCTTCCCGGACGGCGCGCCGATCAGCACCGACGGCGGCAGCGCCGAGATCAGCATCCCGGCGCGGGGCGGGTATATCTGGACGGTGACGGCGGACGCCGCCGCTTTTGAAGCGCCCGCCGCGCCCAACGGCCTGACCGCCGTCGCGCAGTCCGGCCAGGTGGCGCTGGAATGGGATGCGCTCGACGGCGCGGCAGGTTATATCCTCTATCGCAGCCCGGTGGCCGCCGGTGGTTTTGAACCGCTGACCGAGACGCCCATCAGCGGCACGACCTTCAATGACGAAACAGTGACGAACGGCTTTGTGTATTACTATGCCGCCGCCGCCGTCGGTGAAAATGGGCTGGTTGGCGAACCCGGCGCGAGCATCATGGCCGTGCCGAGTTACACGATTGACGAAACCTTCTATGTTGGCGAGTCCGCCGAAGATCGGGAACTGGAACTGGTGTTTGGCCTGACCCTTCCGGTGCAGGCCGCCGTGAAAATTGACGGTGTGACCGACGCGCAAGGGCAGACACCCGGTATCCTGGCGCGGGCGGCGCTCATTCCAGATGGCGGCGACCTGACCGCCGCTCTGCCGATGGCCTACGCCGGCGATGTGGACGGCGCGGACAGTTATACGCTGACGATCATGCCGCAGGAAATTGGCGAATACCGCGTGGTGGCGCAGTTCAGCGCCGACGGCGGCCTGACCTGGATAACCGTCGAACGCGCGGACGGCACGCTGCCGCAGGTCACGCTGGCGGCCTCCAGCGATACCACGCCGCCGGACGCCCCGGCGGAAGTCCGCGTCCTGCGGGCGTCGCTTTCCGGCGTCGGGCTGGAATGGGACGCGGTGGAAGATGAAAACCTGTTCGCTTACCGGGTTTACCGGGCAGCGGGCGACGAAGCCGCCGCAGTGATCGCGGAGATCGCCGCCGCCGATGGCACGGCCTACACCGACAGCGCCGTCGTCGAAGGCGAAACCTACGTCTACAGCGTGGCGGCGGTGGACGGCGCGCTCAACGAATCGCCGCTCACCAGCGCCGAGCCGGTGCCGGTGGCGCGGCTGGTTGTGCCGGTGACGTTCGTGGCCGAAGTGCCGGACTACACCACCGGCAAGGTGTTCATCGCCGGGGACTTCGGCAGCAGCGATTACCCGCGCTGGGACCCGGCGGGACTGGAAATGACGCAGGCCGACGATACCCACTGGACGATCACGCTGGACATCAAAGAGGGGACGGCCATCGAGTATAAATACGTGCGCGGCGACTGGACGGCGGTCGAGAAGGGCGCGGAATGCGAGGAAATCGCCAACCGCCGCCTGACCGTCCGTCCCGACGAAGCCGGCGTGCAGCAGACCGCCGATAACGTTCAGAAGTGGCGCGACCTGGACGCATGCGGGTAAACAATAATGGGTTTGGGGGCGCGCCGGCGTGCGCGCCCCTCACACCATCAACTCACCATATCACAATGCAGGGGCGGGTTTCTAAACCCGCCCCTATGTCTTTGCGCTGCGTTTTTCCCCTGTGGCCGCTCCTACATTAAAAAATCCGCGCGCACATCCCCATAAAATCGAATCCACGTTAAAATAATCACAAACATCAAAGATAAAAAGAGCGCGTTGATGAACCCACAATCCTATGATTTTGTGATCGTCGGCTCCGGTTTTGGCGGCAGCGTGTCCGCCATGCGGCTGACCGAAAAGGGCTACCACGTGCTGGTGCTGGAGCGCGGCAAACGCTTCCGCGATGAGGATTTTCCACGCTCGAACTGGAACGTCTTCAAGTACCTGTGGCTGCCGGCGCTGCGCTGTTTTGGCATTCAGGAATTGAGCTTCATGAACGACATCATGGTGCTGCACGGCAGCGGCGTGGGCGGCGGCAGCCTGGTATACGCCAACGTGCTGATGGAGCCGAGCGACGACCTGTTCAGCAGCCCCGGCTGGCGCGACCTGGCCGACTGGAAAACCCTACTCGTCCCCTACTACGAGACGGCTAAACGTATGTTAGGCGTGACGCGCAACCCCTTTGTGACCCCCGCCGACCGGGTGTTAAAAGAGATCGCCGACGAACACGGGCGCGGCCATACCTTCAGGCCGTCCAACGTGGCGATCTATTTTGGCGAGCCGGATCAAACCGTCCCCGACCCCTACTTCGGCGGACAGGGGCCGGAACGCACCGGCTGTAACGGCTGCGGCGGCTGCATGGTCGGCTGCCGGTATGGGGCGAAAAATACGCTGGTCAAAAATTACCTGTATTTTGCCGAAAAGTGGGGCGCAGAAGTCCGCGCCGAGTCCGAAGTGGTGGACATCCGCCCGCTGCCGGACGGCCAGCCGGACGGCGCGCGGTATGCCGTCATCTACCGCCGCTCAACCGCCCTGCCGCTGACGCGCCGCTATTTTACGGTGCGGGCGCGTAACGTGGTGGTAGCCGCCCATGCCATGGGGACGCTGCGCCTGCTGCTGCGCTGCCGCGATATAAACCGTTCGCTGCCCCGGCTGTCGCGCTGCCTGGGGACGGGCGTCCGCACCAACAGCGAGGCGCTGACCGGCTCCACCAGTTGGGATCGCAGCGTGGATTATTCGACCGGCCCGGCCATCACTTCGATCTTCGCCCTGGACGACGTGACGCACATCGAGCCGGTGCGTTATTCGCACGGGTCGTCCTTCATGCGGCTGCTGGCGATCCCCATGATCGAAGGTGCGGACACGATCTTCAAACGTTTCGTCAAAACACTCTGGCACGGTTTCACCCACCCGCTGGAGTTTTTCTACGCCAAGTTTTTCTCCGCCTGGGCCAAAAGCTCAACCATCCTGCTCATCATGCAGACCATAGACAGCACCATGCGGGTGCGGCTGGGGCGCAACGCCTTCACCCTGTTCCGGCGCGGGCTGGTATCGGAGCTTGACCCCGGCACGTCACTGTCGCCGGACGAGGCCATCTCGCACAGCTTGACGCACACCTTCGCCCGCAAGACCAGGGGCATCGCCCAGGACACCATCCCCGAAACGCTGCTGGGCATCCCGGCGACGGCGCACCTGATCGGCGGCTGCCCGATGGGACGCAGCGATCAGGACGGCGTGGTAGACGTGAACTGCCAGGTATTTAACTATCCGGGGCTGTACGTGGTGGACGGTTCGATCATGCCCGGCAATCCCGGCATCAATCCCAGCCTGACGATCACGGCGCTGGCCGAATACGCCATGAGCCGCATCCCGGCCAAACCGGGTGCGCAGACGCGCCAGCCGCTGGGCATGGCGGAGGTTTCCCAGGCCGCCGATTGAGCGCCGGCTTAACTCACCGGCTGCGTTCGGCCCATTCGTGCGCCAGGATGCCGTACAGGTGCATATCCCAGCGCCGACCGTCCCGCTGCATAAATTCGCGGAAAGCGCCCTCGCGCCGGAAGCCCAGCTTTTCGTACAGTTTGATGGCCGGTTCGTTGTACTCGAACACCGTAAGCTGCACGCGGTACAGGTTCAGTTCCAGAAAGGCGAAATCCAGCGCCAGCGCCAGCGCCTCGTAGCCATAACCCTGCCCGCGCTGCGCCCGGTCGCCGATGCCTACCGCCAGCCAGCTCGTTCGGTGCGGCCACAGGATGTCGCCCAGCTCGATGAAGCCGATCAGTTCGTCGCCGGCCTGAAGCCGAATGCCGAACAGGTAGGTGGTATTGCCCCGCCGCCGGTCGTGAATCCAATCCACAAGCTGCTGCTCGGTTTTGGGGTAGGCCGGGTCCTGGGCGTCCAGCAGCCGCAGATAGTCGGCGTCCATCTGCCAGCGGGCAAGATACTGCGCGTCGGCGGGGACAAGCGGGACGAGCCGGACGCGCCGACCTTCAAATAAGGTTGATGAAAGCATATCAGAACCGCTCTTTCCAGGCGGCCAGCAGGGCGGCCTCGCGTTCGAGCATCATGCCGCCGCGCAGCCGCAGCCCTTTATTGTCGTAATCTTCCTCGCGCCGGGTGGCGTTCCATGCCAGCGTATCGCGCACGGTATCGGCCAGCGGGCGGAAGCTCAGGCCGTCCGCCAGCGCCTTCTGGATGTTGATGGCTTGCAGGCCGTTGTAGCGTTCCGGTATCCACAGCGGCATTTCGGTGAAGGGCGTCACCGACTGTTCCAGCAAAAAATCATCGCTTACCCAGATCAGCCGCGCATCGCTGCCGGTGACAGCCTGACAGGTTTCCAGCACTTCCCGCATGGTGAGCGTGTTCGCCGGGCCGGTAGCGTTGTAGACGCCGACTTTCCGGTTTTCGGCCATCAGCAGAATCCAGGCCGCCAGATCGCGCGCATCCACGAACTGCACACGCATATCCGGCCCGCCCGGCGCCATCACCTCGCCGCCCATGCTGATGCGCACCG
Organism: Chloroflexota bacterium; assembly: GCA_013388735.1. GTDB lineage: Bacteria > Chloroflexota > Anaerolineae > Aggregatilineales > Phototrophicaceae > CFX2. Next base: position 12,598 of record JACAES010000024.1, on the reverse strand, counting down.
GCCAATAGGTGAAGCGGTCGGTCGGATCGTGCGGGCCGACGATCAGCCCGGCGCGCACGTTGAGGACGCGCCCCGGCATGGCGTCTTCGGCGGCCTGTTCGCACAGCGCCTTCAGCGCGCCGTAGGTCGAGCCGGTGACTTCCTCGACCGTCGGGTCGTCCAGCGTGGCGACCGGTGCCTGTTCGTTGATGCCGTAAACGGTTGTATCGGGATACACCGAAATGCTGGAAATGAAGGTGTAGTGTTCGACGGCCTCGGCCAGCAGCGCCGCCGACGCCCCGACGATACGCGGCACGTAGCCGCAGGTATCCACCACCGCATCCCAGCGCCGCCCTTCCAGCGCCGACAGATGGCCATCACGGTCGCCTATCAGCCGTTCGACAGCCGGGAACAGATCGGGGCTGCTGATGCCCCGGTTAAACAGTGTCACGTCATGACCATGCGCCAGCGCCGCTTCAACCAGATGGCGGCCCAGAAAGCGCGTTCCGCCCAGGATCAGGAGTTTCACGGCTCAATCCTTACATTAATGTTTGCATTTCAGTCTATTGTACCGGCGAAACCGGAACGCGCCACCTGTCATCTATCCGCCGCCGAAAACCAGCGCGGGATTTTTGAACGGCACGAGCGCCAGGATGACGGCGTGTTCGTAATAGGCCGTCCGGTCAATCGCGTCGGCGGTGAGGATGCCGACCGCGCCGTTGGCCTGTTTGGAATTGGAGCGCCCAAACACGATGTCGTCCGCCGCGCCCAGTTCCACGCCCTGCCGCACCAGGTCGGCGATGGCGTCCGGCAGGGTGAAAGTGGCGGTGCGGCTGCTGCCGGCGCGCCGCCCGGAAAGCACGACCACCCAGGCGAAGGCCAGCATCTCGCCATGACGTTCCTCGATGCCGCCTTCGATGCCCACCCAGAAATCGGCGTCCGCCGCCCCCTGGCGGGCATTACGCGCCCGGTTGAGCGCGCCCCGGTAGGTTTCGTCGTCGGACATGGGCTGGGCGCCGACGCCGGACGGCACCGACAGGCCGCGCGCGGCGAAGGTTTCGTCCGGGAAGATGGCCGCGAACCCGCGCCGCGCCGCTTCGATTTTGACCGGATTGGTGGAGGCGATGACCAGGGTTTTCATGCCGTTCGCCTTTCAGCCCAGGGCAGCCTGTTTTAGCACCGCGAACAGCCCGAAGGCCGCGTGTCCCAGGATGGCCGCCCGCGTCGAGCCGGCGTGCAGCCGCAGCGCCCCAAAAACCAGCCCGCCGAACAGCGGCAGCGCCGCGCCGTACCACAGGCCGTTTAAGTCCTGCGCGATGGGCGGGTAGGCCAGCAGATGAAAAACCGCGTACAGCGCCGCGTTGAGCAGATAACCCGGCCATGCCCCGACGGCCTGCCGCAGCGCCGGCAGCAGCAGCCCGCGAAAGACCAGTTCTTCCGCCGCCGGCTGCGCGATCACCATGAACACCAGCGCCAGCGCCCAATCCAGCGCCCCGGCGGGCAGCGCCTTAAAGCTTTGAAGTTCCGGTTCAGTCACCAGCGGCGAGGTGATTTGCAGGGTGAAAACATCCAGCGTGACGGCCAGGCCGACGCTGATGAGCAGCACCCAGAAGACCGACAGCCGCATCGGCCCCAGCCGCAGCGCGGCGCGTTCGGCGGGCCGGCGCCGGGTGGCGAACACAAACGCCATGGTCAGCGCCGCGCCCAGCGTCCAGGCCGCCAGCGACACCGACGGCGGCAGCCGAAAGTTGAGCGCCTGGCAGTAGGCGGCGTTTTCCGGCGCGCCGCAGTAGGCCATCAGCGCCAGCGTCGAGCCGATCAGGATGGCGGCGAAGGCGGCGATCACACCGCTGAAGGCGGCGGCCAGCCCCCAGGGGGGCGGGGCTTCTGGCCGGCTGATGGGGACGAATAATCGTTGAATCATGCAACCTCGATTTTTATCCTGAAATATCCCCGCCGGGAATCGTCCCGCGCCGCTCCAGCAGGATTACCGCCAGCAGACGCGCCAGATTCCAGGCGTCGTCGCCGCCCCGGTGGTGCGCGCCTTCCATCGGCAGGCCAAGCTGCTGCATCGCCTCGGCCATGCCCACGTCGTGCCGCCGCGCCCGCAGCAGCGTGAACAGCGTTTTAACGTTGAGATGGCTGGCTCCAAACGGGTAAGCGACGCCCATCGCCGCGCACTGGCGCTCGAACTGCTGCCGGTCGAAGTCGCCGTAGCTGGCCCACACCCGCCGCCGCGTCTGGTAATCGTAGCGCAGAATGTTGCAGGCTTCCACGAACGACACGCCCTGCGCCACCTGTTCCGGCGTGAGCGTGGTGAGCTGCGTGCAGAACGGGCTGACGGTCGAACGCTCTGGCCGGACGATCAGGCTGCGTCTTTCCAGGCGTTCGCCGGTGAAAGGGTTCAGTGGGCAGATGCCGATTTCGATGATGTCGGCTTCCATGCCGGGCGGGGGCAGCTTCTCCCAGCAGGTGCATTCGATGTCAATGACGATGATCTGGTCGTACTTGCGGGTCACTGCTATAGCGTCACAATCCGGTTGGCGATCCGAAGCTGTTTCGGGAAGATCGGCATAAAGTCCAGCAGGCTGTTGTAGCGCCCGTTTTCGCGCTCGCTCAGGTAGCGGCGCAGCACGCTAATCATGCCCGGCAGAATATGCATCCCTTTGGTTTTGCGCTCCATCAGCACGTAGGCTTTCGCCTCCGCCGGGCTGACATGCTCCTCCAGGAAGATCGCTACCGCCGCCGCCACGAACAGGTTAGCGAACTGTTCCTGCCAGCTTGGGTACTGAGCGCGGAACTGGTCGCTGACCGGCAGCGGCGCGTCCGCCGCCGGCGCGATGGCGGCAGCGTGGACGCGCAGGAAGTTCATGATGAGCAGCCGCCCATACTGCGACAGCGCCGCCCGGTAGATATGCGCCGGGTCTTCGTCGAACGGCCAGGGCGGGCTGTCGCCCCAGGCCAGCCGGGGCGGCGCGATACATACCATCTCGCCGTTGATCTGCACGCCGATTTCGCGGTCGGTCGGGAAGGAAATGTTCGGGATGAAAATCAGCTTTTCGGCCACCGTCCCCACGAACGGCTGCAAAAACGGTTTAAACGGCACGCCCTTAAACATCTTCTGCGCCTCGACGGCGCTGGCCTGCCACGCACCCTCTTCGTCGCTCCACAGTTTGCTCAGGTTGGCGCGCTGGTAAAAATCCATCAGCTGTTCGTTCCAGCGCGGCGGAACCCACACCGGCAGTTTTTCGGCGTGCAGCCCCGGCCAGCGCAGTTCCAGCACGAAGCTGTAAATGGCTTCCATCGGCGCGCCCAGGTTGAGCAGGCTTTGCAGCCCCTGGACGGCGCTGTGATTTTTGAAGGGTTCGAGGACTTTGCGCGTCAGGCGGCTGTGCGCGTGTGTGCCGTGCGGCTGTTCCGCCTGCGATTTTTCCGGCCAGGTGGTTACGGCCAGCGCCGCCGACATCAGCCGCACTCGATCATCTATCCGCACCTGAACGTCTTGCTGGTCGCTCATCGCCTGCACTCAAAGGTTGTTCGCCACAAGAGGAACTACACGTTGTAATTGTAAAGGGCAAACGCGCCGAGGGCAAGCAAGGATGTTCGCCGGGGTGTATTTCACTTCAGTGCGATTTCGCCCTCATCCCCCTGACCCCCTTCTGCCGAACGCCGCTTCGCGGCTGGAAGAAGGGGGAAGCGAAGGCGACTCTGCTGATTTTCGCCCCTCTCCCAGTGCCGTAGGCACGTTCGGGAGAGGGGACGGGGGTGAGGGTAAAAGGACTCTGCACCAACTTGAAATGCACCCTGCCCGCCGCGTCTGACAATATCGTCACTCCGGCCATCTTAGCGTGTTATCGAAATGCGAGGGTAGGATTAGGCTGATAATCCGGTCTGAGGACAAGGAGAGATACAAACCCCTTGTCCTCAACGGACTTGCGCGGGGGGTTTGGCCGATGCGCGTGGCGCTGTTTACCGAAACTTTTCTGCCCAAGATTGACGGCATCGTCACAGTGATGTGTCTGCTGCTCGACCACCTGACGGCGCGCGGCATCGAAACGGCGGTGATCGCGCCGAAGATGGGCGTCGAACGCTACAACCAGACGCCGGTCATCGGCGTTCCCGGCGTGACCATGCCGCTGTACCCCGAGCTCAGGGTCGGCCCGCCGACGTTTTCCACCTATCACCGGCTCAAAAACTTCAAACCGGATGTGGCGCACTTTTTTCACCCGGCGCTGATCGGCGGTTTTGGCCTGCTGATGGCGAAATGCCTGGGCATCCCTACCGTCGCGTCGTTTCATCTGGACGTGGCGCGGCTCGTCCGTCACTTCAACATCGGCTTCATCGCGCCGGTGGCGGACTGGCTGACGCGCGCGCTGTTCAACTGGGCGGATGCCGCGCTGGCCCCGTCGCGGCTGGTGCAGCAGCAGATGCTGGCGTCCGGCGTGAAGCAGGTGGGCCTGTGGCGGCGCGGCGTGGATGCCGAGTTTTTTAACCCGCGCCACCGCAGCGCCGAGATGCGCGACCGGCTTTCCGGCGGCTGCCCGGACGAAACCGTGCTGCTGTATGTAGGGCGGCTTTCCGGCGAAAAACAGCTTGACCGGCTGAAGCCGGTGTTGGAGCGCGTGCCGGGTACGCGGCTGACGCTGGTGGGCGACGGCCCGGCGCGCGCCGACCTGGAGCGCCTGTTCGCCGGGCTGCCGGTGTGTTTTATGGGCTATCTGAAAGGTGACGCGCTGGCCCAGGCTTACGCCAGCGCGGACGTGTTCGTGTTCCCGTCGGCGCTGGAAACCTTCGGCCTGGTGGTGCTGGAAGCGATGGCCGCCGGGCTGCCGGTGGTGGCTTCCCGCGTGGGCGGCGTGGGCGATGTGGTGCAGGAAGGTGTTACGGGTTATACGTTCGAGGCCGGCGACGTGGACGCGCTGGTAGAAGGCGTGCGCCTGATCGCCGGCAGCCGCGAACGTGTGGCGCAGATGGGACGCGCCGCCCGCGCCTTTGCCGAAACGCAGACCTGGCCGGCCATGATGGATGAGATCGTTGACCTGTACGCGGCGCTGATCGAACGCCGCCGACGGAAGGTGACTTAAGCACATGTATGTGGTCGGCCTGATGTCCGGCACGTCCGCCGACGGCATTGACGCCGCCCTGTGCGAGATCGGCGGCGCGCCGCCCGCCCTGAGCGCGCGTATCCTGCACGCTTTGACCGAACCGTATGAGGCCGATTTTCAGCGCCGCATCCTGGACGCCTGCCTGCCGGAGCGGTCGCGCGTGGACGGGCTGTGCCGGCTTAACTTTGATCTGGGCGAACGTTTCGCCGCCGTCGCGCTGCGCCTCATCCGCGAGGCCGGCAAAACGCCGGCGGACATCCACCTGATCGGCTCGCACGGGCAGACCGTCTGGCACGCCGTCGAACCGGATGGCCGCGTGAGCGCCACGCTGCAAATCACCGAAGCGTCCGTGCTGGCGGAACGCACCGGCATCACCACCATCAGCAATTTCCGCCCGCGCGATGTGGCCGCCGGGGGACAGGGCGCGCCGCTGACGGCCTACGCCGACTGGCTGCTGCTGCGGCATCCCACCGCCTGGCGCGCCGTCCAGAACATCGGCGGCATCGGCAATGTGACTTTTCTGCCGCCGCTGGCGGATTCCGTCAGCCCGCCGCTGGCCTTCGATACCGGCCCCGGCAATGCCCTGATAGACGGCGCGCTGGCGATTTTCACCAACGGGCGGGCGGCCTATGACCGTGACGGGGCGCTGGCGCGGCAGGGCATGGTGGATGAGGGCTGGCTGCGTCTTCTGCTGGCGCACCCGTATTACGAGCGCCGCCCACCCAAAACCACCGGGCGCGAATTGTTCGGCGCGGCGGAAGCGGCGCGGCTGATCGCCGAAGGCCGGGCGCGCGGCCTGGACGACGCCGGCATCGCGGCTACGCTCACGGCTTTAACCGCCGCCAGCATCGCGGACGCTTACCGGCGCTTCGCCCCCGCGCCGCCGGCAGAAGTTTTCCTCGGCGGGGGCGGGCGTTTTAATCCGGTTCTGGTGGAACGGCTGCGCGCCGAACTGCCGGACAGCCGCCTGCTGATGCACGAGGACATCGGCCTGAGCAGCGACCACAAAGAGGCGCTGGTGTTCGCCCTGCTGGCCCACGAAAGCTGGCACGCCCGCCCCGGCACGCTGCCGGCGCTCACCGGCGCGGCGCATCCGGTCGTGCTGGGGCAGATCACGCCGGGGCAAAACTACGCCGCACTGCTGCGCGAAACCTGGAACGGCTGAAACAGATCGCAAAACCCGTTTTTTCCGCCGTCGGAAAATTACAGCGCCCCATGCCCCATCCGGGGCGTTTTGATTGATTCTTAGGCGGCGGAAAGGGGTGTACACTACGATAGCGCGCAGTTTTGAGAAGCACACCTACCCAGAGGAAACACGTTGGCCCGAAGCAAATTTTCAGGAACGTTTAAAATCATAAAACTGCTGCTGTCCGCTGCCACCAACCTGTACGCGGCGGCGATGGTGGTTTATCTGGCGCTGCGCCTGCTGTTCGGCGACGGCTTCTGGTGGCTGTCGCTGCTGAACACCTTCGCGCATCTGCTGTTTTTGCCGCTGCTGCCCCTGCTGGCGCTGGCGGCACTGGCGCGCGCGCGGCTGACCACGCTCCGGCTGCTGCCCCTGGCCGCGCTGGGCGGCTTCTGGATCGGGCCGTACTACCTGCCCAGGGCGGAATCGGATGCTTCCGGCAGTACCATCCAGGTGCTGACCTTCAACATCTGGGGAAACAACCGCCGCCTGAAAGCGGTCGAGGAATGGATTCGCCACAGCGGGGCCGACCTGGTGCTGCTGCAAGAAGTCGCGCCGATTGATAACAACGAACGGCTGGAAGGCCTGAAAGACCTGTACCCGTACCAGTCGGTACAGCCCGACCAGGCGCGCTGGGGCGGCAACGTCACGCTGTCGCGTTATCCGATTCTGGACGAGGCTTACATTGATCTTGAAACGCCGGAAGCGGCCATGCCCCTGCGCCTGCTGCTGGACGTGAACGGCCAGATCGTGGCCGTCTATAACGTGCATCTGGCGTGGCCGGTGTCGGAACCGCGCCTGACCCTGCCGGTGGATAACATGTACCTGCAAGTGGCGCTCGGTTTTGACGACAGCATCCGCAACCGGCAGATCGGCAGGCTGCTGCGTCACCTGCGGGCAGAGCCATACCCCTTCATCGTCGGCGGCGACTTTAACACCAGCGACCAGAGCGCCACCTACCGGCTGCTGGCCGCGCAGCTTAACGATGCTTTCCGGTCGGCGGGGCGCGGTTTCGGCGGGACGTGGCCGGTCAGCGCCGCGCGCGGCCTGCCGGCTTTCCTGCCGCCGCTGATCCGCATAGATTACCTGTGGCACAGCAACCACTTCCGCGCCCTGGGCGCCTGGCGCGGGCCGCAGTTAGGCTCTGACCACCTGCCGGTGGTGGCGGCGCTGGAACTGTCGTCCGGCGCGGCAGGCTGAAACACCGAGCGCGGGGCATCACGCCAGATCGGCGCAGATGGCGCGATCGTGTCCGGCCAGGTCGCGCAGCAGGCGGGCGGACGCCGCCGGGAAAGCCGCCAGCACCAGCGCCAGCGCCGCCGCGCCCTGGTCAGCGCCGATTTCGAGCAGCAGGCGCGCGCCGGGATGGCAGACAGCAGGCGCTTGAACCAGCAGCCGCCGGATGAGGTCGAGGCCGTCCGCGCCGCCGTCCAGCGCCAGGCGCGGCTCGTGGCGGCTGACGGCCAGCGCGGGCAGGTCGCCGCTGGCGATATAGGGCAGGTTGGCGAGCAGCAGGTTAACTTTGATCTGGCGCTCGATCAAGGGCTGGAGCAGGTCGCCCGGCAGCAAGTCCACGCGCGCGGCGTGCTGTTCCGCGTTGCGCCGCGCCACTTCCAGCGCCGCCGGGCTGATGTCGGTGGCGATCACCCGCGCCGCCGGCAGGCGCGCCGCCAGCGTGACCGCCAGCGCGCCGCTGCCCGTCCCCACATCCACCATCGTCAGATCGGGCTGCCGACGGGCGAAGGCCAGGGCTTCTTCGATCAGCAGTTCGGTTTCCGGGCGGGGAATCAAAACATCCGGCGTGACGAAAAAATCGCGGTCGTAAAACGCCTGCCGCCCGACCAGATACGGCAGCGGCTCGCCCGCCGCCAGCCGTCCGACCAGGGCGGCGAAGCGGTCGGCCTGCTCCGGCGTCAGGGGACGTTCCGGGTGGGCCAGCAGCGCGGCGCGGTCGGTTTGCAGCAGCGCGCCCAGCAGCGCGTGCGCTTCGTAACCCGGCACGCGCCCCCGAACGGCGCTTAATGCTGCGCCAACTGTCAGGCTTTTAGTGACACTCGGCATGGCCTAAAGTCCAACGGCTTCTAAAGCCGCGCGGTTCTCGCCGGAGCGAGCCATTTCCCCCCGTGCCAAAGGGACTACACTTTCCCCGTACATTGCCATTAAAATGGCGTGGCTTGCGGCGGGTTCAATTCTGTCATTGCTTAACCTAGAACTAAACATGGTTTATCACTTTCTTACAGAAAATCCCTTACAATGATAGGCGGTTTGCTTAAGGTTTTTTCAAGCCTAAAAATGTTATTCTTAATCACGAAAGGTTATTTGTTCCAGGGGGAACTATGTACCGTCACGTACCCAAACACTATGCCGAAATGATGAAGTCGAGCTGCAAATACTGCCGCAAAACGCCCCCCCTCTGGCACTATGTCGGCAACGAAAAAGTGTGCGCGCACTGCGGCACGCGCGTTTATAACAGCGCCGCGCCGATTGTTACCGAATCGCTGAAAGTATACAAAGACCGCTAAACCGGGGGCTTGCCGCCCGCTCCCCACTCACCGCTCAAAACCGAATCATACCCCCAACCGCCCACCGGCGGTTGTTGGCGTTTCGCCGGGTTATGCCTGCGGCTCTCCGGCGTAAGTGAGGATAATGCGTTCGCGGGGGATTCCGGCGCGCACCAGTTCTTGCCACAGCAGGCGATCTGTGATGTTATGTTCGGCGATTACTTTATCTTCAGCAATGCGCGCCATCACCACGATTCCAGCCGGGAACTTCCGAGGATAATCCGGCACAGCGATCACGGTGTAGATGTGGCGTATCGCATCAAGAATATTCATTGGCACCGCCAGATAGAGTGCGGCTGTTTCCGCGTTCCCATTCGCACCGCGTGACATTTCAAGATCAACAAATGCGTGGCGATATGGTGTAAAGAATAATACATGATCTCGCGCAGGAAACGAGCCGGAAACCCAAAATATAAAAAGGGGCGCTCCCCGTTACAGGAAGCCCCCCTTTCGCGTATATTCCGAACCGAATACTCAGCACTCGGCACTAATATTCCGGCATCGGCGGAGCCGCCGGGGCTTTTTCCTTCTCCGGCGTATCGGTGATGAGCGCCTCGGTGGTCAGGATCATGGCGGCGATGCTGGCCGCGTTTTCGACCGCACCGCGCGTCACTTTGGCGGGGTCGGGGATACCCATCTCAATCATGTCGCCGTATTCGTTGCTCATGACGTTATAGCCGATGTGTGGGTTCTTCTTCGACTTCTGCGCCCGGCGAACTTCCTGGATGACGACCGCGCCGTCCACGCCGGCGTTGGCCGCGATCTTCCGCATCGGGACTTCCAGCGCCTTGCGGACGATCTGCACGCCGGTGTTTTCATCCTCCAGGTCCAGCCTGATGCCGTCCAGGGCAGCCTGGGCGTTGAGCAGCGCGACGCCGCCGCCCGGCACGATGCCTTCTTCAACTGCCGCGCGGGTGGCGCTGAGGGCGTCCTCGACGCGGTGTTTCTTTTCCTTCAGTTCGGTTTCGGTGGCCGCGCCCACGCGGATGACCGCCACGCCGCCGGACAGCTTCGCCAGGCGTTCTTGCAGTTTTTCCTTGTCGTAGTCGCTGGTGCTGGCCTCGATTTCTTTGCGGATTTCTTCGATGCGGCCCTTGATGTCTTTTTCGTCACCCTGGCCGTCCACAATCGTGGTTTCTTCTTTGGTGCAGACGACTTTGCCGGCGCGGCCCAGGTCTTGGATGGTGACGGTTTCCAGCTTGCGCCCGGTTTCTTCGCTGATGACCGTGCCGCCGGTCAGGACGGCGATGTCACGCAGCATGGCTTTGCGGCGGTCGCCGAAGCCAGGGGCCTTGACGGCCACCACGTTCAGCATCCCGCGCAGTTTATTCAGCACCAGGGTCGCCAGGGCTTCGCCGTCCACGTCTTCGGCGATGATGACCAGATCGCGTTTGCCGACCTGGAGCATCTTTTCCAGCACCGGAACGATGTCCTGAGCGGCGCTGATCTTCTTGTCGTAGATCAGAACATACGGGTCCTCGATCACCGCTTCCATCGTGTCGGGGCTGTTGATGAAATAGGGGCTGATGTAGCCGCGATCAAACTGCATCCCTTCCACGTAGTCGGTTTCAAATTCCAGGCCCTTGCTTTCTTCGACGGTCACAACGCCGTCGCGGCCCACTTTGTCCATCACTTCAGCGATCAGATCGCCGATTTACTTGTCCTGAGCGGACACGCTGGCGACATTGGCGATTTCTTCTTTGGTCTCGATGGCAATCGCCTGAGCGCGAATCTGCTTGGCAACCGCGTCGGTGGCGACTTCGATACCGCGTTTGAGCAGCATCGGGTTGGCGCCGGCGGCCACGTTCTTCAGGCCTTCGTTGACGATAGCCTGGGCCAGAACGGTGGCGGTGGTCGTGCCGTCGCCGGCGATGTCGTTGGTCTTGGTGGCGGCTTCCTTCAAAAGCTGCGCGCCCATATTTTCATACGGGTCTTCCAGCTCGATTTCCTTCGCCACCGTCACGCCGTCGTGGGTGATGGTGGGCGCGCCGAATTTTTTGTCCAGGGCAACGTTACGGCCTTTGGGCCCGAGCGTCGTGCTGACGGCATCCGCCAGCTTATCCACGCCGATCTTGAGGCTGCGGCGGGCCGATTCGCTGAATACGAGTTGTTTGGGCATGGACTATAACCTCCAGATGGGTATTGTGTTTTTGTCAATAGAACGGGAAACAAAAATCCTGCCGATAACCGGCCTTAGCCGATGATCGCCAGGATGTCGCTTTCCTTCATGATGAGCAGCTTCTTGCCATCAATCTTGATTTCCGTGCCGGCATACTTGGCAAACAGCACGCGGTCGCCAACCTTCACATCCATAGCGATGCGTTCGCCATCGTCGTCACGGCGGCCTTCGCCAACGGCCAGGACATTGCCCTGCTGCGGTTTTTCTTTGGCAGTTTCCGGCAGAACCAGCTGCCCACCCGCGAAGGTTTCCTCCTGTTCAATGGGTTCAATCAACACGCGATCACCCAGAGGGCGCAGATTTAAAGACATACGAGTACTCCTCCTATTGCCTGATCGAATAGGTTGTCAGGTTTATCGGGTACGATTTGTTTGGAAGATTAGCACTCTCGCGCGAGAGTGCTAATAACATGACCACAATATAACAGATTGCCGATTCTAAGTCAAGGGGTATTTTAGCAAACTACCCGGTGGAGTGCTAAAAGACAGGGAGAAGGTTGAGGGCGGGTTTGAAAGCCCGCCCCATACACAGCGGTTTTAACCGCTCACCCGTAGGCTGTCCAGAATGGCCTGGAAGGTCGGCACGAGCGAATTGCCGGTGCTGTCGGCGGAGAAAAATTGCAGCACCACCAGGTAGGGCGGGCGGGCGATGTAAAACACGTCCATTTGCCCGGCCTCCAACCCGTCCTGGGCGGCGCGGCGGTAGCTGCGGCGGATCGTGCCGTCCGGGGCAGCGCCTTCATCTATCAGCGCCATGTCACTGCTGACAAACGGCTCAAAATAAACGCTGTTGTAATCCGTCACCGCCGCGTTAAAGTCCCGCGTGGTTTCCAGTTGGGCGTCCACCAGCGTCAGCGAGGCATAAGCTGTAGTGGGTGCGGTGGCGTCGCGCCGGTCATCCCAGTAATGATTGACCAGATGCTCGGTCGGCAGTTCGACATAACGCCACGCGCTGGGTACGGCGATGCTGTACAAATCGGTGGTGACGAGGTTGGCGCGGCTGAAGGGCGTGGGCGCGCCCAGCGTAGCCGGGACGAGCGTCACCGGGACTTCCTGCGACGAAAGCTGCGGCAGCACGAATACCGCCCCTGCGCCGAAGAGTACCAGCAGCGCCACCAGCCCCAGGATGAGCGGCAGCGGCGAACGACGGGGAGCGGCCTGGGTCGGCGGCGGGGCGGGCGCGCCGTAAGGCGGCGCGGGCGGATAGGGTGTGGCATAGGGCGTCTGCGTTCCGTAGGGCGTTTGCGGCGGATAGGGCTGCGTGCCATACGGCGCGGCGTAGGGCGGCGGGGCGGGTGTCGGATAAGGTGTCTGGCGCGGCGGCGCATCTGGCCGGATGGTCGGCGAATCCTCGACAGCAATCGGCCCGGTGGACGGCGCGCCTTTACGCAGGCCGCCTAACGCCTCGCTGAATGCGCGCGCCATTTCCCCCGCCGAAGCGTAACGCTGGTTGGGGTCTTTGGCCGTCGAGCGGGCGATCACCTGTTCGACTTCCCTCGGCACGCCCTGGCGGAACAATCCAACCGGCGGAATCGGCTCGTTGATGTGTTTAAGCAGCAGCGCCATCGGCGTTTCCGCCTGGTAGGGTT
>JACAES010000041.1 GCA_013388735.1 Chloroflexota bacterium | reverse complement strand
GGGCTGCCAGTCAACCAGCCTATTGTCTCGACACGGCGTATGCGGTTAAAGTGAGCCATGCTCCACCTCGTGCGAGTGCGTCAGGGACAAGCCAGCCGCTAAAGCGGCTGGTCGTTGACTATGGAGACATCCTTATTGGTTGCCGTTGTGCGTTATGCTAACCCTTATCCCCCTGCTCAACACTCGGCACTCGCTTTACCCCGCCGCCCACACCAGATCGGTGATACTGCCTTCCTGGTGGGCGGTGATCTGCGTTGGATTGCGCCCGTCCCGCCCTACGATGTACACCTGCGGCACGGTTCTGCCGGCCTGGCCGCCGTCCACGTAGGCGATGAAGGCTTCGTCCGGGCTGATGGCCGGCTGCGGGTAGAAGTTGCTGCCCTCGACCACCGCCAGCGACGAGCCGGTGCGTTCGTCCTGCACCCATACATCGCGTTCGGTCGCCAGCAGCAGATAGCCGCCCTGGGCGCTCCAGCGCAGGCTGCGGGCGAACACCTGGATGCCGCGAATCTCCTGCGGGCGGTCGAGCGCCGCCGTGTTGATCTCGTAAACTGCGCCGCCGATCTGCCCGGTGCGGTCGTCGCGCTGGGCTTTCAGGTACACCAGCCGGTTATCGGTCGGGTGATGCGCCGGGCTGAGGTTCGCGCCAAAGCCGGTGGCCGGAATCAGCCCCGGATACAGGCTGCCGTCGGCCAGGCTGACGGCGGAAATCGCCCCGGCGCTGAAGAACAGCATATCCTTAGCCGGATTCCAAGCCAGGCCGTACAGCCGGTTTTCTTCCAACTGGAGAATCTGGCGCTGATTGTTGCCGGTCGGACACTGGCCGCTGCCGGCGAAATCGGCGGTGTAAATGCCCAGCACGCCGTCGGGCGTCTGCGAGGCGGCGAAAGCCAGCGTTTGCCCGTCGAAGCTCCAGGTGGGGTACACCACCTGCGAAAAACCCAGGCACGATACCTGCTGCGTATACGTACCGTCCGGGCTGCTGACGAACACCTCGCGGGCGCTGCCGCTGCCCTGCGCCACATACGCCAGCAGGCTGCCGTCCGGCGAGACGCTTAAATCCGACGGCGCGCCGCCCACGCGAATCAGCTCCTCGAACGAGCCGTCCGGCAGCAGCCGCACGATGGAGTCGGCGTTGAACACGTAGAAGATCATCCCGGCGGCGGCGCTGCCGGCGGGGGTGGCCGGGGGCGGCGTGGCGCTGGGCTGCGCCAATGCCTCCGGCGTAGGCGTCCAGGTGGGCGGCAGCGTGGGCGGACGGTTGGCGTCCGCCGTCGCAGCAGCGGCGATGGCGGTGGCCGCGTCGTTGGTGGCAATCGCGTTCAGGTCAATCAGCGTCGGCACAACTTCCGGTTCCGAACCGGACTGGCAGGCCGCCAGCAGAAACAGCACCATCCAGGCGAATCGTTTCATCGGGATTTCAGCCTTTCGATCATGCCAGCTATTATAGAACGGCTATAATAAACGCACACACGATCTGAACGAAAGGGAACTGAACGATGCACGCCGATACCGCCTATGCGATGGTCGAACGCGGCGGCCTGATGGCCGGGATGCGCGGGTACTTCCCGCCGGATAATACCCTGCGCGTGACCGGCGTCCTGATGCGCGAGGGCATCAACGTCTTTGAACTGACCATGAACTCCGACCGCGCCATCGAAGCCATGCAGGCCGCCAAACGTGAATATGGCGAGGATGCCTGCGTGGGCATGGGGACGGTGCTGGACGCCGAAACCGCCCGCCGCGTGCTGGACGCCGGCGCGGATTTCATCGTTTCGCCGGCCTTCAGCCCGGAAGTGGTGCGCGCTGCCCAGGCCGCCGATGTGCTGGTCGCGCCGGGCGTGATTACGCCGACCGAATGCGTGGATGCCTGGGCGCTGGGCGTCAAACTGCTGAAGATTTTCCCGATTGGCCCGCTGGGGCTGGATTATTTCAAGACCATTCGCGGCCCGCTCGACCACATCCGCTTTATGTGTAACGGCGGCACCAACGATGTGACGGTGCGCGAATTTATGGAAGCCGGGGCGGTGGCCTGCGGCATGGCGAACTGGCTGACCGGCGACGGCCATATGCCGCTGGAGGCCATCGGCCAGCGCGCGCGCCTGCTGCGGCAGGTGGTGGCGGAGGTTCGCAGCGGGGCAAAAGCCGCCACATAAGCGGGGAAACGAAAAGCGCAGCGCAAAGGCGCGAAGGGGCAAGGATCGCAAAGGTGTAGGGGCCCCAAAAGCGCGCAAAAGCCCGACACAACGACTCGGAGCGTGTTATGCCCTTCTGCGCTGTCAATTCGCCCTGCTGGAGTGGCAAAGGACATAACCCTGGGTTTGAACCCAGGGCGGGGTAGAGAAAAGACTCAACACAAAGGCGCACAGGTTTTGCGGGGCGTGGGTTTCTAAACCCGCCGCAAGCCATCCCTTTAGCCGAAACTTCAGCCGCAGGCTGCCTCGCCGGCGAAACCCGGCGGCGACCACACCGGCGGCGTATTGCCGAGCGGCGCGTCCAGCAGCGTGAACGTCCCGGCGGCCACATCCACCAGCGCCAGCGCGTATTCCGAACGCAGCGCCAGCCAGCGCCCATCCGGGCTGAAGCGCGGGTAATCGGCATAGGTCAGATCAGGATTGCCCAGATAGAGCGCCGAGTCGGTGTCGCCGTTGCCCACCAGCGGAATCGTCCACAGCCGGTTATCCGGCACATCGTCGCGCCAGTCCCGCACCGCGCCCAGGATGGCCGAGCCGTCCGGCAGCCAGGTCGTGTCCAGGATCAGACTCCACTCGAAATTCAACTGCGTCGGAATCGCGCCCGGCTGGTTGGCGATCATCCAGAACAGATCGTTGCCGGGGCTGGGCGAATAGATGAAACTCACCAGCTCGCCATCAGGACTCCAGCGCGGGGCGCGCGCGCTGCCGACCGGGAAGGTCGTCAGCGGATATTTGGTCTGGCCGTCGGCGCTGACCACCCACAGGTCGGCCTCGCGCAGCAGGGGCGTGAACTGGCCTTCCGGCGTGGGTGCGGCGGTGGAATAAATGTCCGCGCCGGGGACGCGCTCGGTATAGGACATGTAAGCCAGCCAGCGGCCATCCGGCGACCATTCCGGTTCGTGTTCGTCGCCGGTCACGCTGTAAAATTCCGGCGCGCCGCCGTCCGCGCCCACCCAGCCGATGCGGTGTTCGCGCACGCCGTTGGCGTCCGGCGCGCCTTCGATCAAGACAAAGGCGATGCGCGTCCCGTCCGGCGACCAGCGCGGCGCCCAGACGCCCCACGTCCCGTCCGGCGCGTCATAATGCACCAGATCGCGCCGGTCGCTGCCATCCAGGCGGGCGCTGTACAGCCGCGCCAGGTCTGCACCCTGGGTGAACAGCACGCGGCAGCCATCCGGCGAAAAACCCCAGACATTCAGCCAATCCGCCCCAAAAGCCAGCGCGCGTAACGCGCCGCTGCTCACGTCGTACAGGAAAATCTGCTGCTGCGCGGCGTCGGTGAAGGCGATCAGCGGCCCGAACAGAGCCGCCTGCTGCGCCTGAATCGGCCAGCAGGCCAGCGCCAGGACGAGCAGCAGCGCGCAACCGGCGGCGAAGGGACGCTTCACAGGCATAGTTGAGGAGCGCCGGCAGGACTCACCACCCTGCCGGCGAATGTGGCTGTTCAAGTGTTACCCCGTTGTGACCGGGATGAACCGTTCCGACGGGTTGCGGATGCTGGCAAGTTCCGCCGGAATCCAGCCGTTGACCAGCACGCCGTCACAGGTGGCCTGGATTTGATACCAGGTGATGTCGCTGTCCCGTCCGACGACCAGATAATCCTGTCCGGCAGTGATCGAACACAGCGGCAGCGAACTGTCGTCGTTGTCCGAATACATGATCTGGTCTATGTGAATATACACGCGCGGCTGCGAGTACTCGCCCCGCGACGGCACGACCGGCACATCGGTGGCGTCGCCGCGCAGGAGCAGGAACTCGGCTTTGGCCCAGCCTACGATGTCCCCGATCTGGACGTACCACCACGAATAATCTTCGTTGCGGCCCAGGGGAATCAGCTGCGTGCCGCCGTCCACCACTGCCACCAGGCTGTAGAGCGGGCCGTCACCGGTGCGGATAGACAGGTTATCGGTGTTGACGATAAACACGGCAGGCAGGGTTTGCAGCAGGTCCGGCGGGTTGGTCGGGCGCGGCGGCGTGCCGTTCAGCGGCACAGGCGCGGAAGTTGACCCGGCGGGCAGCCCGGCCAGTCCGGCGCCCCTCACCAGCAGGTCGCCATCCACGTAAAAAACGCCCTCCGGCAGCGCGCCGTAAACCGGCAGCCCTGGGCAAGTGCCGGTCGCCATCACGATCAGGCTTTCGGCGAAACCGTTCCCGGCGCGGCTGACGATCCGCAGTACCAGCGGGTTGTACTGGGGCGTGGCCGTCCAGTCAATCGGCGTGATGCCCGCCCACGACACCGAGCCGCCGACAAAAAACGAATCTTCAACCGGCTCCAGGATGACGTTGCCGGCCCCGTCGGTGGCGCTGACGATGAACGCCTCTCGGTTCGCGCGGGTGTTATCCCGATTCAGCCTGATACTGCCGCTGCTGCCGGTGAAGCCGTTACAATCCAGCCTGAACGTCGCGCCCGCGTTGCTCCCAGCCTGAACCGGAACAAGAGCGAACGCAAACAGCACCATCAAAAGCGCAATCCATAAACGCCGCGCCATCGGCCTGCTCCCTTCAATTTAACAAATACGCTTTTTTCTAATGATAACCATGTTCACGGTTTTGGCAATCTTTTGTGTTAAGGCCGCCGCAGTACCATCTTAACGATTGGCGTGGCAGGATGGCCGAAACCCGCGCCGGGCGCGCGTTCCGCCATTGTCCGAATCGCACACCCGCCGTACACTGGAAAAGACAACCGTATCCTTTTAACCAGTGGAAAGCGAACGCCCGATGTCCCAAGCCCTCGTCCCGGTGGCCGACGATCTTTATCAGGTGCATCTGCCGCTGCCTTTCGCGCTCAACCGCGTCAACATCTATCTGATTCGCGGCGCGGACGGCTGGACGGTGGTGGACACGGGGCTGAACACCCCGGAAGCGCGCGCCGCCTGGGGCGCGGCCTTCGTATCGCTGGGCTTCGAGCCGGGCGACCTGCGCCAGATCGTGCTGACGCACGCCCACCCCGATCACTTCGGGCTGGCCGGCTGGCTTGAAGAACAGGCCGGCGAACCGCTGCCGGTTTATCTTTCGGAACGCGAAGCGGCTTTCGCCCGTTCGGTCTGGCTGGAAGGACGGATGGGCGACGGGTTCGCCGCCTACCTGACGCGCCTGGGGATGTCGCCGGCGGTGGCCGAAGAAACGGCGCGCAGTTTTTACGGCACTGCCGAAATGACGCTGCCGCATCCGGCGCGGCTGGAAACGCTCCAGCCCGGCGGCGAAATGCAGATCGGGCGGCGGCGTTTCAGGCTTATTCATGCGCCCGGCCACAGCGACGGCCAGCTGCTTTTTTACGACCCCGACGACCGCCTGCTGCTGTGCGGCGACCATGTGCTGATGAAAATCACGCCCAATATCGGCGTCTGGCCGGACAGCGATCCCGACCCGCTGGGGCGCTTTTTAGCCTCTTTGCGCGACCTCAGACGGCTGGACGTGCGGCTGGCGCTGCCGGGACACAAGTCGCTCATCAGCGATTGGGCCGGGCGGGTGGATGAACTGCTGGCGCACCACGAAACGCGCCTGACGCACACGCTGGCCGCCGTCGGGAACGGCGCGACGGTCTATGAAACCGCCCACCGGGTCTTTGACAGCAGCGCGTTTTCCCCGCACGAATGGCGCTTCGCCCTGGCGGAAACGCTGGCGCACCTGGATTACCTGGAACGGCGCGGGTTGGTGCGCCGCCAGGACGAGGACGTGCTGCGCTTCCGGGCGGTGTAAGCCGCTTCCCGCATTATTGGGGGCTTTCTCAACACAGCGGCGGTTTACAATAGGGGTGGCCGTTCGTATGGAGAAGGTTAACGATGATGAGAATGGTCAAGTGGATGAGCATTTTATTCGTGACCGCGCTGGTGTTCGCACCCCGTTCATCCCGGCGGATGCCACCGCGCCGCCGCCTGTATCCGCACGGTTACATGCGTGAAGAAGTGGAAGCCCTGCGCCGCGAAAGCCGCCCCCGCCGTTGACCCTCCATGACAACCGCGACGTAAAAGGATGATGTTCATCATCACAAAAACCGCCCCGGCGCGTTATAATACCGAGAGCGCAGTAAAGGAGATGGACTATCAATGGCGACGAAACAGGTAGCGGTTGTCGAGCAGATTTTATCGGCCAATGACCAGCTTGCAGACCAGAACCGGCGTATCCTGGATGAAGCCGGTGTTTTCGCAGTGAATATCATGTCCTCGCCCGGCGCGGGCAAAACCAGCACCATCGTCGCCACGCAGGAACGGCTTAAAGACCGGCTGCGTATCGGCATGGTGGACGGCGACATCGAAACGACGATTGACGCCGACCGCGCCGCCGCCGCCTGGATGCAGGCGGTTCAGATCAACACCGGCGGCAACTGCCACCTGGACGCGGTGATGCTGTCCGGCGCGCTGCACAGCCTGCGCCTGGACGAGATTGATCTGCTGGTGGTCGAAAACGTCGGCAACCTGATCTGCCCCGCCAGCTTCAAACTGGGAACACACATCAGCGTATTGATTGCCAGTGTGCCGGAAGGCGACGACAAACCCTACAAATACCCGCCCATGTACCGGGGCGTGGACGCGCTCATCATCAACAAGATTGACCTGCTGCCCTACATCAGGTTCAACATGGATTATTTCATCAAGGGCGTCGAAATCCTCAATCCGGGGCTGACGACCTTCCCGATTTCCTGCACCACCGGCGAAGGCCTGGACGCCTGGGCCGACTGGCTGTACCGGCAGGTCATGGCGCGCAAGGGCGCGTAAGGGCGATAATGCCGCGTGCTGCGGAACTCGCCTGCGGCGATGATCGAATGATGATCGGCAAAACAATTCATGTGACCGGCGTGGTACAGGGGGTGGGCTTCCGCCCCTTTGTTTACAAACTGGCCCGGCAGCACGGGCTGGTTGGCTGGGTGCGGAACACGTCGGCGGGCGTGGACATCTGCGCTCAGGGTGAGCCGGAGTCGCTGCAAGCCTTCCTGGCGGCGCTGACGACCCAGGCTCCCCCGCTGGCGCGCATTGACAGCGTGATCGCCGCCGACTGCCCGCCCGAACACCACACCAGCTTTGAGATTCGCTACAGCGAAATGCGGCAGGGCGCGTTCCAGCCGATTTCGCCGGACATCGCCCTGTGCGCGGACTGTCGGCGCGAACTGCTTGACCCTGCCGACCGCCGCTACCGCTACCCGTTCATCAACTGCACCAACTGCGGGCCGCGTTTCACCCTCATCACGGACATCCCCTACGACCGCCCGCTGACGACGATGGCGGATTTTGCCCTGTGCGCCGCCTGCGAGGCCGAATATCACGACCCCGCCGACCGCCGCTTTCATGCTCAGCCGGTCGCCTGCCCGGATTGCGGGCCGCAGGTATGGCTGGAGGAAGGCGGCGACACAACCGCGCGCGGGGATGCAGCCATCCGGCAGACGGTGGACGCGCTGCGCGCCGGCAGAATCCTGGCGATCAAAGGCTTAGGCGGTTTTCATCTGGCCTGCGACGCCACCAATACCGCCGCCGTCGCCGAACTGCGCCGCCGCAAGGGGCGCGTCGCCAAACCCTTCGCGCTGATGATGGCCGACCTGGAGATGGTCAAGCGCCACTGCCTGGTTTCGGAAGCCGAAGCGCGCATTCTGGCCTCGCCGGCCAGCCCAATTGTGCTGCTGCGCCGCCGTCCGGAGGCCGCAGCCGTCGCGGCGGCGGTCGCGCCGGGGCAGGCCGTCCTGGGTGTGATGCTGCCCTATACGCCGCTGCACGTCCTGTTGTTCGAGGATGGGATGCCCCCGCTGGTGATGACCAGCGGCAACCTGTCCGAAGAACCGATTGTGACCGATAACGCCGACGCCCGCGCCCGGCTGCCCGCGCTGGCCGACGCCTGCCTGATGCACGACCGCGCCATCCACATCCGCACCGACGATTCGGTGGTGCGCGTGTTCGACGACGAAGAACTGCCGGTGCGTCGGTCGCGGGGCTACGCGCCCTACCCGGTGCGGCTGCCGTTCGATGCGCCGCCCATGCTGGCGGTCGGCGCGGAACTCAAAAACACTTTCTGCGTCACCCGCGACTCGTATGCCTTCATGAGCCATCACATCGGCGACCTGGAAAATTACGAAACGGCGCTGTCGTTCGAGCAGGGTATCACCCATTTCGAGCGCCTGTTCCGCATCCAGCCGCAGCAGATCATCCACGACCGGCACCCGGATTATCTGTCCACCCGCTACGCGCAAGCCCGCGCCGAAGCCGAAGGGCTGCCGCGGCTGGCCGTCCAGCACCATCACGCCCACATCGCCGCCTGCATGGCAGAAAATCGCCATCCCGGCGACCGTCCGGTGATCGGCGTCTGTTTCGACGGCACCGGCTACGGCACCGACGGCACGATCTGGGGCGGCGAGTTTCTGATCGCCGATTATCGGGGCTTCGAGCGGGCCGCGCACCTGAAGCCGCTGCCGCTGCCCGGCGGCGACGCCGCCACGCGCAAACCGGCGCGCATCGCCCTGGCTTACCTGCTGGCCGGCGGGCTGGCGCCGGACGATGACCTGCCGCCGCTGCGGGCGCTGCCCCCGGTCGAAAGCGGCGTCGTTCAGCGGCAGGTGGCCGCCGGATTGAATACGCCGCTCACCAGCAGCATGGGGCGGCTGTTCGACGCGGTTTCGGCGCTGCTGGACATCTGCCAGGTCGCCACCTACGAAGGCCAGGCTGCCATCGAACTGGAGGCAGTGGTTGACCCGGCGGAAAGCGGCGCGTATGATTTTGATACGGCGGATGTGATTAACCCGGCGGGCGTGCTGCGGCAGATCGTCGCGGATTACCGGGCGGGTGTGTCCCCGGCGGCGAGCGCGGCGCGCTTTCACAACGGCGCGGCGCGGATGATACGGGATGTCTGCCTGCGGCTGTCGGAGCGATACGGCCTGAACGAAGTGGCGCTCAGCGGCGGCGTCTTCCAGAACGTGACGCTGCTGGGCAAAACCCTGCCGCTGCTGCGTCAGGCCGGTCTGACGGTTTACACACACCGGCTGGTGCCGCCCAACGACGGCGGGCTGGCGCTGGGACAGGCGGCCATCGGGTTTGGCAGCAGGGACGGCGTTAATGCTCTTTAAAAATCGGCATGGGGATAAGATTTTCGGGCGTGCCGATGGGCGCGCCCCTACAAGCTGTAGGGGCGGCCCGGCGTGGCCGCCCAATCTTTCGCCGTATTCAATCTTTCAATTACAGGAAACCCGCCCAATAGAGATTTGCCGGATGAAGCAGTTAGTTAAAAAGGCGTAAGCGATGAAATATCTGGACGAATACCGCGACGGCGAAATGACCCGGCGACTGCTGGACGAAGTGGCGCGCATCGTCACGCGCCCCTGGACGATGATGGAAGTGTGCGGCGGGCAAACGCACAGCATTCTTAAAAGCGGGCTGGACACGCTGCTGCCGCCGCAGATCACCCTGATTCACGGCCCTGGCTGCCCCGTGTGTGTGACGCCGCTGGAACTGGTGGATAAAGCGGTGGCGATTGCCGCGCGCCCCAACGTCATCTTCACCTCTTACGGCGATATGCTGCGCGTGCCGGGTTCGTCCCGCGATCTGTTCAGCGTCAAGGCGCAGGGCGGCGATGTGCGCATCGTTTATTCGCCGCTGGACGCGCTCAAAATCGCCCAGGACAACCCGGATCGTGAAGTCGTCTTTTTTGCGGTCGGCTTTGAAACTACCGCCCCGGCCAACGCCATGTCGGTTTTCCAGGCCAAACGCCAGGGCGTCAACAACTATTCGGTGCTGGTGTCGCACGTCACCGTGCCGCCGGTGCTGGCGGCGCTGCTGGAAGCCGACGACGTGCAGGTGGACGCCTTCCTCGCGCCGGGGCATGTGAACGCCGTGATGGGCTACTGGGAATACGAACAGCTGGTGGCGCGTTATCCCGTGCCGATGGTCGTCACCGGCTTCGAGCCGGTTGACCTGATGCGCGGCATTCTGATGGTCGTGCGCCAGCTTGAGGAAGGGCGCGCCGAGGTGGAAAACGCCTACACCCGCGCCGTCACCCGCGAGGGCAACGTCCCCGGTCAGCAGTTAATGAGCGAAGTCTTTGAACTGTGCGACCGCAAGTGGCGCGGCATCGGCGTGATCCCGATGAGCGGCTACCGCCTGCGCGAGCCGTACCAGGCTTATGACGCCGAACGGCGCTTCCCCGACGTGGCAACCATCGAAACGCAGGAGTCGCCGGTGTGCATCAGCGGGCAGATACTCAAGGGCATTCACAAGCCGGTGGACTGCCCGGCCTTCGGTAAGGAATGCACGCCGCAGACGCCCCTGGGCGCGACGATGGTTTCGTCGGAAGGGGCCTGCGCGGCCTACTACCGCTACGGGCGCTTCGAGCGGGCGCGATAACGGACGACGAGTAACGCGTGCTGAATTCTGAGCCAGAAAGAACTTTTGATGAACGATGACAACACCCTGAATCTGACCGGCTGGACATGCCCCGCCCCGCTGCGGAACTACCCGACCGTCGTGCTGGGACACGGCAGCGGTGGTAAAATGATGGCCGACTTAATCCAGCATTTGTTCGCGCCGCTGCTGAACAACGACCTGCTGGCGCAGTTCGGCGACTCGACGCTGTTCAGGCTGGATGCTGCCGACGGCGGGCCGCGCCTCGCCATCAGCACCGACTCGTTCGTTATTCACCCGCTGTTTTTCCCCGGCGGCAGCATCGGGGAACTGGCCGTTTACGGCACGGTCAATGATGTCGCCATGAGCGGCGCGACTCCGCTTTACCTCAGCGCCGGTTTCATTTTAGAAGAAGGGCTGCCGATGGACGACCTGGGGCGCATCGTGACCGACTTCGCCGGTGCCGCCCGCGCCGCCCAGGTGCAGATGATCGCGGCGGATACCAAAGTCGTCAACCGGGGACACGGTGACGGCCTGTACATCAACACCACCGGCATCGGCATTGTGCCGCCGGGTGTTCACATCGCGCCCGACCGCGCCCGCCCCGGCGACCGCGTGCTGGTCAGCGGCACGATGGGCGATCACGGCATCGCCATTATGTCGGTGCGGGAAGGGCTGGCCTTCGACGCGCCCATCGTCAGCGATACCGCGCCGCTGCACGGACTGGTACAGGCCATGCTGAAGATCACGCCGGACATTCACTGCCTGCGGGACGCCACGCGCGGCGGGCTGGCGGCGGTGCTGAACGAACTGGCGGCGGCCTCACACGTCGGCATTGCGTTCGACGAGGCCGCCGTGCCGGTTAACCTGGCCGTGCAGAGCGCCTGTGAAATGCTGGGACTCGACCCGCTCCATGTCGCTAACGAAGGCAAGCTGGTGGCGATTCTGCCGCCCGAACACGCCGACGCTGTTCTGGAAGCCATGCGCGCCCATCCCTATGGCGCTCAGGCGGCCATCATCGGCACGGTCACGGCGGAACATCCCGGCACCGTGCTGGCGCGCACACGCATCGGCGCGCGCCGCGTGGTAGACCTGCCCGCCGGGGAACTGCTGCCGCGCATCTGCTAGGGCGTGTTCTGCATTTTTGCGCTGTCAGTTTGCCCTCACCCAACCGCCACTTTGTGGTTAGGGGAGGGGGAGGAAAGCACGTTTGCGGGCGCGCCCTGGGCCATGTGCATCGGTTAAGCGTCTATTTTCAGGTATCGTGTCATGATACAGGTCAGGCGGGGTCGGGCAGGCAGCGCATCCCTCGCCCCATCACAGCCCGCCGCGATCAACCTCACCTCGGATGCCCCCAACATGCCGTTAAAACAAATTAACCACTCCGTTAAAACAGTTCAATCACAGTATTAAAACAACCCGATGATTCCTTAAAGAAACTCAACCGTCTGGTTAAAGCGATTCAACCAGCATATTAAAAAACGCACGTTACCCTCAACTAGTCCGGTCTAAGGGCAGTCTGGCCCGGTCGGACAAACTCGCCCAATTCGTATGTTATTCAGGAGTGAACCTTAATGTCCAAACGTACTGCCCTTTTGTTCGTGATCGTCACCGCGCTGCTGTCGCTGGCTGCGGTCGCCTCTGCCCAGGACGAAGGCATGATGATCGGCCTCGATCATCCCTATGCCGCCTTCCTGGAAAGCCGTGCTTATGGCGCTTCGCTGGGCGCTACAGCGGAGTTCCGCAAGATGGAATGGACTGTGATTGATGCTGCCAACAACAAGCTGTATATGGCGATGAGCGAAGTCGCGCGCGGCATGAGCGATGGCGAAGGCAGCATCAGCGTGGACGAAAACCTGTGCGGTATCGTCTATGAAGCTGACCTCACCGACACCTACGACATGCTGGAACTGCGCCCGCTGATCGTGGGCGGCCCCTACGACGAAGCCAACAAAGCCAACCCCTGCTCGGTGGACAACATCAGCGAACCCGATACCCTGGCCGTTGACGGTCGGGGCCGCGTCTGGATCGGTGAAGACGCCGGCAACCACGAAAACAACATGCTCTGGGTCTTCGATCCGGCGGATGGCTCGCTCAAGCGCTTCGGTTACACCCCGCTGGGCGCCGAAGTGACCGGCGTGTACATTGGCAAGGACGGCTCGCTGTTCTTCAATGTGCAGCACCCGAACGCCACCAACATCTACCCCTTCAACGCCAGCGTCATCGGCGTAGTGAACGGCTTCAACGCCAACACCGACGATTTTGAACCCATCGCGGTGCCGGAAGGCGACGCCAGGCTGATGACCGGCGTGGCCGCCGGCACGTACCAGGTGCTGTCGCGTTTGGGCGACGCCATCCCCAACAGCAGCAAGAACCACATCATGGGCGGCGTCTATGACGTCAGCGGCGACCTGATGTTCGTGGGCAACAACGCCGACGGCAACATGTGGCTGCCGGTCAACGAAGCCGGCACCGAAGGCTGGCTGTACAGCAACCACGAAACCACCCCCGGCACCATCAGCAAGCTGTATATCCGCAAGACCGCTGAAGGCATGTGGGACGTGCTGGACGGCGAAATGGTGGATTTCAGCAGCGTCAACGGCACCTGGATTAACTGCGGCGCCGCCCCCTCGCCCTGGAATACCGGCCTGAGCGGCGAAGAATATGAAGCCGACGCCAGTGACCTGACCTCGGTTGATGCGATGACGGACTACCTGGATGGACGGCTCGCCAACCCCTATGACTACGGCTACATCGTCGAAGTCTGGCCGCGCACCTCGACCACCAGCCGCGTCGTCAAGCACTACGTGATGGGCCGCAAGAGCAACGAAAACGCCTGGGTCGCCCCGGACAACCGCACCGTCTACTTCGGTGACGACGGCACCGACACCATGCTGTTCAAGTTCATCGCTGCCGAACCCGGCGATCTGTCTGCCGGCACGCTCTACGCCGGTAAAGTCACCCAGTCGGGCGGCACGGGCGCGGATCATGTCTTCGCCATCGAATGGATTGAACTCGGCACGGCCACCAACGACGAAATCCAGGCCGCCATCCGCGAACTGGATCGCGCTTCCTAAGCCATACGTTCGCTTTTCCTGCGGGTCGAGGGGGATTTCCCCCTTGACCCCTGACCGGCAATTTATCTCGACCGGCCTGTACTTTTCTGCCACCCATACTCAATCTGAGTAAAGAGTAAGCCGCATGACCGAAGTGCCACCTTTCGATCAGAAACCCCTGGAACCCCTTGACAGCGACAGCGCGGCGGCCATCATCCCGGAGATGCGCCAGCAGATAGCGCAGTTGGCCGCCCGCATTCAGGAACTGGAAAACCAGCTTGCCAGCAAGGACGCCGGCCTGATGCCCTTCCTGGTTTTTTTCGGGGCATTCGCCCTGGTGCTGGCAGCCATCCTGGGCGGTCGCAGCGGGCAGCCTGCCGCCATGATCGAAAACGCGCCGGCAGCCGCCGCGCAGCCGACCGCAGCGCCAACGGCTGGAGCCGCCGCCGAAATCGCCGCCCTGGTGGAAGACCCCGCCGGCGCAGCCAGCCC
Source organism: Chloroflexota bacterium (assembly GCA_013388735.1). GTDB lineage: Bacteria > Chloroflexota > Anaerolineae > Aggregatilineales > Phototrophicaceae > CFX2. Next base: position 9,983 of record JACAES010000041.1, on the reverse strand, counting down.
GCAGGTTGGGCGCTGGATCAGCGAAACTTTCCAGCCCGCCGGTGACGCCACCTTCCCCCCCATGCGCGTGGTGATGGACGTGGCCGACGGCGGCGCAATGAAAGGCGCGATCATCCTCTATCCGAACACCGTACCGCCGGAAGCCGCAAACCTGGTGACGACCAACGGCTGCCGCGTGGAATTCAGCAGCCTGGAAGCCGCCGGCACGCCCGTCGGCGGGCGCTTCGTCAACGCGACCGACGCGCTGGTGGACGTGAATATCGCCACCTGCGCGGTCAAGTTCTATGGCGATGTGGTGGTCGAGCCGCCGGTCGTCGGTCAGTGGTTGGTGCGTTACAGCGAAGACGAAACGCAGTTGGCACTGGCGCCCAAACGAGAAGCCACTACGCCGCTGGAAATCGGCTATGATGCCTTCCAGCAGTTCTGCTCGGAATGTCATGGCATTCGCGGCAGAGGCAATCCCGGCATTCCGGCGCTCATCAGCCCGGTGGTGGACGCGCTCACCGACGATCAGATTCACGACATCATCACCAACGGGCGCATCAATACCGTCATGCCGGTGTTCGGCAACCGCATAACCGAAGAGCAGAAGCAGGCGATTATCCTGCTTCTGCGTAATCCAGATGAGCTGTTGAAGTGACGCTCTGCTGCGGCTGAAGCCGCGCAGCTTCTACAGCACGCTCGCCGCCGTCGGCCACGTTTAGCTGTACCGGCGCGTCCCGCCGGGAACGATTTAAAATGTTGATGGCTGCGTTGTAAAACGCCGGGACGGCCTATTCCAGCCGGTAGGTCTGCCCTGGGTCAAGCACGATGGGCTGCGAATCGGTTTCGCTGCTCACGCGGTTAGCCCATGCCCCGGCGTCCTGGTCAATCAGCGGCCAGGTTTTGTAGTGCATCGGCACCACCAGCCGGGGGCGCAGCAGCCGAATCGCGTGGAGCGAGTCTTCCGGCCCCATCGTGAAGTTGTCGCCAATCGGCAAAAAGGCCACGTCCAGCCCCATATCGCCGATCAGTTTCATGTCGCTGAACAGCGCCGTATCGCCGGCAAAATACAGCTTCCTGCCGCTCTGTTTGGTCGTCAGCACGAAGCCGTTGGGATCGCCGCCGTAGGTGCCGTCCGGGAACGACGAACTGTGGAAGGCAATCGTCCATTTAGCGATCACAAAGCCGTGATCGTAGCTGCCGCCGGTGTTGTGGCCGTGCGCGTTTTTAACGCCCTGTTTGCCCATCCAGATGGCGATTTCGTTGCCGGTGACGACTTTCGCCCCGGTGCGTTTGGCGATGTCTACCGTGTCACCCAGATGGTCGCCGTGTGCGTGAGACAGAAAAATGATCTCCGCCTGCACCTCACTGGCCGATGCTGCCCCAAGCGGGTTGTTCGTCAAAAACGGGTCAAACAGCACGGCATGTCCGTCAATATCCAGCGAGAATGCCGAATGTCCCAGCCAGGTGAATGAGACGCTCATTATTATTCTCCTTTCCAACAGATCAGCATGTGTATGAATCAAGTCTATGCCATTAACGATGACTCCGCCAGCGGCAGCGCCAGCGTGAAGGTCGCGCCGCGCCCCAGACCGGGGCTGCTGGCCCACACGCGCCCGCCGTGTGCCTCGGCCAGCGCCCGCACGATGCTGAGGCCGATTCCCATGCCGCCGTGATGGCGCGTCATCGAATCCTCAACCTGATAAAACCGCTCAAAAACTCGCTCCAGCTGGTCGGCTTCCAGGCCGATTCCGCTGTCCGATACCAGCACCCACACCTCGTCGGGGCGTTCTTCCGTTCGCACCTGGATATGGCCGTTTTCCGGCGTAAAACGCACTGCGTTGTTCAGCAGGTTGGTCAGCGCCATCGCCAGCCGGATGCGATCCACTTCGACCGTGATACGGGCTTCCGGCAGCGCCACGTCCAGCTTATGTCCTTTTGCCTCGGCCATATCGTTCACGTCCAGCACCGCTTCTTCGATCAGTTCCGCCAGCGGCACACGCGCGCGCTTCAGTTCGCCGGCGCTCTGATGCAGGTAGCGCAGGTTGGTCAGGTCTTCGATGATGCGTCGGAGCTGCATGCCGCTGGCGACGACTTTGCCGACCATCTCGACCATTTCGCCCTCGGCTTCTTCCTGCAAAAAGCTGGCATAACCCAGGATGACCGCCAGCGGCGTGCGCAGTTCGTGCGAGGCGATGGCGATAAAATCGTTTTTGATCTGGTCGAGTTCGTTTAATTCCTGGTTGGCGCGCCGCAGAGCGTCCACCAACTGCGCGCGTTCGATGGCGACGGCGGCCTGCGCCGCCAGGATGCCGGCGTATTCCCGGTCGGCGTCCGTCCAGGGCAGCGCGCGTTTGTTGACGATTTCCAGCACGCCCATCACCCTGTCCTGATAGGTCAGCGGCACAGCCAGCAGCGACCGCGTTTGAAAGCGGTTCTCCTGGTCAACCTGGTTGTAGTGGCGCGGGTCGCCGGCCGTATCGTCCACCTGTACGATCTGGTTATTTTGCAGCGCCGCGCCCGCAATGCTGCCCGCCAGCGGCACGGTCTGCCCGATCAGTGGTTGGTCGCGCTGCACGGTTGTGGTGGCCGCAAAGTGGAGTTCGCGCGTCTGCGACGACCACAACAGCACCGACGCGGCTTCGGCTTCGGTGATTTCGGCGGCGGCGTCCATCACATGACCGAGCAGCATTTCCAGCCTGACCGTCGAGTTCAGCACCAGACTGATCTGCGCCAGTCGTTCTAATATATGCATCCGCTTTTCAACGGTATTCATCACGATTTCCTCGTCTGCGCGCGGGCTGATACCTATCAGCATAGCGGACTTTGGGATAACGCGAAACCGGGGAACGTCTTATCAGCATAACCTTCTCTACAAGGATTCTTTAAAAGATAGTAGCCTTAGTAGGGGCTGTAGAAACTGTAGATAACTTTGTAACGTTACTTCGTAATGTGGGATTCTTTTCCCAAAGCGGCAGCAGCGCCGGCGGAAATAACACAACTTTATCCAATCCCGAATGTTAAATGCGGGATAGGTGGGATAAAAGTTTTCTACAGGCTGCCTGTAGATAACCGGGGTCGTTTTCTACAGTTTCTACAGATGAAGGACGTTTTAAGACTCAAAGACTGTCCAAACCTGCTTACTGCTCTGGGGGTTATCTACAGACACGACTCTACTTATCTACAGGTTATCTACAATTTGGGTAATGTTATCTACAGGTTATCTACAGGCAACTTCTTATAATGAACCTCTTACTTGGATTAACCGGGGATATATGGGCGTTTGAGGCGGTTGGGATAACGCGGCGCCGGCTTTTTATCGCAGGCGGTTTTGGGATAAAAAACGCGCCCCTCGGCGGCATGGCGCGGGGGGCGCGGGTGATTATATCCGGTTAAAAGGGGCGGCGCGCTGCCTACCGGTTGAGGCTCATCGGCATCACCACGCAGATGAAATCATCCTTGCCGTCGGGCCGGATGACGCCGGCATGAGCCGGGCCGTTACTCTCGAAGACCACGCGCTCATCGGGGATGACGTTCAGCGCCTCGATCAGGTATTTGATATTGAAAGAAATGTTGAGCGGCTCGCCCTCGACGGTGGCATCCAGCACGCCTTGGTTGTCGCCGCGTTCGGCGCTGATGCCCGCTATGGTCACGACGCCCGGCTCACCGGGGCCGGCTGCCGGTTTGACGTAAATCTTGGCGCTGTAGGCCGAGTCGCGGGCGAAGATTTCGGCGCGTTTGCAGGCCGCCAGCAGGTCGCTGGTATACATCACGGTGGAGGTCTGGTAGCTGCGCGGGATGATCGCGCCAAAATCCGGGAATTTGCCTTCCAGGGTTTGCGCGGCGACTTCGGTATGTTTCATGTGGAACACCACCACGTTGCGCGCGTCCGGCAGGGAGATGCTCACGAGGTCATCCTCGTCGCTGATGATGCGGGCGATTTCGGCCAGGGCGCGGGCAGGGATGACCATATCCAGCGCGCGCGGGAAGTGCTGCTCGATTTCGGTGGTACGCACTGCCAGACGGTAGCCGTCCGCCGCAGCCATCGTCATCACGTTGCCGTCGAACTGGGTATAAACGCCGGTTAAGATCGGGCGGTTGTCGTCTTTGGCTGCCGCGAACACCGACTGGTTAATCATCTCTTTGAGCAGTTTTCCCGGCAGCACCACGCCTTCTTCCCCGCCTTCGGGGATCGAGGGGAACTCGCCGGCGTCTATGCCCTTGATGTTGGAGGTGGTCGCCCCGCACTGGATTTTAACCGTCTGCGTGGATGGATCGAGAGTCATATCCACCCGATCCTGCGAGAGGTTGTTAACCAGATCGGCCAGCGTTTTAGCGGGCAGCGTGATCGCGCCTTCGCGTTCGACCTTCGCGCCGATCCAGGTGGTGATGCTCATTTCCAGGTTGGTGGCCGCCAGCTTCAGGCGGGCGTCTTCCGTCACCAGCAGTATGTTACCCAGCACCGACAGCGTGGGCCGGCCTTCGACCGCCCGCCCGACGATGCTTAACCCTCTCGCCAATTTATCCTGAAGAACACTCAGGCGCATCTCACATGCTCCCCGGTAGTGACCTAACTCAATTATCCGATCAGTATACATCAGGCCGGGCGATTTGAGTAGCGGTGGAATGGAACGCCTGTTTTAGCCGGCGCGCAGTTTTTGCAGCACCATCATAGCCTGCTGGTACTCGGCTTCCAGTTCGGCGGCCATCTCGCGCAGCAGGTCGCGGCCTCGCTGGCGCGCCAGTTTATCTTCGGTTTTCAGCCGCATCAGGTCGCTGTGAACCAGCCGGTCGCGTTCCGCGCGCATATTTTCGACGCGGCGCGCCAGTTCATCGTGGGTCAACCGCAGCCGGCGCAGCCGCAGCGCGGCGACCGGCGCGTCCGGGTGGACGCCTTCCGGCTGTTCGGCCAGCAGCTGCAGGGTATCCAGGTCGCGCCCGGCATAGGCTTCGTTAATCAGCATCATCAGCTTGTTGCGGTAGTCGCGGTCGGTGGGGTTGGCCGCCAGGTCGGGATGATAACGCCGCGCCAGCGCGCGGTACAGGCGCTTGAGGCGCGTTTCCGGGTCGCCGGGCAGGGCGGATTCACGCGGGCGGTCGCTGGATGGGGGCGGCGGTTCGATGGGGCGCGGGTCCTGCCACATGCGGCGATACTGGTCGGCCACCGGCGTAAAACCGAGCGGGCGCGCCGGTTCATCTTCCGGCGGCAAATCGGCGATGCGTTCCAGGTAGCGGCGGCGTTCCAGTTCCTCGATGGCGGCGCGGGCGGCCTCCAGCCGGACGCGGACAGAATTCACCAGCCGGTCGTACCGCGCAGCAAATTCGTCCAGTTCGCGTTCCATCTGGCTCAGTTCGTTATCCAGGCGCGCGGCCTCGCGTTCCAGGCGGGCGACGGCGGCCTGCAAGTCGGCAATCTGCTGATGAATATCCATGCTTCCAGCATAGCAGAACAGCCCGCCGCGCGCATACCCTCAGAACACCTTACGCCGGCTGCCAGCGGTGGCCTTCCTCCACCATCGCCAGGAAGTTGCGAACGGGGATGTAGTTGGGCCTTCAGCCCCTTCAGCAAGCTCGATTTGCAGTTTGCCGTCTGGCTTAGGCTGGCGGCTAAATTGTAATCGGCTGTTCGTCCCTGGGCGCGCCGAGCAGGGCGCGTTCCTGCTCGACGATCTCCGGGTCAAGCTTGACGATCAGCGGCGCGGGTTCGCACAGCGGCTGCCCCGGCGGCAGCGTCCCTGCTTCCCAGCGGCCCATCGCCCGGCTGCCATCGTAAACCAGCGCCTCGTGAGCGCGCGTGGCTTCGGTATATTCGACGATCTTCAGGTCGCCGAACAACTGGCCGTCGAAACCCAGGTATTCATGCAGCTTTTGCGACGTGAACGGCAGGAACGGGGCCAGCAGAATCTTCAGGTTGTTGACCACGCGCAGCACAGCATAAACCGCCCGCGCCGCGTCCGCCGGGTCGTCCTTGATGGTCTTCCAGGGTGCGCGCCGGTCAAGATAGACGTTGGTATCCCGCGCCAGCGCCATGGCGGCTTGCAGCGCGTCGCGCAGGCGCACCGCTTCCAGCAGCCCGCCGATCTGCTCGAAGGCCGCTTCGCTCTGGGCGATGATGGCCTCGTCGTCCGGCGTCAGCATGTCGTAGGTCGGCACTTTGCCGTCAAAACGTTTGTAGGCAAAGCTCAACATGCGGTTCGCCAGGTTGCCCCAGGTCGCCAGCAGTTCGTTGTTCACCCGGCTGAGGAAACCATCCCAGGCGAAGTCCGAGTCGGCGGTTTCCGGGAAGGTGGCTGCCACGTAATACCGCACCGCGTCCGGCTGGTAGCGCTCCAGGATGTCCGGCAGCCAGATGGCCCAGTTGCGGCTTTTGCTGAACTGCCGCCCTTCGATGTTCATAAACTCGTTGGCCGGCACATCGTAGGGCAGCTGCAAATCGGCGTCGTAGCGGTTTGCGTCGTCAACTTGGTTGTAAATCCCGTTCACGCCCAGCAGTTCGGCCTGCCAGATGACAGTATGGAAAGGGATGTTATCCTTGCCGATGAAGTTGTAAATTTCAGCCTGCGGGTTGTACCACCAGTCTTTCCAGGCGTCCGGCTGGCCGGTGTTTCTGGCCCATTCCAGACTGGCGGTGAAGTAGCCCATCACGGCCTCGAACCACACGTACAGCTTTTTGTCATCCCACCCTTCCAGCGGCACGGCGATGCCCCAGTCAATATCGCGCGTGATCGGCCTGCCCTGAAGCCCATCGGCCACGAAGTTGCGGCTGAAGCGCACCACGTTCGGACGCCAGCGGTCTTTGTGCCGGTCGAGGTAGGCCAGCAGTTCCGGCTCGAAACGTTTCAGGTCAAGGAAGTAGTGTTCGCTTTCCCGCACGACCAGTTGATCTGACGGGTTGCTTTTGTTGCGCGGATTGATGAGCTGGGTCGCATCCAGCAGATTGCCGCAGTTGTCGCACTGATCGCCGCGCGCGTCCGGGAAGTGGCAGATGTAACACTCGCCTTCCACGTAGCGGTCGGGCAGGAAGCGTTTTTCCAGCGCGCTGTACATCAACTGCTGGCGCTGTTTGTACAGGTGGCCGCGTTCCAGCAGCGTCAGGAAAAAGTCCTGAGCGATCTTGTGATGATTTTCGGTGTCGGTATGGGTGAACAGGTCGTAGCTGATGCCGACCTTCTGCTGCGTTTGCAGAAAGCGCCGGTGATAATGCTCGAAGACCTGCCGCGCCGGGACGCCGCGTTTGTCGGCCTCAACCGAAATCGGCGTGCCGTGACTGTCCGACCCCGACACCATCAGCACGTGATTGCCCTTCAGCCGGTGGTAGCGGGCGAAGATGTCGGCGGGCAGGTAAGCCCCCGCCAGATGGCCGACGTGCAGATCGCCGTTGGCATACGGCCAGGCGACGGAAACGTGAATGTGTTTGGGCATGGATTTTCGCTCCTTGTTCGCGGTTGTGTTCGTGTTTAGCTGGCGTCTACTGTACCTCAGTTTCCGGCTGCCAGAACAAAGACTGAAGGCTGATACCTGGTAACGACCAATAAAAAAACCGCCTGCCCGCATTCGGGACAGACGGCTGTGATGGGCTGCGTGTCCGGCTTACCGATCAGGCATGGCGCAGCGCCCGGCGTCCGTCCCGACGCGGGTAACACATGACCATCATGCCCAGGGAATGAAGAAGCCGTTTTGTCTTCATAGCGCCAAGTATAGCGAAGTCGTGAAGGGGGAGTCAAGCGTCGGCCCTGGCCGCTGTATGTCTGCCGTTCACCCGCCTACCGCCGCCGGTAGAGCGCCACGAACCAGTTAGGGCGCTGCCACACCGGCACGAACGCCAGCGGCTTCCGACGCGGGGGCTTCACCGCCGCGCCGCCTGTCCGGGCATAACCGCACTGGGGGCAGACCGCTGTCGCCGGAAACGGCGTCGGGCGCAGCAGACGTCCCCACCACCGGATGGCTGGCATGACCACATAGTCCGGCACGCGCACGATGTTCAGCCGCTCCAGCTTGAAGGCCGGGAACAGCGTCTCCATGCGCGCCTCGTCAAAACGCCGCATGTGGTAATTGGGGTGAAAGCCGCAGCCGCAGTAGGGGCAGTTGACCCTGCGCCGCGGCTCGCGGTAGGGGACGGAAATCACGATGGCCGCCGCCGCCACACGCTGCATCTCGTCCAGTGCGCTTTCGTACACGCCAAACGGCAGGTGTTCGATCACTTCCAGGGCGGTGATGACCTCGAAACTGCGATCATCAAAAGGCAGCGTCTCGGCAGAACCGGCGCGGATTTCGGCGCGGCACAGCGCGGCTTCCCGCGCGGCGGTCGAACGTTCCAGCCCCAGCAGGTCAAGCGGCGTGTTGTGGTCTTCCAGATAACGCAAAAACGCGCCGTTGCCTGTGCCGATATCCAGCAGCGTGCCGCTTTCCGGCAGCAGCGCCGCGCTGGCCGCGAACCGTTTTACCTCAGCCGCATCGCCAAGATAACGTTCTGCCGTCCACTGGGACGGGTTTTCATAATGCCGAATCTCCATAGGGGGCGGCGGGTTCATGGGCGGGTAAACCTCGTTGAACGAACACATCAAGCAGTCGCCATTGAAGGGCGAATAATATCCCATAGGTCAGTATCAGCGCCAGCGCATACAGCAGGACACCCTGCGGGTCGTCCAGATTAAACGCGGCAGCAGCAGCGAACACGCCGCCTACGCTGAACAGCCGCAGCACGTCCCAGGCCAGCTGCAGGTTGGCGCGCCGGATGACGAACATCACCTGGGACAGCGACGAGACGACGAACTGAATCAGAAAAGCCGGAGCAAGGATTTGCGTATAAGCCCCGGCAGTTTCCCACTGCGGGCCAAAGACGAACGCAAACAGCGGCGCGCCGACCACCATCAGAACGCCTGCCGGCAGCAGCCCCAGCAGGAACAGCCGTCGCGCCGTCTTGAAGAAAAAGCGGCGCAGTTCCGGCGGATTTTCCCGCGCCAGCCGTGCCGCGCTGCTCAAAAAGACCTGCCCGACCGACACCCCGACGATGCCGATGGGAATGGCGAAAATGCGCTGGCTGAAGGTGAACCAGCCCGTGACCGCCGTGCCGTACAGGCCGGACAGCAGCAGACGCGGCACCTGCGCGCCCGCCGTGTTCACCAGCGCCGACGCCGACGTGAGCAGCGCCAGCCGGCCATAACGCCGGGCCGCCCGCGCCATGCCGCGCCGGTTGATGCCGCGCAGCGCGGCGCTGTTCTGCCGCCAGGACAGCCGCGCCAGGGTGGTGCTGCCGGCGCTCTGGGCGACGGCGTGACCCAGCAGCAGGCCGAACGGCCCCTGCGCCAGCGCGCCGACCGCCAGCGGGACGAGCGTGCCGGTCAGGCTTTGGGTGATGCGGGTGCGGCCCAGCGCGCCGAAGCTGGCGCGGCGCAGCGCCCAGTAATTGAAGGCCGTGTACACCCCCGCGCCCAGCAGACTCAACGGCATCAGCCACAGATACGGCCCCAGCGCGGGCGCGTTCAGCCAGTCGGCCACCGGCTGCGCCAGCGTCAGCGCCACCGCCAGCAAAATCAGGCTGCTGACGATCACCAGCGCCAGCGTCACCCCCAACACCTGCGCGGCTTCGTCGTCGTCGTCGGCCAGATTGATGGCGTATTCGTAGCGCAGGGAACTGACGACGTTGAGCAGCATGAAGACAGACGTGAACACGCCCAGGGCGCCGAAATCGTCCGGCGTGTACAGCCGCGACAGCAGCGGCGCGGCCAGCACGCCGACCACCTGACCGACGGCGGTGCTGCCCGCCAGCAAGCTGACGTTATAGGCGAAACCGCCGCGCGGCACGAGACGCTTGAGGGTGTTCATCACGCCTCAGTCTTCCAGAATCCGCCGGTAGAGTGCCACCAGCTTCTTTTCTTCGGCTTCCCAGTTCAGGACTTCCCGCGCCTTCAGGGCATTTTCTTGATACCGCGTCAGGTTGTCCGGCTGCAAAATCGTCTGGATGGCCTCGGCGATGCTGCGCGGGTCGGTCGGGTCGCAGC
>JACAES010000129.1 GCA_013388735.1 Chloroflexota bacterium | reverse complement strand
TTTGGCCGTCGAAGTTCGCACAAACGGCGCACATGCGTTAAATTCACTCTTTTAAGAAATATCAAACACAGGAGTATGGGTTTATGTGGAAAAGCGTTTGGCGCGTGGCGCTGGCGGGCGGATTGGCGCTGGCGCTGGCGGCCTGCAATCTGCTGTCTACCGGCCTGCCCGGCGGACAAACGACCACCATCAGCGGCCTGCCGGTTGTGCGCCTGGCGTCCCCCCTGCCGAACGCCACTTACCTGGAAGGTGTGGCCGTCAATATCCAGGCGCAGGTCACGAATGCCGGAGAAGACATTAACCGCGTGGAAATCGTCGTGGATGGCACGATTGTCGCCCCGCTCGCCAGTCCCAACGCGGCGGGCGCGCCGGCTTTTACCGTGTCACATTCCTGGCCGGCTGCCGGGGTCGGCCCGCATACCATCAGCGTGACGGCCTTCCGCGCCGATGGGTCAAGCAGCGCGCCGGCGACCGTGAATATCAGCGTGGTCGGGGTTGGTGGCACGGCTTCGCCCACGCCGACCATCGCCAGCGTCTCCCCACCCAGCATCGGCAACGAACCCCCAACCGCCGGCGGCCAGGCGCAGCCCACTGCCGCGCCCACCAACCCACCGCCGCCCACCAACCCGCCGCCGCCCACCAATACACCCACGCCCAGCAAACCGGTCGCCACCTTTAACCAGGGCGTGAACGTCCGCAGTGGCCCAAGCACGCTTTTTAACCCGCCCATCGGCAGTTTCGCCGCCAACCAGACCACCGACATCCTGGGGCGGACGCCGGACGGAAGCTGGTATAAAGTGCGGTATTACAACGGTGAAGGCTGGGTATTCGGCCAGCTTTTGACCGTCTCCGGCGATGCCTCGCTTATCCCGATTGACGCCGGCCCGCCCACCCCTACCCTGACGCCCACGCCGGTGCCGGTCACGCCCACGCCGGTCACAAATATTGATCTGGTCGCGGGCCAGATTCGCTTAGACCCAGCCGCGCCCAAGTGCAACCAGACCTTTATCGTCTACGTGGATGTCGCCAACTTCGGCAGCGGGGCAAGCAGCGGCGGCTCGATCTCCGTCCAGGACATCGCCGTGCGCGACGGCACGCAGCAGCAGGCCACCTCCGGCGCGTTCGGCCCGATTCAGCCGGGACAGACCATTAACTCCGGCGCAATCCCGATCACGGTCAGCACCTACTTCGCCGAGAAACACAAGATCGTGATTGTGGTAGACCCGGCCAACCAGATCGCCGAAACCAACGAGGGCAACAACCGCGCCGAACTGGAATATACGCTGGACAAGGGCAGTTGTTAGACGATTGATCGCTCCCGGCACAATCTTCTGTTTTGCCCCCTTGTAATCCCCCTCCCATAACAACTATAGGAAGGGGATTTTGTCTACCCCGGCGGCGAAGAACAGAACTGAGGCCCGTCGAAGGCTGTGCCAAGATCGAGCGACAAGCGCAGCAGAACCAAAAAGGGGATGCGGTTGAGCCGCACCCCCTGGGATTCACCGTTCCGGGCGAAACCCCGGTTTACTGCTGCGTTTTCAGGTAGGCCAAGAGGTCGGCCAAATCCTGGACGGAAATGTTCTGGCCGAAGTTGGCGATCATCAAACCCTGGAAACCCGGCACGAGATAGTTGTTCGGCAGCACGATGCTCTCGACCAGATATTGTTCCGGCGTGTATCCGGCCAGCGCCGGGTCGTTCATCCGCTCATTAAGGACGCGGCTGTACGTGCCGCCGGTCTGCGGGCCAACCGCCACGCCTTCCGCCAGGTGGCAGGTGGAGCAGCCCAGCGTCGTGCCATTAAATGACCGCGCGCCGCCGGTACCATGATACAGGGCGTCGCCGCGCGCCGGGTCGCCGGTCACGCTTTCAAGCTGAACAAGGATATCCCGCACGGCGGTGCCAACCGGCTCTGGGATGACGCCGCCGGAGGCCTGAAGCTGTTCGATCTGCGCACGCAGCGGCGCGGGGTCAACCGGCTCGATGGCAAACTGCCTGACGGCGAACAGGTCTTCCAGCGTCCAGTCGCGCTGCCAGTTCATGACGTAAGCCGTCAGGTCTTCCAGTTGATCCATACGCAGCGGGCCGCCCGCCGTCTGTGACCAGGCCACCATACCGCCGCCCGACCAGTAGTTATTGCTCACCGGGCGACCGTGAATCAGCGTCGTCAGGACGAAGGATTCGGTCGTGCCGGCCCAGCCGACGTTTTGCAGGCGGCTGGGGCGCTGCGGGTTATACCCGCGATCAATGGCCGCCTGGAGTGCCTGGCGGCGCGGCGCATCCAATTCTTCGATGCGGGCGTCAATTTCGGCCAACCGGGCATCAATCTCCGCCAGACGTTCCGGGGTCGTGGCCGGGCGGCTGGCTTCGGTTTGCAGATCGGCCTTTTCGGTCATCAGCGCGCCGATCTCTTTGGTGACTTCCGGGTAGAAATCGTAACCAAAAAGCTGCGGGTTATTCAGCGCCGGGCCTTTGGCGCCACCCAGGCCGTCCGACCCGTGACAGGTCGAGCAGTTGGAGGTGAACAGCGCCGCGCCCTGTTCGATGGAACGGGCATGGAAGGTCTGCTCAAAGGCCGCCATTCGTCCGCCTTCATTGATGGCTGCCCAACCCAGCAGCACCATGATCGCCACAAAGGACAGGACGCCGACCAGGATGCGATTCTCGATTTTGGGAAAGATCATACCTTGTAACATCCGCCTTCGTCCTGCCTAGTTGGAAAAGTAACCGCCGTCTTGGTGAACAAAGATATGCTGGATATTCTGGCTGCGTACCACGTTGCCTTCGGCGTCGCGTACCAGAACCGGGTTGCCATCGGCATCGAGCATCGGACGCCCATTTTCGACTTCAACCGTATCCCAGCTTAAAATCACGTCAATACGCTTCAGGTCAGCCTGGTTCTGCGTGATGATGACACCGCCCCAGGCGTTGACCAGCTCTTTATCGTGGCTTGCCACCATAGCCGCGAACTCCTCCATCGCCGCTCGCAGTTCGGGCGCGTCGCCTGGCACGGGCGCGAAGTTCAGGTTGGTGACAACCAGGTAATCCTGATTCTGGAGTTCATCCAGCAGGTTGGCTTCGATGCTCTGCACCCGGCTGCCCAACGCCACGGGGGCCATGATGGTTTCGATTTCCTGATTGAAATCGGCCAGCGTTATCTCCTCGTCGGAGAATTCGCTTGTGGTGTACATACCCGGCACAAGCTGATCATACGGCACGGGCAGCAGTTTGCCCATGTGGTTGTGCGCCGGCGGGTAGGTCATCTCGTGGATGATGGCCGTGTCCGCCGCAGTCACAACCCCGAATTCCGGCAGACCCATATAGCTCAAAATCGTGACAAACGAAATCAGCAGCAGGATGAGTGTCAGCGCGAAGCGACGGTGAGCAAAACGCCGGCTGGCAGTCACGTCAATATACGGCCAGACGGCCATCACACCCAGCAGCGCGCCGGGGAAAATCAGCCCCCAGAAGACTTTATCGCCCAGTTTCAGCGCGCCCTGAATCCACAGGAAATACCAGGGCGCAGTCGTGCCAAGCGGCGTTACCTGCGGGTCGGCGTGGTGTTCCAGCGGCGCGTCGTAGAACCAGATGCACAGCACCACCAGGATAAGTGTCGTCACCGCCACCCACAGCAGTTCGCTGGTCAGCACATCAGGGATGAAATACACGCGCTTATCCAGCGGCACGCGCTTGGCCGTATCCTCGCCGATATTCTCTTTCTGCGGCGGCAGGCTGTGGCCGTGAACGATGACCTTGTAATAGTGGACGCCGGTAAAAACGAACAGCAGCGCCGGCAGCGCCAGTACGTGCAGCAGGTAAAAACGCAGCAACCCGTTCGCCCCGATTTCCGGGCCGCCGCGAATCAGCAGGTTCAGGTTTTCGCCCACCACCGGCGGCGGCGTGGCCTCGATCATGCTCGCCCCGATGGTCACGGCCCACAGCGCCAACTGATCCCAGGGCAGCAAATAACCGGTGAAGCTCAAAAAACCCGTAATCACCAGCAGGATTAAGCCGGTGAACCAGGTGAACTGGCGCGGCCTTTTGTATGACCCTGTGACCCACGTTCGCACCATATGTAAGGCCACAATCAGCACCATCGCCTCTGCGCCCAACCGGTGCAGATCGCGCATAAGCTGGCCCAGCGGCACGTTGGTGAGCATGTTAATCATGTTGCTGTAGGCGATTTCCGGCGACGGCGTGTACCACACCATCAGCAGAATGCCGGTGATCGTCTCGAAAAAGACAAAATAGGTAGACAGCCAGCCCAACCGGAAAGTCGGATACAGGCCGGTCATGTCCGAATGGAAATAGCTGGGGCGCATGTGCAGCCAGAAGCCGTCTGCGTGCGGCTGCAAGCGCGGGTTTGGCTTGCGACTGGGGGCCTCGCCGCGCAGCGCCTCTCGAATATCCTGAATATTCATGCCCGCCGTCAGGCGTTCCACCGATTCATCAACGACTTCAAAGACGGCGCGCTTCAGTCCTTTTTCTTTTACATCGTCCAGGAAGGACGGAAATGGCAGTACCGACATACGCTAACTCCTCATAACGCCTAAACTTTGCCTGGCCGTTTGATGCGCGCACCGGTGTTGACCGCGATATTGACGATTTCTTTCCCGTCCAGCGGAATCGGGTCGCCGGCTTCGTTGGTGGCGACTTCCGTGCCGTCGGCAAACGTCAGGGTCACGCGGAAACGATCCAGGCTGCGCGGCGCAGGGCCTTCGATGTATTTGCCATTCAACTCAAACTTGGAACCATGACACGGACACTCAAAACGATGGGTCGTTGGCGTCCATTTCGGCAGGCAGCCCAGGTGCGTGCAGACGCCGTAGAGGGCCACAAACCCTTCGCCTTCGACATTCGACATATGAAAACGACCAGCAGGCACCGAGAACGGTGCAGCCCCCGCTGCGGGCAGCACGTCGCCAATCTGGTCGGCAGTGTAATTAAACGTTCCACCGAACTCGCCTTCTTTAAAGCGCGGCAGCGAAAACCAGATTAGCCCGGCTGCTGCCTGACCACCGATCAAGAGGATGGACGCGCCCCAGATATAATACAGAAACTCCCGGCGATTCGGCGCGCTCACCCCCACCGCTTGCGTTTGAGCAGGTGGCGAGGCTTTGGCTCTCGTAACACTTGCTGTCGCCATTTAACGATGCCTCCTCAATATGACCTGGACCTGTAAAGAGACACACCTACTGATTGGAAAGGGAGAATCAATCCGTACACTATAAAACCAATGCGGGGTATCCCAATTGCCTGTACAATGTATCACAAAGGTTAGGACGTGTCAAAACCTTTAATTCGTTTAAGTGAAATCTGTACGCCGGGACGTAATAGCCTATGCCGAGCCAGAAATTGCAGCACAATCGCTTCACCTGGATCAATATCATCCATCCTGTGCCGGCCGATATTGACCTGCTGCGCCGCGAATTCCCCTACATTCATCCCCTTAACCTGGAAGACGTTTTAAGCCAGACCGAACGCCCCAAAATTGACGAGGATGACGACTACCTGTTTGTGGTGCTTCAGTTCCCGGTATGGGATCGCGTCGCGCGCATCTCGCGTGCCAGCGAGGTGGATTTTATCGTAGGACGCAACTTCCTGGTGACGGTTCATGATGGGCAGCTTACCCCCATGATACATATGTTCGAGAAGTGCCAGCACAGCCCCGTCGAGCGGGAAAAGCTGATGGGGCGCGGCGCGAATGACGCCTTTTACGTCATCGTAGACCAGCTTGTAGACTACATCTTTCCCATCCTCGACAAAGTGGACTCCAATATCAGGGCCATCGAAGAAAACATCTTCACGGCTTATACACAGCGCATCGTCAGCGACATCGCCGTTGTGCGCCGGGACATCATCGCCCTGCGCCGGATTATCCGCCATCTCGTCCCCATCCTGGAGCAGCTTGAACGCACCGAACACCCGATCATCCGCGAAGACCTGGAAGAATATTTCGGCGATACCGTTGACCATATTTACCGCGCCCGCGACATCATGGACGAAGACGCCGAGGTGATCGCCGGTCTGGCCGATACCGCCAATACCCTCGTCAGCCACCGTATCAACGAAGTCATGCGGATTCTGACCGTCATCTCCGTCATCATCCTGCCGCTGACGCTCGTCACCGGCATTTATGGCATGAACATCAACTTGCCACTTGACGAACACCCGCTGGCTTTTATAGTTGTTATGGGGATGATGTTAATGATTTCAATCCTCATGGTTATCTATTTCATCCGGCGAAAATGGATTTAGAATCGCTGCGCTTATGAATTGGCCTTTCCCACGGGCGCGTTACATTGACCACGACCGGAATTTCAGCCGTCTGGTTGACGATCTTTCATCCCAACCCCTCATCGCCATTGATACCGAATCCAACAGCCTGTACGCCTACCGCGAGCGTATCTGCCTGATCCAGATTTCCACCCGTTCGGCGGATTACATCGTAGACCCCCTGCGCGTCGCCAACCTGCACCTGCTCGGCCCCCTGCTGGCCGACCCGTCCATCGAGAAGGTTTTCCACGCCGCCGAATACGACCTGATGTGCCTGAAGCGTGATTACGGCTTCACCATCAGCGGGCTTTTCGATACGATGGTCGCCGCCCGCATCTGCGGCCATAAGGCGATTGGCCTGGACAAAATGCTGTCGTTGTATGTGGGCGTGACGATGGACAAAAGCCACCAGCGCGACGATTGGGGACAGCGCCCGCTTTCGGAAGAAAGCCTGCTGTATGCCCAGATGGACACCCATTATCTGCCGATGCTGCGCGACCGACTGCGCGACGAGCTGGCGCGAATCAACGCCCTGGACGAAGCCTGGGAAACCTTTGTCGAAAATGCCCGCGTTCCGGCCATCAATCATCAGTTTGACCCGGAAGGTTACTGGCGCATCGGCTTTAATGCCGACCTCAGCCGCCGCCAGATGGCGCTGCTGCGCGAACTCTACCTGCTGCGCGAAAGCATCGCCGAGGAACGCGACACCCCGCCTTTTAAAGTCTTTGGCGATTCGGTGCTGGTGGCGCTGGCAGTAGCCGCGCCGTATACGCCGGAGCGAATGAAAGGTATTCCGGGCATGACGCGCGCTCAGATTGACCGCTACGGCCAGCGCATCGTGCAAGCGGTCGAGCGCGGCAGACGCGCGCCGGTGCCGCAGCCGCCGCCACGCCCGGTCACCGACCCCATCGTGACCGAACGGTACAACGCCCTGCGGCTGTGGCGCAAAACCCGCGCCGAAGCGCGCGGTGTGGAGTCCGACGTGATTCTGTCCAAAGACACCCTGTGGTCGCTGGCGCAGCGCGGGCCGGCCCACCCTGACGACTTGCGCGGCATCAACGGCCTCGGCCCCTGGCGCATCGCCACTTACGGACAGGAAATCCTGGACATCCTCAAACCGCTGGCCCGGCGCTAAAACCGCTGCTCAAAACCGGATGCCCTGCCCACGCAACCGGAAGGGTGTATGATTAAAGTGCGAGGTCAGTCTCACCTTTATTGGTTTCTTTTGCAGACAAGAAAGCCGGGGAAATCATCATGCGGTTAACTTTTTACGGTGCGGCGCAAACCGTCACCGGTTCGCAGCATATGATCGAAGTCAACGGAAAGCGTATCCTGCTGGACTGCGGCCTGTACCAGGGCCGACGCGCCGAGTCCCACGACCGCAACCGCCGCCTGCCTTTCGATCCGCAGTCGGTGGATGTAATGATTCTGTCTCACGCCCACATTGACCATTCCGGCAATATCCCGAATCTGGTCAAAAACGGCTTCAGCGGCGACATCATCTGCACCCACGCCACCCGCGACCTGTGCGCCGTCATGCTGCTGGACAGCGGCCACATCCAGGAAAAAGATGTCGAGTACGTCAACAAGAAAAATCGCAAGCGCGGCAAACCGCTGGTCGAGCCGATTTATACCCAGGTGGATGCCGAAGCCAGCCTGGACAGTCTTGTATCGCAGAACTACAGCCGCCAGCGCCAGGTTTTGCCCGGCGTCTACCTGACCTTCCTGGATGCCGGGCATATGCTGGGCAGCGCCATCGTCATCCTGGACATCGAAGACCACGAAGCGCACCGCGACGTGCGGCTGGTCTTCAGCGGCGACCTGGGGCGCGTTGGCATCCCCATCATCCGCGACCCGCAGACGGTGGATTCCGCCGATCTGCTCATTATGGAAAGCACCTACGGCGACCGCCTGCACCCGCCCTACCCGGACGCCGAGCAGGAACTCGAACGCATCGTGGTCGAAACCTACCAGCGCGGCGGCAAGGTCATCGTCCCGGCTTTCGCCGTTGGCCGCACACAGCAGTTGGTCTACACACTGCACAAGTTGGCAAATCAAGGCGACATCCCGCGCCTGCCGATCTTCGTGGACAGCCCGCTGGCCGTTAACACCACCGATGTATTCCGCACCCACCCGGAATGTTTTGATGCCGAAACCCGCCAGTTCATCCTCGACCTGGGCGGCCAGGCCGACCCATTCGGCTTTCAGGACATCACCTACACGCGCTCGGTCGAGGAAAGCAAGCGTCTCAACTTCCTGCGTCAGCCGGCTATCATCATCAGCGCCAGCGGCATGGCGGAAACCGGGCGCATTCTGCACCACCTCAAAAATAACATCGAAAACCCCAACAACACGGTGCTGATTAGCGGCTGGCAGGCCCCCGATACACTGGGCCGGCGGCTGGTCGAAAAACAGACAGAAGTCCGCATTTTTGGCGAACCCTATACCCGGCGAGCGCAGGTCGAGGTACTGAGCGGCTTCAGCGGCCATGCCGACCGTGATGAACTGCTGGCCTGGGTGGGCGCGTTCCAGCGCAAACCGCAGCGGACTTTCCTGGTGCATGGCGAGCTAGAAGCGGCTACCGCGCTGGCCGGCGGGCTGAAAGAGCGTTACGGCATGGCCGTTTTTATCCCGGAATGGAAACAGTCTTTTGAGGTGTAAGTGAGCGAAAACATCTTCGCCGATGACTGGCGCGAATGCCTGCGCGCCCATTATATGCACGTCATCCGCACCGGCGACCGCGTGACCGAGCCGACGCTGCGGGGTGTGATGCAGGAAGCCGGTTTTAGCGAGGCCGAACTGGCGGAACTGCGCGTACTGGCGACCCTGCGTGTCGAGGATGCGCCGGAGGGTTTTGCGCCGGATTTACACGCGCTGGACGGCCAGCCGGCCGGGCAGGCCTTTTATTCGATGCCGGCAGCAGCCGATGAACCGCCGGAAGCGGAAGCCACGTTCGATGTGGAGGACATGGCCGCCAATGAAGAAGCCGCGCTGCTTGGCGTTGATGCCGCGCCGCCGGCTGACGATGACCAACCCGATGAACCGGACGAACCGGACGCCGACTCGCCGCAGCAGTTAAGCCTGTTCTGATGTCAGACACATTGACCGACGAATACTTCATGCGGCTGGCGCTGGAGGAAGCCCTTCACGCCCTTGAACACAGCGACGTGCCGATTGG
>JACAES010000050.1 GCA_013388735.1 Chloroflexota bacterium | reverse complement strand
TAAAGCGCCTACCACTTCATAATGTCAACGTCTTCGACGATGACCGATTGGCGAGTGCGGTAGATCGAGATAATAATCGCCAACCCGACCGCCGCTTCCGCCGCCGCAACTACAAAAATAAAGGCCGTGAAAGCCTGCCCCGCCATATTCAGCGGCGAGAGATAACGCCAGAAGGCCACCAGATTGATGTTCACCGCGTTCAACATCAGTTCGATGCCCATCAGGACGGCGACGGCGTTGCGGCGGGACAGCACACCATACGCGCCGATGCAGAACAACCCGGCAGCTACCAGCAGATACGTCCACAAAGGAACCATGCGTTGTTACCCTCCGCTTTAGTCGTCGTCACGTGCGATGACAATTGCGCCGATCATAGCCGCCGTCAGCAGCAGCGACGCTACCTCGAACGGCAGCACGTACTGGTTACGATCTACCAGCGCCTTGCCCAGTTCAACCGTATCGGCCACCACTTCCGGCACCGTCTGGACGGCCTGCGCGCCGTTGACACCCCACACCGGCAGGATGACGCCGACCGTCAGCAGCACAAACAGCAGGAGGCTGACGACCGCGCTGGCCGCCCACTGGTGATTGTAGACCGCGCGCAGCTGCGTCATGCTGCGTGTGAGCATGACGGCGAAAATAATCAGGATGGCAATCGCGCCGATGTAAACAAGCACCTGCACCGTCGCCAGGAAGGGCGCGCTGAGCAGCACAAAAAACCCGGCCACCCCGAACAGGCTGAGGACTAAATACAGCGTGCCATGAACGAGATTGCGCGTTGTCACCACGCCCAGCGCGCCGCCCAGGATGAACAGGGTAAAAACGAAAAAGGCGATGGTTTGAACGTTTAGCTCAATCATAAATATCCCCTACACATTCGTAGGGGCGCACGGCTGTGCGCCCCCACTGAGATATGCCTGAATTTAATCCCCCGCCGGGACTCTGGCGGGAAGGGCCGGTTCTTCCATTTCCGCCTCGGCCATCCGCGCTTCGTCCGCCAGCCGCTGACGGCGGCCCTGATTGCGGATCATGGCGACGATGCCGCCGACCAGCGCCAGATTGGCGACCAGCAGCACAAGCGTCTGCGGCAGATTGGCCGCAAAATCGGTCGCCTGCTCCGGCGCGGGGGTCAACCCCAGCGCGCGCACGACGTACAGCAGGAAGGCCGTCAGCAGCAGGTTGATGATAGCGATCGGCACCAGGAATTTCCAGTTGAAGGCCATCATGTGGTCAATGCGGACACGCGGCACAGTGCTGCGCAGCACCAGCATCACGATATAAACCAGGGCAGTTTTTATCCCCAGGTAGAGGAAACCCAAGACGGGGACTTCATGCACGAATGGCCCCGACCAGCCGCCCAGGAAGATCACCGCCATCAACACGCAGACGGTGAAAGCGTGCATGAACTCGCCGGCCATGAACATGCCGAACTTAAAACCGGAATACTCGATGTTGTACCCGGCGATGATTTCCGATTCGGCTTCCAGCAGGTCAAACGGCGCGCGCCCGACTTCGGCCAGGTTGGCGATGAAAAAGATCACCGCCGCCACCGGAGCCATAAAGATGTACCACATGCCCTGCTGCGCGGCGGTGATACCCTGCATACTCATTGTGCCGGCCAGCATCACCGGCACGATCAGGGCCAGCACCAGCGGCACTTCGTAGCTCAAAAGCTGCGCGATGGTGCGGAACGCGCCCAGCAGGGCATATTTGTTGTTGCTCGACCAGCCGGCCACCATCACCTTGACGGTCGCAATCGAACCGACCGCCATAAAATACAGGATGCCAATGCCCAGATCCGCCCCGATATGCAGCGGCGTGAAGGGAATCACCGCCCAGATCAGCACAATCGAAGCGAAGGCGATGATCGGCGCCAGGTTATAAATGAACTTGTCTGCGCCCATCGGGGTGATGTCTTCTTTGGTCAGCAGTTTCAGCGCGTCTGCCACCGACTGCAACAGCCCAAACGGGCCGACGCGGTTCGGGCCGAGGCGATCCTGCACGCGGGCGGCGACCTTACGCTCCACCCAGATCAGCATAATGACCGTGACCAGCGGCAGCGAGGCCACCATCAGCACACCCAGTAAGATCGAAATAAAGTTCGCTAACCCCGGATCCATCCCGCCATCCAGCAGGCAGCGGACGATATTATTGATGCTGCAAACGTCTTCCATAAACAATCCTCACTCCGTCACGCAGGGCTTTCGGCTAGACCCACTCCAGCGCGCCCTTGCGCCAGGCGTAGATGAGCGCGTCCGTCAGCAGGAAGATGAACAGAAAACCGGCACCGAACGCGAATAAATCAAGCTGGTTGTAGGCCAGCGCCCAGGGGAACAGCAGCACGATTTCCACGTCAAAAACCAGGAACACCAGACCATAAATGTAATACTGCACTTTAAACTGCACCCAGGTATCGCCCACCGTTTCCACCCCGCATTCATAGGTGGATTGTTTGAGCGCGTTGGGTTTGTGCGGGGCGAAGATGCGCGCGCCCAGAATCGGCAGCACCGGGAAGACCCAGGCAACTGCGAAGAAGACGCCGATGAACGCCCATTCGTTTAAAACAGCCATCGGAGCGTTACTCCCACAACGTATAAAATCGCGTTAAGGTGACTGGCCGGGCGCAGGTACATTTCACCCGGAACGGGTCAGATTGTTGGGCTGGCGGAAATTGTGACAAACCGCACGAGTATAGCATGACGTTTATATTCCTGCAAAGCCCCTAAGCCCATTTCCGATACGCAGCATGAGCATAATTTCCAATCGAGCCGGATTGTAACACAAGGCCGGGTATGTGCCAAAACGCTTTTTGAATGGATTTTCAACCGGCGGCCAGCCATTCGCGGCTGCAAGCGGCTGGCGGTCTCAAGGGGATAGATGTTGGGGCGCGCGAAGGCGCCCCCGAAAAAAGCCTGGATTACTGCGCGACGAACGTACCCATCATCTGCACATCTACGCGCACGCCGTCAAGCTGCGCCGGAATCATGTCCTCCGGCGAAAGCTGCTCGGCGGCCACTTTTTCATCTACCATCACGATCACGGCAATCTCGTCGGTGGGCTGGCCGCCTTTATGCGCCAGCCCCAGCCCCACGCCGACGACGTGCGGTTTCTTCAGCAGTTCGTCGGTGTATTTGGCCTGCACCATCGCCGCTTTTGCCATATCTGCATTCTGAACCATCGTTATAAACCTCCTGCTCACCCGGTCGAAAAACGGAAAAAGAACGCGCACGGCGCGCCCCACTGAACGAACCTAAATATTGATAGACAGTAAATCCAGCACGCGGTCAATCGGGTTGAAGATGGTCGCCAGATTCGACCCGGCGAACAGCAGACCGACCGCCTTGTTCTCCGTCCCGTCCACGATCAGTGAGCCGGAGTCGCCGCCCTGGCTGATCGGCCCGGTGATGATCTGGCCGGTGAAACGCGCCGTTCCGCTGCCATAACCCACGTTCACGGTGGCGTTCAGCAGGTTCACCGTGCCTTCGGTATAGCCGGTTGTGCGCCCCATCTTGCGGACTTTCATGCCCAGGGTGGCCGGTTTGGTGCCGCTAATCATGCCGATGTTCAGAATTTCGCCGCTGAACATATTCGGGTCTATCGGTTTGGCGACGGCAGCGTCCACCTCGTTGGTTGGCACCTGCGCTGTAACCGTCGTCTGCGTTTGCGGTTTGGCGGTGGTTGGCGCGACGCGGGAACTGGACCCCAGCAGCGCCGCCAGCGCATTGGTCAGCGCGACGATCACCGATACAATGTCGCAGCCTTGACCGGGCGGCGGCGTGGGCGGCGTGTCGGGTTCGTCGGTGAAGCGGATGCGCACGAATCGCTCCAGGCGCGCCACCATATCGGCGGGATTCTGGCCGCCGTCGGTCGGGCCGGGCTGTAAAATCGGGTCGCCGACCAAGGCGTCGTTGCTGTTCGCCATCACATGATTGTTGGACAGCAGCAGTTTTTCGCCGGTGGTGCGGTCGGTGACAATCGTGCCAAGCGTCCCGGCGGTGATTTTGTAGTGACCGAGGCTCACACCGCTGGGGATGGTGGGGCGAAAACGGTTGCGCGGGTTCTGGTAGGCCCGCAGGTAGCCCACTTCGATCACGTCGGTACGCACGCCATCTACCTGCTTTGGTATGACTTCCTGAGCGGAAAGCGCCGCCAGCGGTTTTTTCTGCTCGACCAGCGTTACCACCGAAAGTTCGCCCGTTAAATTTTTGCGACCTACTGCCACGCCGACCACGTTCGGTTTGGCGAGCAGTTCGTTCTGGTGTGCTGCCTGCGCCTGAAAGACCTGTTCCATAGCCATCGCTTCTCCCTCCATGCCTTTACGCTTTTCATATTTTAGCACCAATATGGGAGTTACGCCGGATGTTATAAATTCGCCGCCGGGATAACTTGATGAGTGACCCGAACCAGGAGCGTGTAGCGAGGGTAGATATGTGGTAAAAATATCGGTGTGAGTCCTGCTCGCGCACCGGCATCAGCCTACATTCAGGAGTGTTTATCGTGATTCGATGGACTGGGTTGTTTATTGTGGTTAGCCTGCTGGTGGCCGCCTGCGCCCCGCCAGCCGTCCCGATCAGGAAATTCGTGAAAGGCGACGAACTGGCCTACTATGACTTCACCGAACCCGGCGTTTTTGAAGAAGGCACGTATGGCGACGGGGCGGCGCGGCTGCAAATCAGCGATGGCGTTTACCGCATGGTTGTGACCGAAGGCGACAGCGAGGTCTGGTACGGCCAGTGGGGCGACGCCTATGATAACGTGGTGATTGACGTGGAAGCGCGGCAGATTACAGAAGACCCGAACACCGTTTACGGCCTAATCTGCCGGATGCGCGGCAGCGTCGGCCAGAATCTGCCGGAGGGCGACCCGCTGGTCGAGGCCGCCGAGGCCACGCCGGAGGCCGAAGCGACGATGGAAGCCACTGCCGAGGCAGCGGCAGAAAGCACGCCGGAGGCCATCGAAAGCGCCGCGCAGATCAACAACGGCGACGGCTACCTGTTCCTGGTGGAAGGCGCGGGGCGGTTCGCCATCATGCGGGCGCGCGGGCGCAGCGTGGTGCCGCTGGTAGACTGGACTTCTTCCGACAAGATCAAAACCGGCGCTGCCCTGAACACTCTGCGTGCCGTCTGCCTGGACGATTATCTCGCGCTGTACGTTAACGGCGAGTTCGTCGGCGATGCCATTGATGATACCTATAACCGGGGACAGGTCGGGCTGGCCGCCGCCGCCGCCAGCCGGTTGGGCCTGACGGTCGAATACGATAACCTGACGGTTTCGCAGGCGCGCGCCGGTTAGCCGCCATGCTGGAAGCAGACCCGGTTCTCGGCGCGGTCATCGCCACCTACCCGGTTGACCGGACGCGGCTGCTGCTGCCGGCGGTGGCGCTCGTGGTGCTGGTCGGGACGGCGCTTAACTTTACGCTGGCAGAAGCGCCCGGCTGGGGGCCGCCCGTCACCGCCGGGCTGACCGCCCTGGTCGCGCTGGCGGCGGGCTGGGCGGTGCTGCACCTGTGGAACCGCGAAATCATCCTCTATCAGAACGGCTTCAGCTACCGGGAAGGCTCGCGGGTCGTCTTTTTTCATTATGCGGAAATCCGCAGTATCCGGCAGCGGGCGGAAGTTTATGCTTACTTCGGCGGGCTGCTGCGGCGCACCGTCCACCGGCTGACGCTGACCACCATCCAGGAACAGCGCATCGTGGTCGGCGGCCTGTACCGACGTGTCGGCGATATGGGGATGCGGCTGGAAAACCATATCCTGCGCGAGATCGCGCCCGCCGTGCGCGACCGCCTGGCGAAAGGCCAGCGCGTGCCGTTTTCCGACACGCTGCACCTGAGCGCCGACGGCCTGCACGAAGGTGGGCGCGATTTACCCTGGGCAGATTTTGGCGATTACCGGACATCCGGCGGGCGGCTGGCGCTGCTGACCGCCGGCGGCGAGGTCTGGTTCAGCCTGCCGCTGGAAGCGGTGGATAACGTGATGCTGCTGATCGGCCTGCTGCGCGAGAAAAAAGCGCCCGCCTGAACGTTTTGGCGTGATCGCCGCGAAAGGGCCATCAAATGTCTTGAGCGAAGCCGCGCTTCTGGATTGAAGATTGGCGACCTGAGACTGCATTATGATCTACGAAATTCACCTGTACGTGCCAAAAACCGGCACACTCAGCCCGACCATGCTGGAATGGCTGTTCCAGAACGGTCAGAGCCTTAACCAGCCGGAAGCCTTCTGGCCGGTGCGAAAGCTGAAGCCGAAGGCGCTGGCGCGGCTGATGCTCAAACTCGACCCCACTTTAATCCCCGTGCGCGCCCCCGGCGGCGACGTGGAACTGCATTACCCCAATAAAGACCTGGGTGTGGTGCTGTACCTGCATGACCGGGGCGTCATCATCTTTTTCCCGTATATGGCTTACGGCGTATATTCGCGCATCGTGCTGGGCATCTGTTATACCTACATTCGCTACCTGTACGACGCGGTGGGCTTCTGGAGCTACGACCCGCAGCTTGACGTGATTTCCTACGCCGACGATTACCAATCGCTGGAAGAAACGGCGATGCTGATGGACGCGATTCTGCCCCGGATGCTGCCGGGGTAGCGGCGGGGCTGCGGTTGTTAGCAGAAAAGCGAATCGCCGGGAGAAGCAGGGTAATCGCTTCAAACTGTAATTTCGCGTCACGTTAACCCCTATCCCCCCGGCCCCCTTTCCCCGTATACGGAGAAAGGGGGAGTAAGAGGCGCATTAAGCCCCCTCTCCGAATTCGGCGACCCGAATGGGGACGCATGTCCCCTGAGGGGAGGGGGGTTGGGGGAGGGGTCAAGAGTGGATAGCATGCTTATTGAGGCTAGGTATCTTCAAGCGATTGCCCTGCCAGGAGAAGCCAATCAAGCGCGATAACTGCGGGTATAATCGTAGTATGGTCAGTGGAGAAACAGTATGGCGCTGCGGGAAAAACTGTACACGTTAGACGAGTTCCACGCCTTTGTGGAACGGCCTGAAAACAAGAACCGGCTGTTTGAACTCATCAACGGGGAGATTGTCGAAAAAGTGGCG